>NZ_RYDO01000031.1:0-1804 GCF_003984855.1 Flavobacterium sp. GSP6
GCTGGTGCAGCATTAACTGGAGGAAACTTTTGGCAAGGCGCAGTTACGGGTTTAGTGGTTAGTGGACTCAATCATGCGATGCATAAAATGCAAGAAAGGTCTATGTTAGATAAAGCAATTACTAAAGCTGGTTTTGATCCAGATGATGTTGCACGATGGACGAATGAAGAACTTACTACTAATATGGCTAAAATATTTCCTGATTTATATGAGTCTGCAAATTGCCCAAGTTTTGAAATACAAGATGTCATAGGTGGAAAAGATAATATTTATGGTCAAGCTCAAAAAACTATAACTGGAAGTCAAGGTAATTATAAAGTTGTTTCAAAAGGCTTGATTTATATAAAAAAATTAGCTTTAAATAGCGTTAGACACGCTGCAAGTGTTGCAGGTCACGAATTAAATCACGTTGCAGATTATGTTAGTGGTAGTTATGCTGGTTGGCTTAATAAATATAATAATAATGCTCATTCAGAGGTTAAAGCATATGGATGGGAACAAAGTATGGGTTCTCCTTATTTTAATAGTCAGATGTACAATCATTTTTTAAGTCTAACCAAATAAAACTAAGGAATATGAAAAAGATAGTTATTATTTTATTACTGGCATCAAATGTTTTGTTTAGTCAAAATCAAATGGGAGATATTCAAAAAAAATATTACACATTTTGTCATAATGATTTAGCTCATCTTGAGAAAATAGAAGCATATCCTAATTTTCAAGTAGAAGATTTATGTTCAATAAAATCCTGTTTTAGAAGTATTAGCTATGAAGAAATAAATAAAGTAATTTACAAAAGATTAACGGAACTTGCGATTAAAAATTTTAATGACGGAACATTACTTTATCTAATAGATGGTAAAAAAAGTGTAGAATGTGCTGACAAAAAGAATTTAAATATAAATGATGATAATGGTTTTATATACGTCAGTATAGATGATTTTATCAATGCAAAAGAAATAACTGTTGCTAAAGAGCTTTATAATAATGAGACAAAAAAACTCCTCAAAAACAAAAAGTAGTTCAAAGAAAAGCAGATAAAATAAGAAAACCCAGCGAATGCTGGGTTTTCTTATTTTACATCGTAAAGCACATTTTGAAGAGCGTCTTTGAGTTTTCTTTTACCAATAAAGGCATCAAGCATAATATAAATAGTTTGTTTTTCTTCTTCGTTTAAACTTTCCATAAGCGATACTTTTTCCATAATCGACTTATCAAAAGAGTTTATTTCTTTGAGTTCTTCGGTAGAAGCAAATAAATCAGATAAAGAAACGCCCATAGCATTTGCAATGCGTTCTAGAGTTGCAACAGAAGGGTCAGTTTTTCCATTTTCAATACGGCTATATTGTGCTTTGTCAATACTTGCCCCTGCTAGTCCAAGCAGAAATTAATAGAAAGGCTAGCGCGATGCCTCTGGCTCGTGCCCAGAAGCGCTATCAGACAAAACAAAATTAAACTACATCCTTAAATAAGTTGTAGTTTTTTGTTTTAGGTAGAATACAAATTGGCGTTGGGTGGCAATAGAACGCCGTCATTTTGATGCTTGGGGAAATTTAGCTAAATTGCAACAAAATGGAGTAGCTATAGCTTTACCAACAGATGGTACTAGCGCGCGACTAATGATGATGGACAGAGGCTACACCAGCCACGAGCATTTAGCAGAAGTTGGATTGATACACATGAACGGTCGTTTATATGATCCTGTTTTACGTTCTTTTTTAATGCCAGATAATTTTATCCAGCAACCGGAGAATACCCAAAACTACAACCGCTATGCGTATGTGTTGAACAACCCACTAATGTA
>NZ_RYDO01000032.1:0-1444 GCF_003984855.1 Flavobacterium sp. GSP6
TGAACTGCCCCCAAATAATTAGACATTATCTGGGGGTATTTTTATGGAAAGAAAAGTCAGTTACAATTATGAATTTAAACTTCGCTGTGTAAATGAAGTTTTAAAAAATCGTCAATCACTAAGTGTTACAGCTAAAGAGAATGACATAGGCACAACCAGCCTTAAAGATTGGATTAGGTGGTATCTTAAATTTGGAAACGAAGGTCTTTTGCCTGTCCAAAAAAACGCAAATTATAGTTTACGCTTTAAGTTAAAAGTTCTACAAAGTATTGAAAGCAAGTCATTATCTTTGAGTGAAGCCTGTTTAACATTCAATATTCCGACAAGTTCGATAATAAGACGTTGGCAAAGGGAATATGCAAAAGAAGGTTCGGCAGGTTTAAAACCTAAACCCAAAGGAAGACCAGCATCTATGAATTTTAAGAGAAAACAACGAAAAACAGACAAACCATTAACCCGGGAAGAAGAACTTTTAAAAGAACTGGAATATTTGCGAGCAGAGAACGAAATTTTAAAAAAGTTCAATGCCTTAATTCAAGCCGAACAAGCCAATCAAAACAAAAGGCTCAAACCATAATGGAATTAAGGCATAAATATGATTTAGAGGTTCTTCTCAATTGTATGAAAATGGTCAGAAGTAGTTATTATTACCATGAAAAAAGAAGTCAATTAATCGACAAATACAAAGACATTAAAGAATTGATTAAGCAGATTTACAACCACCATAAAGGCCGATTGGGTTACCGTCGTATTACCTTGGTAATCAAACAAAAAGGAATTGTAATTAATCACAAAACGGTATTGCGATTAATGAAGGTTCTAGGATTAAAAAGTTTAATACGATTAAAAAAATATAAATCATATAAAGGAGAACAAGGGAAGATAGCTCCTAATATATTACAGCGAAATTTTAAGGCAACAGCACCCAACCAAAAGTGGGCAACCGATATAACGGAGTTTAATATCTCTGGCAATAAATTGTATCTCTCGCCTATTATTGATTTATTTAACGGAGAAATAATAAGTTATGAATTATCGGAAAGACCCAATTTTAATCAAATATGCAATATGCTTAAAAAGTCTTTTAAATGTATACCTAATAATTCTAATCTAATATTGCACTCAGACCAAGGCTGGCAATATCAAATGAAACAATATCAAATGCTTTTAAAAGAAAAAGGATTAATACAAAGTATGTCTCGAAAAGGGAACTGTTTAGATAATGCAATTATTGAAAACTTCTTTGGAATATTAAAATCAGAACTGTTTTATATTATGAAATTCAAAGACATCAATCATTTAAAAATTGAAATTAAAGAGTATATCAAATATTACAATAATGAAAGAATAAAACTGAATTTAAACGGAATGAGCCCGACACAATATCGGGCTCATTATTATCAAAATTAATTATAAATTTGTCTAAACTTTTGGGTGCAGTCTA
>NZ_RYDO01000033.1:0-1300 GCF_003984855.1 Flavobacterium sp. GSP6
TATTGAAGAATTTAACAATCAAATTAATTACAAAAATGTAGCTTAACTTAATGTGCAGTTTTTATTTGCATATCCACTTCATTAATTAACAATCAAAGAGATATTAATAATCACATTATCTGGGAACTTAAAAGCGTAAACGGATTAATAGAATGGATTGAAAGTATTTTTGATTTTTACGAACTGGATTTGCATAATTTGGAAATGTATAAAAATCAATTTGAAATTAAAGACAAAAATCAAAATTCAAGCGAAATTACAAATTTCATATTCACTTATAAAAATAACAATTCAATATCTGAAATCAAAAAATCAATATTGATACAGGAAAAAGTTAATGAGTTTTCACAAAGAGAAATTTTATATTTCTGTATTAATATGTACTTGGACTTTTCAAAAATTGAAGAGTTTTTAAAGAGTAAATATAATCATAATTTACCTAAAGAAATTAAACTTCAAAAAGTAGAAAAAACTTTTTTAGACTACATTACGATTGAAAACAAAGAAGGATTTGCAAATGATTTAAAGAATTCTTTTAATATTGAATTTGGTATTGATTTTAAAATTATGATTGAACTTTTGAAAAATGACGGAATATTTTCTTTTACGCAATTCGCACCCTTTTTTAGGAGTATAAAGGATTACTTCAATAGAGATATTGGATCCCAAACCGCATTAAATGATTTATATAAACATACTAAAGATGAACAAAATTATTATGCTAAAAATATTACTACAGTTCAGAGTAAACTTAATCCATTGATAACCAAATATAGAGTAAAATAAAATAACTTGTATGACTTGTAATTACTTGTATACAAGTTCATACAACTGTAAATCAAATAGTTAATCATAAGTACATCGTAAATTTGTATCAGTTAATAATATAAAACTGATATAAAATGAGCAATCCATTTGAATCGATCGAAACCCGATTAAGTAACATTGAAAATTTGTTACTTGACATCAAACACAAACCCAAAGAAACTGAAAATAAACTTCATTCAGTAAAGTCTTTGGCTTCAATATCTGGAGTATCTGAATTAACGGTTCGGAACTGGATAAAAGAAGGAAAAATTCAAGCCAAAAGAATAGGAAGAAGACTATTCATAGAGCAAACCCAATTTGCCAAAGGACTTGAAGAAGTAAAATCCCTTAAATATAAACGATAAAAAAAGGCTAATGAGTGTACCAACCACCCAAAGCCTTAATTCTATTAGTTTAGAACTAGATATTCCGACGAAAGTACACCACCCATTCCGGAGCAAAGTACACCACGATTCCGCAACAAAGTGCGCCA
>NZ_RYDO01000034.1:0-1261 GCF_003984855.1 Flavobacterium sp. GSP6
TGGACATGCTAACTTAGCCATCACATTAAGTTAAGAAATAATCTTAATTTTAGCCTATGAAACAAGTCCGCAAAATTTATGATAAAGCTTTTAAAGAAAAAGCCGTTCAATTGAGTTATGATAGAACAAATGTATCAGAACTCGCCAGAGAATTGGGAGTCACAGCACCACAGTTGTATAAATGGCGTAAAGAGTTTGAGGAATTTGGAGAAGGAAGTTTTCCTGGGAAAGGAAATTTAAAACTCACTCCCGAGCAAGAAAAAATCCACGAACTGGAGAAAAGACTCAAAGATGCCGAGTTAGAACGTGATATATTAAAAAAAGCAATCGGCATTTTTTCCAAGAGCGGTCGATGATTTATAGTTTCATAAAAAGCAATGAACAACTATTCCCGATTGAAAAAATGTGCAAAGTTCTACAAGTGAGCAGCGGAAGTTATTACCGATGGAAAAAACAAGCAATCACAGCAAGACAACAACTAAAAATTACCATAAAAGAACAGATAACATTGATTTATTTTGCAGCCAAGCAAAGATATGGAAGTCCTAGAATAACATTAGAACTTCTGAGTATTGGTTATAAAATTTCAAGAATTACTGTAGCAAAATATATGAAACAGTTAGGCTTGCGAAGTAAATTAAGCAAGAAATTCAAAGTGACGACCAACTCAAATCATAATTACTTAATCGTCGAAAATATATTAAATAGGGAGTTTGTTGTCAAAATGCCTTCAAAAGTTTGGGTTTCTGATATCACCTATATTCAAACTAAAGAGGGATTTGTATACCTGACAACTATTATGGATTTATACGACCGAAAAATTATAGGTTGGAGTTTGAGCGATGGAATGAGTACAGATGAAACTACGCTTGGAGCTTGGAAAATGGCCGTTAAAAACCGAAATATTGAGGAAGGTTTGATTTTTCATTCCGACAGAGGTGTTCAATATGCTAGCAAAAAGTTTGTAAATGTTCTTGATTCCTATAAAAAAATAACCCGCAGTATGAGTCGCAAAGGAAATTGTTGGGATAATGCAGTAGCGGAAAGCTTTTTTAAATCCTTGAAAACGGAATTGATTTATGGAAACAAACTGATTTCAAAAGAACAAATGAAACTGGAAATCTTTGAATACATTGAAATTTGGTACAACAGAAAAAGGAGACATTCTGCTTTAAATTATGCAACTATTGAAGAATTTAACAATCAAATTAATTACAAAAATGTAGCTTAACTTAATGTGCAGTTTTTATTTGCATATCCA
>NZ_RYDO01000035.1:0-1065 GCF_003984855.1 Flavobacterium sp. GSP6
TGGGTGGTGTACTTTGCAGCGGAATCGTGGTGCACTTTGTAGCGGAATCGTGGCGACCTTTGCAGCGGAATATCCAACTGAGGAACAAATTACTGCATTGATTGAAAACAAAAGAGTAATTGGTCCAAAAAAAGATGTCTTAGAAGTATTAAATGCTATTACGGTTTATGACAAACTTGAAGAATATAAGTTTTCATCTGATAAAAACTTTTTAAAAGCACATCTTGAGTTAATGAATGGTCTAATTGAGAGTGCAGGAAAATATAGAAAACAAGGTGTTGGAATAGTTAAAGGAACAAAAGTAGAACACATTGCACCACCTCATGAAAATGTTCCGCATCTAATGAAAGATTTATTTGAATATCTTAAAGACTCTGATGAATTAACATTAATAAAAAGTTGTGTTTTTCATTATGAAATGGAATTCATACATCCTTTTTTAGATGGTAATGGAAGAATGGGAAGATTATGGCAAACTTTAATTTTAATGTCTGAATATCCAATTTTTGAGTTTTTGCCATTTGAAACATTAATTAGCCAAACGCAAGATGATTATTATAAATCTTTGTCATTAAGTGATAAATCAGGAAAATCAACATGTTTTATAGAATACATGCTTGATGTAATTGATAAATCTTTAGGCAGTTTACTTAATTACAATAATAGAATTTTAAAAGACTTAGACAGATTAGAATACTTTCTAAAACTTGGCATAAAAGAATTTACTAGAAAAGATTATATGAATATTTTCAAAGACCTTTCTTCTGCAACTGCTAGTAGAGATTTGAAAAAGGGAATCGAATTAAACATGTTTGAAAGTGTTGGTAATCTGAACAAAACGAAATACATTGTGAATAATTACTGTTGCTAACACACGCTACAAGCAATTTGGGGATTTGGCTGAATTTGAAGTTGGTTTTGTATTTGGAAGATTTGGCAAATCCGAACAATGGGCTTAATTTAGTCGCAAACTGCTTGTAGCGCGAGAACGTCAAACTGTCTAATAACCTCCTTTCTCTATGTTAGATAATTTGTACAAAAAATCGTTCAAATAATTTGCATAAT
>NZ_RYDO01000003.1:0-423405 GCF_003984855.1 Flavobacterium sp. GSP6
TATAGAAATCGAATTCGACCTTTAGTGCTTAAAAATCAAAAAGATGCAATATAAAATTCCTTAACTTAATGACATTGCGCTCGCGCTAGCGGGGGAATTATGCAAATTATTTGAACGATTTTTTGTACAAATTATCTAACATAGAGAAAGGAGGTATTAGACAGTTTGACGTCCCAGCGCTTTGCGAGGTTGCGGACTAAATAAGCCTTAACTTTTAGGTTATTACTGAACTTTATTGATATGCCAAAACTTTGAATTAATCACTTACCCCGCAATCTTGCAAAACGCTTGTTATACCACGTTATACAAAAAAGTGAACTCCATAATTTATGAAATTCACTCTTTATTATAAGTTAAAATTCAGATTTAATCATTCAAAGTACATTTTGTGCAAGAACCAGCATCACAATATTTTGCACCCATAAATGATTTTTTTACACAACCAGAACCACTACTACAACTGCAAGTAACAGCTGCATCATCAATTTCAGAAATACCTAATTCTGTTGAAAAAGAATTTGATTTTACTGGAACCATTATTTCATTACCAAATAAATTAACTTTTGAAAATGAATAACCCGCAGGTGGATTTTTGTTTTCAGTAATAAAACTTGGTATATTTTTATCATAAATTACAGAATAAAATTCCAAAAGTGCTTTTTTAACTTCTGTTTTATTTAAAAAATGCTCTGAAATACTTTTAGAAATAATTTTGTTTTTCGATGAAGTTAAAAGACTTTTTGATTCAGATACAAAACTAACCCCCATATTATAATCAATTATTCCAAGAATTTTAATATTTTGTTTTGTTCCAATTCTAGCTGTTGACATCGTGCATGTTGTACAACCACTATTCATTACACAATAATATTCACCTTGAGCTTTTACAGGAGAACAACCTGAACCTTTTGTGAATGAACATGTAACACTTACATCAGAAATTTCAGCGATTGCTCGATGACCTGAATTACCATTTGAGTCTAATTCTGAAATTAAAAAGTAAAAATCTTTTGGCAAACGTATTTCAAAGTTATCTTCGGATTTTTTAAAAACTTTGCTACCTTCAGGAAATGGAATGCCTTCAGTTCCAGAATTTATAATATCTGCAATTCTTTTTGCATCTTTACTTGAGTCAAGTGTTTCTACTTTTATCTCATTTTCTTCATTGGAACAGCCAATAAAAAGAATAGATAATGCCATAATGATTACTAGATTTGTAAAATATTTTTTCATTTTTTATATAGTTTAAATTATTACTTTTAAAAGTATAAAATTTATTTTATTTGTTCGCAAGTAATTAAATTATAATTACTTGCGAAAATTCGGAAAGATTTTTTATCTTTTTTTCATAACGTTATTCAATAATGTGGTATAACGTCCCGCTAGTAGGCGATGGTCGGGCTAAATAAAGCTATTATTTCGGATAATCACTATTTTTTCAAGTACAAAACCAACTTCAAATTAAGCCTAATTCCCGACTATTGCTTACTAGCTGTTAGCGGTAGTGCTTAGTTCTCTTTAAATTCTATTCCGTTAAATTTCGCCCCATTTTTTGTCATGTAACCTTCATATTTTTTTTTATCTAAAACATCTTTAATATCACCATTTTCTCCAACTTCAACTATTGGTGGGCAATCACTACATTTATATTCAACAGCAACAAAACTCAATTTATTTCCATTCTTTTTAACCGCTCCTTTGTAACGATACATTTCACCAGTTTTTTTGAAAGCTGATTTTTCATCTGTTGTTATCGAAACTGAATTTCGTTCAACTATTATGCTATCATTTTTAAAAGTTAAATTTGTTTGAAAGTGCTGGTTTGCAGCATCAAAATATTCATCTTCCTCAAGTCCCGATAATGTTTTTCCATTGAGCGAGTTATTTTGACAAGACGATAAAACTAAACATAAAAAAGTCAAAATAATTTGGTGTGTTTTTTCCATAATAGTGTTTTTGCGTTATTTTTTCAGAGCATTACCGCTAACTTGTATATAGGCGATACAAACTTTCGCATATACACCCATATATGGGTAGATTGGCGAAGGTTTCTTTCGCTTTATTAATTTCCAAATATGTAAATAATTCTTTACAAATCATCAAATGCGTTTTTTATTTATTGTACGTTTTTTTGTAAACGTGTATTTGATCGCTACTCTTTTATGTATCGCAAAATCACTAGCCCCGACAGCAGCGGAAAGCCTATGCCGGTTGAAAAACATTTTTTTCTGGTGGTGGCAGAGCAACCAAAGGAAGCTACTGACAGCGGCTAGAAAAAGGGTTTGAAACCAAATAGCTTGCAGCGTAGGGCGGGAATGGCTCCTGAAATAAATTAAGAACAAAAAAAATTCCCCAACTACTTTCGTAATTGAAGAATTTAATTTTGAGGAATTTAAACGGTTTTTAGTTCACGATAACCCATTGTCCTGAAGCGATTAAGCTCTCGGCTTTTTTGTATTTCATTTCCTGCGTTTGTCCGTTGGCCACGTTCTGAATCGTAACAGTATCATTGCGATTAATTTTTGGCATATCTCTCACGATAGTTTCGGTAACTTGGCGTTGTTGCGTTTGTCCCGCTTCACGATTTTGTGTTGCTAATTCATCAGAATTCAGCACCTCGTCTTTGCTCAATTGAAAGTCTTCTTTCTGACGTACTTCTTTTGCCTCCTGAATTTGTTGGTTTTCTTGAGCCGGTAAATCGCCTTTGAACAAGAACGAAATTACTTCTTTATTGACATTGTCAATCATAGCTCTAAACAAATTGAAAGCCTCGAGTTTGTAAATTAGCAATGGATCTTTTTGTTCGTGAACCGCAAGTTGTACCGATTGTTTCAACTCATCCATTTTGCGCAAGTGTTTTTTCCAAGCTTCATCAACAATAGATAATGTAATATTTTTTTCAAAATCAGCAACAAGTTGAGCTCCCTCAGTTTCGTAGGCTTTTTTCAAATCAGTAACTACATTCAACGATTTGATTCCATCTGTAAATGGAACAACAATGCGTTCAAATTGGTTGTTTTTGTCTTCGTAAACATTTTTTATAATAGGAAATGCTTCTCTGGCGCTTCGTACTGTTTTTTCGGTGTAATATTCTAATGTAGCTTTGTATACTTTGCCAGTTAATTCCATTTCGCTGAGTTTTATGAACTCACTTTCAGTAACCGGTGATGTAATAGAGAAATAACGAATTAACTCAAACTCAAAGTTTTTGAAATTGTTAGTCGCTTTGTTTTGATCAATAATGAGTTCGCAGGTGTCATACAGCATGTTGGCAATATCCAATTTCAATCGCTCTCCAAACAAGGCATGACGACGGCGTTTGTACACTACTTCACGTTGCGCATTCATGACATCATCATATTCCAATAAACGCTTCCGAACACCAAAGTTGTTTTCTTCTACCTTTTTCTGAGCACGTTCGATAGATTTGGTCATCATAGAATGCTGAATCACTTCGCCTTCCTGTAATCCCATTCTGTCCATCACTTTTGCTACTCTTTCAGAACCAAATAAACGCATTAGGTTGTCTTCAAGAGAAACATAAAACTGAGAACTTCCTGGATCTCCTTGACGTCCTGCACGACCACGTAACTGACGGTCAACACGACGCGAATCATGACGTTCTGTTCCTACAATTGCTAATCCACCAGCGGCTTTTACTTCAGCAGATAATTTAATATCGGTACCACGACCCGCCATGTTTGTTGCAATAGTTACCACACCCGGTTTTCCAGCTTCTTCAACAATTTGCGCTTCTTGTTTGTGCATTTTTGCATTCAAGACATTGTGTGCAACACCTCTCATTTTCAACATTCGGCTTAACAATTCTGAAATCTCTACTGAAGTTGTGCCAATAAGAACCGGTCTCCCTGCTTTAGATAATTCTGAAACGTCTTCGATTACGGCATTGAATTTTTCACGAGTAGTTTTATAAATAAAATCTTCTTTATCTTTTCTGGCCATTGGTCTGTTCGTAGGAATTTCTACCACGTCCAGTTTGTATATTTGCCACAACTCACCTGCTTCAGTAGAGGCTGTTCCTGTCATTCCTCCCAGTTTGTTGTACATTCTGAAGTAATTCTGTAATGTAACTGTTGCAAATGTTTGTGTTGCTGCTTCAATTTTTACATTTTCTTTGGCTTCAATGGCTTGGTGTAAACCGTCAGAATACCGACGACCGTCCATGATACGTCCCGTTTGCTCATCAACAATCATGATTTTGTTGTCCATGATTACATATTCTACATCTTTTTCGAATAAAGCGTATGCTTTCAAAAGTTGTGTCAGGGTGTGGATGCGCTCACTTTTGATTCCGAAATCTTGGAATAATTTTTCCTTCTCTTCCGCTTCTGCATCTTTATCCAGTTTTCTTTTTTCGATAGCGGCAATTTCGGTTCCAATGTCCGGAAGTACAAAAAAGTCAGAATCAGTATCTCCGGAAAGGAATTGGATACCATTGTCAGACAGTTCTACCTGATTGTTTTTTTCTTCAATAACAAAATACAATGCCTCATCAATCTTGTGCATTTCTCTTTTGTTATCCTGCATGTATTGATTTTCGGTTTTTTGAAGCAATTGTCTAATTCCTTCTTCACTCAAAAATTTAATCAATGCTTTATTTTTTGGTAATGCTCGGTAGGCTCTTAACAATTGGAATCCACCTTCTTTAGTGTTTCCTTCTTTTATTAATTTTTTAGCTTCAGATAGGAAGCCGTTTGCCAATTGACGTTGTAAACTAACCAAATTTTCAATTTTTGGTTTCAATTCGTTAAACTCATGGCGATCTCCCTGAGGAACTGGACCTGAGATAATTAATGGTGTTCTTGCATCATCAATCAAAACAGAATCGACTTCATCGACAATCGCATAATTGTGTTTTCTTTGCACTAAATCTTCTGGAGAATGTGCCATATTATCTCTCAAGTAGTCAAAACCAAACTCATTATTGGTTCCGTACGTGATATCAGCATCGTATGCTTTTTTTCGTCCTTCTGAGCTTGGCTGATAATTGTCAATACATTCTACTGACATACCATGAAATTCAAATAAAGGTGCTTTCCATGTACTATCTCTTTTTGCCAAATAATCGTTGACAGTCACTAGATGTACTCCGTTTCCTGTCAATGCATTTAAGTAAAGCGGCAAAGTTGCCACTAATGTTTTTCCTTCACCTGTTTGCATTTCAGCTACTTTTCCTTCATGTAAAACCATTCCGCCAATTAATTGTACGTCATAGTGAATCATGTCCCAAGTAATTTCTTTACCCGCAGCACTCCAAGAATTTGCCCAGATCGCAGTGTCTCCATCTAGAGTTATATAGCTTTTTGTTGCCGAAAGTTCACGGTCTTTTGCAGTGGCAGTTACAATTACTTGTGTACTGTCTTTGAAACGTCTAGCCGTTTCTTTGACTACAGCAAAAGCTTCCGGAAGAATTTCTAACAACGTTTTTTCCGAAATATCATAAGCCTCTTTTTCCAGCGCATCAATAGCGACGTAAATATCCTCTCGTTTGTCGATATCTTCAATACTTTCAACTTCTACTTTCAGAGCACTAATTTTAGCATCTTTTTCAGAACGGTCTTGTTTTATTTTTTCTTTGAAAAATGCAGTACGCGCTCTAAGCTCATCATTAGATAATGCCATTAGAGGAGTTTCAAAAGTTTTAATTTTGTTAAGATACGGCTGTAAAGCTTTCACATCTTTTTGAGATTTATCCCCAACAAAGACTTTGATAATACTATTTATAAAACTCATAATATGTTTTTATTTCTGTTTGTGTAATTCTGTAAATTTAAACAAAAAAAAAGCCTCTTTAGAGACTTTTTCTTGGTTTACTTTTTAATATTCATCCTCATTCCAAAGATAATCTTCGTCTGTAGGATAATCTGGCCAAATTTCTTCCATTGATTCATATATCTCGCCTTCATCTTCTATAGACTGAAGGTTTTCTACTACTTCTAATGGAGCTCCAGCTCTAATAGCGTAGTCAATAAGTTCGTCTTTGTTAGCAGGCCACGGTGCATCACTTAGATAGGATGCTAATTCTAATGTCCAATACATCTTGTTGTCTGTTTAGTTTTGTGCAAAAATAAATTTTTTACTGAAAAAGACAAGTAAAAAATCATTTATTTTAATAAAAAGTTAAGAACGTTTTTTTTGTTTTAAATTTTGCGGTTAAAAAGTTTGCATTTTTTCACCATAAATACAACTGAAAAAGACCTTAAATGCTGCAAATTATTTTCTAGGAATCCATTGAACTTCCGTAGCTTTCAGATCATGAGACAACTTTCGTGCCAACACAAAAAGGTAGTCAGAAAGTCGGTTCAGGTACTTTATTGCGATTTCTGCAACCGGTTCGTTGTGGCTTAAATGAACTGCTAAACGCTCCGCTCTACGGCATACGCAACGTGCTATATGACAATATGACACGGTTGTATGTCCTCCAGGAAGTACGAAATGAGTCATGGGTGGTAATGCTTCTTCCATGCTGTCAATTTCATTTTCCAACAGTTCAATATCTGATTCAATTATTCCGAGTTTTTTCAAACGAAGTTCGCCGTTTTTCAGTACTTCTTTTTCCGGTGGCGTTGCTAATATAGCGCCTACTGTAAACAAACGATCCTGAATCTCGATTAGAATTTCTTTGTAATGGGAATTCATCTCCTGATCTCGGATTAGTCCAATGTAAGAATTCAATTCGTCTACCGTACCATAACTTTCTATTCGTGCATGATCCTTTGGGACTCTGGTTCCGCCAAAAAGTGCCGTGGTTCCTTTATCACCAGTCTTTGTATATACTTTCATCCAAGGTTTGTGTTAATTTATAATTTGTTTGTTGGAAACAAATTTACTGTATTAATTCCACTATTGCCGTAACAAATCGTTCCAGTGAACCTTCACTTAAATTGAAATATAAATCAGGTTCAATGCATTCAATTTCCATTAAATAAAGTTCATTATCAATCAGTATCCCATCTACCCTGGCGTACAGTAAGTTCTCTTGAAAAGTATCAACAACTTTTTGTGCTTTTTCAATCAATTCTGAACTGGGATGTACCAAATTATAGATACCACCAAATAGGGACTGTACTCTAAAATCTCCATCTACCGGCTTTTTGTTAACCGCATGAGAGAATTTTTTATTGAAAAAGATAAATGAAGTTTCACCTAGAGTTTGAATCTCCGGCATAAATTCCTGTAACAGCAATTCTTTCTCTGCAGCTATGGTCGCATATTTCTGGTTTATTTCTTCACTATCTGATGTTTCAAAAACTTCAGTGAGATACGATCCTGCCGAAAATGCAGGTTTTATGACTGCTTTTTTCCAATGGGAAGGTAGGTGTTCAGCTAGATTCAGAGTGTCTGTTTTGTCAATAAATACGGTTGGTAATATTGTGATTCCTTGCTTTTGCATTTCACGCAAATAAAACTTGTGTATGTTTTGTTTGATTATTTCAATCGGGTTAAGTGTTTTGATACCCAGTTTTTCTATTTGGTGGAGCCAAATATTAAATTCGGTTTCTTTTTCGAAATAATCCCAAGTATTGCGAAAAATTAGGAAATCAAAATCAGCCCAGTTAATGGTTTTGTCACTCCAAATCACCGCTTTGGCGTTAATATTATGTTTGGCTAGTGCAGGAATTATTTTTTGATCTTCAGGATTTAAATCGGGAAGTTTTTGGCAGGTTAGTATGGCGATATTCATTTTAGGTACTAGTTTTTATTTGGGGTTTAAAAGATATTTGTAAGTGAGATTTTTTAGCCCGGATAGAAGCGGTATCCTGTTTCTTTTTTCTTTTTAAAAAAGAAAGAGATACAAGCGTATAGCCGGAAAAAGCTCCTAAAAAAAATTATTTGGTCGTATCGCTTTCAATAATTCCGTCACGCAAACGTATAATTCGATGCGCATACGCGGCAATTTCTTCTTCGTGCGTTACTAAAATAACGGTGTTCCCATTGGTATGGATGTCTCCAAAAAGTTTCATGATTTCAAGAGAGGTTTTGCTGTCTAAATTTCCTGTAGGTTCATCCGCTAAAATGATGGACGGCTTATTGACCAAGGCACGTGCAATTGCCACCCGCTGGCGTTGACCTCCTGAAAGTTGGTTGGGTTGGTGATCCATTCTGTCAGCAAGATTTACTTGTTCTAAAACTTCCGTGGCGCGTTTATTTCTATCAGATTTAGAGAAACCGGCATAAATCATGGGTAAAGCTACATTGTCTAGTGCGGTTGTTCTGGGTAAAAGATTGAAAGTTTGGAAAACAAATCCTATTTCTTTATTGCGAATTTCGGCTAATTCATCATCTTTCATCTGGCTGACATCCTTCCCATTCAGGATGTAACTGCCAGAAGTTGGCGTGTCTAAGCAACCTAATAAATTCATTAAGGTAGATTTTCCGGATCCTGAAGGTCCCATTAATGCTACGTATTCGCCTTTATTTATTTCTAAATCAATGCCTTTGAGAACATATACAATTTCATTTCCAAGCACAAAATCTCGTTTGATATTGGTTATTTTGATTAGCGGGTTTGCCATTAGAATGTATGATTTTTTGACCTTCGACGGTGCGTAGGGTGCTATTAAATTAGATTTTAAAAGTACAAAAGACTTTTGAATTATTAATAAGTAGATGTTTTTTAAATTTGTTACATTTTGAGCTTAGATTTATGCGGTCAGATAATTTTTTATTAATGAAGTACTTGCGTTTATTTCTATTTTCTTGGTAAATGTATTTTTTAATACGTTAAATCATTCTATTAAATTTTATGTTATTATAGTATAAATTTGTATAATTTACACTTTATTGGTATTTATTTCATAATTATTTTAATTATTTATAACATTTTTTGGTTATAATTGATAATATAATAATATTACTTTTTTTTGTTAAAAGTATTAATCAAATCAAGAAGTTATGAAAAGTACAAAAATGGTGTTAGGAATAGCGGTAGTCGCTTTAGGATTTGCCTCCTGTAAAGATGAAAAAACAGAGCAAGCGGAGAAAATAGTGGATTCTTATGTGATGTATGTGGATTCATTAGGGAATGTTTCTTCCGAGAATGCTAAAGCAAACTGGCAAGGAATTGAAGCTACGTATCAATTAAAAAGTGGTAATGCAAAGGCAGCATTGGCAAATATGAAAGACAATGCGGAGGCGCAGAAATACCTTGATGAAGCAAATGCTAAATACGAGGCTTTGAAAGCAAAATACGAAGCCGAAATAGAGGCTCAAGATAAAGCCGCCGCTGCTGCAAACCCAAAACAACAAATGAGGAATGCTTTATTTGGTGAAGGGAAAGTGGGTGAGGATATGAGTTTTGTCTGGGTGGATAAAGACAATGTTCTTAGCGTGTACCAGCAATTTGTAGATGCAGTTGAAACGAACAAAGATAAGTATTCTCGTGAAGACTGGGACGAAATCAAATTGATGTATGAAGCATTGGACAGTAGAAAAAATACAGTTGAAAAAGAAGGACTTTCAGTGGATGATAACAGAAAAATTTCGGGTTTAAAATTAAAATTTGCACCAATTTATACGCTAAACAGAATGGGAGCAAAATCTGGAGAAATGAAAAAAGCTAAAGAATAAAAAGTAGTTATTCGATATTGAAAATGGCAGTCAGCAATGGCTGTCACTTTTTTTAGGTTCGAATCACAAAATGTTCTTTTGGTTGTTCTCTCCTAAAAAATACCAATCCCCACTGAAATGTGTCAATTGTTACCGTTACTTTGGGATGGTTTTTTATAATTTCCCAAGCTTGTTCCATTTCTGGCGACCAGTGAATGTCATCGAATATCCAAAGGGTTTCGTTCGTAATGGTAGGAAGTAATACTTCAAAATAGTCTAATGTTGCTTTCTTGGAGTGATTGCCGTCGAAGTAAATTAGGTTATGGGTTTTAGGCTTTAGGCTTTCGGTTTGTAAATAAGTACTGAACTCTGTTGTTTCGGAACATATAGTATTGAAATTGAATTTTTTAAATTGCAATTGAGCTTGTCTAGCGGTTTCAGGACAACCTTCTAAAGTGATTATTTGGGCTTTTAAATTCCCTAAAGCTAGGGCAGAAGTCGCCAATCCCAATGAAGTTCCAATTTCTAAAATAGAGTCCGGTTGAAAATAATTGGTGATTCTAAAAAGTAATTCAGCTCGCTTGGGAGAAATCCCTGCTGTTTTGGCAATCTTGGCAATAACTCTGGAATTCGATTTAAACACTTTGGAACCCGCACCAAAATCAGTGACTTCAATGGTATTATTGTTTGCTAAAAGCGAGTTTCTATATTCTCTTAAAATCGTATATTCCGGTTTTGATTTTTTATCATAAAAGCATCTCGTCAATAAAGTAAACACAAATGGCGAATGCACCGCATGCTCATTTTTTGAGTGCCAAAGGAATTGTAAATACGATTTGATTTGAAACAGCATGGAACTTTTTTGTTACACAGAGATTCTCAAAGAGAAAACACGAAGATACACTGAGTTTTTCAATTTTGTGAATCTTTGCGGTTGCTTCGTGCATCTTGGTGAAAGAACATTGTGGGTGCGAAGATAGTAAGATAATAGTCGAAAGTCAAAATACAATTCTATCATCTTTGCGCTTCGACTTCCGACTGTATTGCTTCGAAACATTACGACTTTAAAAAGGCTATATTTGCAGCCTTGGAATTTACACAAGAATAATATCCATTTTTTTTTACGATGATGATTGAACAAATAGAACATAAAACTACGATAAGCTCTGAAGAAATTGACCGCTGCATCGCTATTTTAGCACAATTGAATACGGATACGGATCAAATATTTGATATTCCAAAAGAGCAACGCACCGCTTTAATCAAAGCGGCAGGTATGTTTTCCAGACCCGATCGTGACGAGCTTTCCCGGAGAAAAAAAGACGGTAAAGTGGCTGCTAAACGCAAAATGGAAAAACGAGACCGAACCGCCCGTAAGGTAACCGGAATCCGCCATGCGCGTGAAGCAAGTGTTTTTATGGCGCCAAAACTTTTGGCTTACAATGATCTTGTGAACAAAGAACAATTGGAACTGGAAACTCCACGAAACTGTTACGTGTGTAAAACGGAGTTTACTAAAATGCACCATTTTTACGATACAATGTGTACCGATTGTGGCGATTTTAATTATGCCAAACGTTTTCAAACCGCAGATGTAAATGGGCAAGTTGCCGTTATCACAGGTTCTCGTCTAAAAATTGGATATCACATTACGTTGATGTTATTGCGTGGTGGAGCAACCGTTATTGCAACAACTCGCTTTCCGGTGGATTCCGCATTGCGTTTTTCTAAGGAAGACGATTTCATGGATTGGGGACATCGTTTGAAAATTCACGGATTGGATTTGCGACACATTCCAAGTGTAGAGATTTTCTGCAATTTTATAGAGCAAAAATACGATCGTTTGGATATTCTGATTAATAATGCGGCGCAAACGGTGAGGCGTCCTGCGGGATTTTATACGCATCTAATGGAAAATGAGGAGCGTTCTATCGCTTCTTTGCCGCAACAGACACAAGAATTATTGCTGGATCATACCAATTGTTTGGATGAATTAAAAGTGTTGACAGCAGGGGCTTCCTCCAATCAGAATATGCCGGTGACTTGGCACGGACCAGAACCTGGAATTGGGTTGCGGGCTTCCGCTAAATTGTCTCAAATTCCGTATTCGTTTGATAATGCTTTGGTGGCAAATGAAGTTTTCCCGGAAGGGGAACTTGATGCCGATTTACAGCAAGTCGATTTGAGAAAAACCAACAGCTGGCGTTTACGTTTGGGACAAATAGAAACCACAGAAATGATCGAAGTGCAACTGGTGAATTCCGTGGCGCCTTTTGTATTATGTAACCGCCTTTCAGAAGTGATGAAGAAAGAGAACACTGGGAAAAAGCACATCATTAATGTGTCGGCGATGGAAGGGAAGTTTCATCGCTTTTTCAAAGAAGACCGTCATCCACATACCAATATGGCCAAAGCTGCTTTGAATATGCTGACACATACTTCCTCAGGAACTTTAGCAAAAGACGGCATTTTTATGAATGCGGTTGATACCGGCTGGGTAACCGACGAAGATCCTGCAGAATTAGCCAAAAGAAAACAGGAAGAAGAGGATTTTCAACCGCCATTAGATATTGTGGATGGAGCAGCACGAGTGATGGATCCGTTGTTTGACGGTATTAATACAGGAAAACATTGGTGCGGGAAGTTTTTGAAAGATTACAATCCGATTCCTTGGTAGAAATCCCCCTAACCCCCGAAGGGGGAATTAAAAAAGGATATAGAATAAAACAACCACAGTAGAATTGGATTTTGCTGTGGTTGTTTTGTCACTACTATTGTGAGCGCAAAGTCAGAGACATTTGCGCAGCATAATTTTGGTAGGGAATATAAATCTGGATGTGCCACAATGAAAGATGGAAGTAATATAGATTTATCAAATGTTGAAGCTTTGTGGAACTTCTTATTACTAGAATAACACCCACATTAATTTAAAACTAAATATTAATAATTGCTTGTTATCTATTAAACCAACTTTTTTGCTCCTCTGTAAAAACGCATAAATCGTTTTGTAATAAGTAATTTAGTCCGTCATAATTAAGTTGTTCCCAGTAATCCATATTTTTAAAAAAATGTTCCGTGCCTCCTCTATGATTTAGTTGATTAAGCATTGCTGTTCGTACAAGCTTATTTATAATTTTTAATAATTTAGGCTGATTGTTTTTTAATTTTTCTGAAACTTCTTTAAAGTCTTTTATACACGCTTCTAAAGTCTTGTTATATCTTTCTTTCTCTTCTAAACTCTTAAATTTGTACATTTATTTTTTGTTTAAATTTTCTTCTTCTGCTATAATGTCAATTGCAAACCATAATTTGCTCCATTGTGGCTTCATTTTGTAATGCCTTATTTAAAACATATGGGCTTCTTCTTGAGTACTTTAAATTCTTTAGATCTATCAATAAAATAACTTTCAATTTCATTAATGGAACTTAAAATATCATAAAGCCATGTTTTAATATTATTGTCCATAAATCAGTTGTTTATTTTGATTTATAGTTTTTCTAAAATAAGGATTTTTAATTGCTTTTTCTTCAAGCAAATCAATTTCTCTTTTTAATATCGTTTCTAGTGAAAATTTTAAATCATAATAATTATCTGCATAATCTAAGACATCTAACGGTTGAAATTCAACGATTAAGTCAATGTCACTTTCCGTATTGAATTTTTCAGTTAAAACAGAACCAAAAGCATACAATGACTTAACATTATGCGTTTTGCATAATTTTGTTATATCAGCGTTATGGCTTTCTATTGGATTCATGGTTTATATAGTTTAATTCAAAAATACGTAAAATAATTCATTTACGGGAATTTTGACTATTCGAATTCCTATTTGATTTATTAAATGGTTCAGTGTTGTGGGCGCAAAGTCAGAGACATTTGCGCAGCATAATCAAGAACTATTGTATGCTTTGAAGAGCGGGCTGCTAAAAAAATAAGGAAAAAATCTGAAATTATATTTAAACCAGACTTTTTTTCAGGGTAATAAAATACTTAGAGCCTGTTTAGATGAGCTAGGAAGGGAACTTTTGATTTTTATTAAAACTTTCGGATAGCTGTGAAAATAAAACTACAAAGCATCAAATGGACTTTTTATTAATTCTAATATTTCTTACTAATTTGTAATCACTGTTTTTCCTAAAAAACAAAACCCCAACATTTCTAGCGTTACCGCTAAAAGTGTTGGGGTTGTAAATAGTATGCTATGTTCACTTCTATTCCCCCTTCGGGGGGTAGGGGGATTTTATCCTTCTATCTTCGCGCTCAGTTCAAACCATCTCTCCTCTTTCTCTTCAATTTTATTGATGATGTTTTTCAATTCGTTCGCTTTCTTTTCAATGTCGGTGTCGGCAATTTTCCCGTCTGAGAATAACTGCTCAATAGCTACTTTCTGAAGCTCTAAATCTTTGATTTCTTTCTCGGTTTTCTGGAATTCTTTTTGCTCGTTGAACGTCAGGTTTCCGGTTGGATTATTTTGTTTCCAGTCCTTCTTATCCGCTTTGTTTTCCTCTTTTTGAGCAACATCAGCACTGTCTTCGTAGGCTCTAAAATCAGAATAGTTGCCGGGAAAATCTTCCACTACACCTTGTCCTCTAAAAATGAATAAGTGATCCACAATTTTATCCATAAAATACCTATCATGAGAAACCACTAAAAGACAACCCGGATAATCTAAAAGGAAACTTTCCAAAACATTCAGTGTCACAATATCCAAATCATTCGTAGGCTCATCCAGAATCAAGAAATTCGGATTCTGAATCAAAACCGTACACAAATATAACCGTTTCAATTCGCCACCGCTTAATCGGTCCACAAAATCGTATTGTTTTTTGGCATCAAACAAGAAACGCTCTAACAACTGCGAAGCTGAAATCAATTTCCCTTTCATCAACGGAATGAATTCTCCGTATTCCTTAATTACATCAATCACACGCTGACCCGGTTTTGGGTTTATTCCGCTTTGCGTGTAGTAACCTACTTTTATCGTTTCGCCAATCACCACTTTACCGCTATCAAGCGAAACGTTTCCGGTCAATAAATTCAAGAAAGTAGATTTACCAGTTCCGTTTTTCCCAATGATTCCAATGCGTTCGCCACGTTGAAAATCAAAACTGAAATTATCCATAATCACATGATCCTTGAATTTCTTGGAAATTTTGTGAAGTTCGATAATCTTGCTTCCCATACGTTCCATGTTAATTTCAAGCTCTACTTTGTTTTCACGGCGGCGGCTTTGTGCTTTCTCCTTTATGTCATAAAAATCATCTTGACGCGATTTAGATTTGGTCGTTCTCGCTTTTGGCTGACGACGCATCCATTCCAGTTCTTTTACAAAAAGGTTTTGCGCTTTATCCACACTCGAATTTTCTGATGCAATGCGTTCCTCTTTTTTCTCTAAATAATACGAGTAATTTCCTTTGTATTGGTATAATTTTCCGTTATCCAGTTCGATGATTTCGTTACAAACACGCTCCAAGAAGAAACGGTCGTGCGTCACCATAAACAACGTAATATTTTCTTTAGTAAAATAGCTTTCCAGCCATTCAATCATCTCTAAATCCAAGTGGTTGGTAGGCTCATCCAGAATTAATAAATCGGGACGATTGATCAAAATAATAGCTAATGAAAGTCTTTTTTTCTGTCCACCAGAAAGATTTTTTACTTTCAGTTTGAAATCTTCCAACTTCAGTTTGAACAGGATTTGCTTGTATTGTGTTTCAAAGTCCCACGCATTGTGCTGATCCATTCCGTCAAAAGCTTTTTGGTAGGCTTCTTCATCTTCCGGATTTTCTAATGCTTTTTCATACGCTTCAATCACTTTCAAAGTCTCATTATCCGATGCGAAAATGCTTTCTTCAATCGTCAATTCTTCCTGCAAATTGTTATTTTGCGAAAGGAAGGCCATTTTGATACCTTTTCTGAGTACAACTTGTCCGGTATCTGATTCTTCCAAACCGTTAATGATGCTCATGATAGTCGTTTTTCCAGAGCCATTTTTGGCAATGAAGGCGATTTTTTGGTCTTTACTAATTCCAAAAGAAATGTTTTCAAAAAGTGTTCTTTCTCCAAAAGATTTAGAGATATTTTCGACAGATAAGTAATTCACTTTGTAGGGTATGAGTTATAAATTATAAGAGATGCATGCATTACTAAACATAACTTTTTTGCAAAAGTAATTCATTTATATTAGGTTTCAAGTTTTATCGTTTAAGTAATGTTAAAACTAAACATGATAACCTGTTTTTTAGGAGCGAATGACTTGGTTTTATTTGGAACTAAAGGTCCAGCTTTCATTCTAAATGAAATTCACTGAACACCGATGAAAATATTAACTTGGTGAAGTACTCTTTTAGTCCTTAAAGAAAGAACAAAAAAAATTTTTCCCTTCCTTCGGGGCTAGTGGAGAAACATGTTTTTTTTAATTTTCAATAAAATGACGTAAATTTGAGTGGTTAAAAATTTGTATCATGAAAACGGAGACTTTAAAAATCAGCATCACGCAAAGAATCTTAAGTATTAACGACAATAAGATTCTTAGTAAAATAGCAAAACTTCTTGATGAAGAAAATATAGTTGGTTATGACGCAGATGGAAACCCAATTTCTGAAAAAGAATATACTAAAGACATTCATGAGGCTTTACATCAATTGAATGAAGGAAAGTTAGAAACCTATTCTAGTGAAGATGTCAGAAAAAAAATTCTAGGTTAATGAGGGTGCTTTGGAGTAAAAAAGCATCAAATGAACTAGAAGCTATTTATAAGTACATAAAAAAAGAAAGTCCTCAAAATGCTATTTTAGTATTTAATGAAATTTATGATTTGGCAAATTCTCTGCCGAATTTTCCTTATAAATTTCCGGTTGAGCCAATAATTAATATCCAAAAAGTTAGATTTGTGGCCATTTGGAGTTTTAAAATTATCTATTCCGTAGAGAAAGAAAGTGTTGTAGTTTTGAGAATTTTCAACACGAAACAAAATCCCAAAAAACTAAAACAATAAGCTTTGCAACTATCCGTCATTATTCTCAATTACAACGTTCGCTATTTTCTGGAGCTCTGTGTTTTAAGCGTTCAAAACGCATTAGAAACCATTGACGGCGAAATTATTGTAATTGATAACAATTCTTCGGATGACAGTTGTGCAATGATGCAAAAGCTTTTTCCTAACGTAAAACTCATTCAAAACAAAGAAAATATTGGCTTTCCCAAAGGCAATAACATTGGGGTAGCCCAAGCGCAAGGCGAATACATTTGCGTTCTGAATCCCGATACTGTTGTTGCCGAAGATACGTTTATGAAAGTATTGGCTTTCGCCCAAAAACAATCGGATTTAGGAATTGTGGGTTGTAAACTCATCGATGGAACCGGAAGATTTCTGCCCGAAAGTAAACGTGGCGTTCCGACACCTTGGGTCGCTTTTACCAAAATCACAGGTTTATACAAATTATTTCCTGGAACATTCGGGAAATATTATGCGCAACATTTAAGTGAAAACCAAACCGGAAAAGTAGCCATTCTTGTGGGTGCTTTTATGGTTATGAAAAGAGATTTGTATCTTGAAGTAGCCGGATTTGATGAAGATTGTTTCATGTATTCTGACGATATTGATTTGTCGTATCGAGTCCTGAAAGAAGGAAGATTCAATTATTATTTCCATGAAACGACCGCAATTCACTACAAAGGAGAAAGCACGGTTAAGGATGAAACGTATATGAAACGGTTTCAGGAAGCGATGAATTTCTTCTACAAAAAGCATTTTAAAAGTGTTTTATTTTTCTCCCTTTTTATGAAAATTGGGATTGTCTTTTTTTCTTTGGCGAAAATGTTTCAAGGGAAACCAGGAATAAAAATCATTCCAAAATCGTATCTTTTGTATTCAGCTAACCAAAAATTAGCAGATAAGCTCCATTTGGTTTTGCAAAAAAAAGTCCTGTTTCACGATTTGAAAACAGAAAAAATAGTAATTTCGTCTTCTGTTAAAAGTAAAATAGGTACAGAAATTATTTTAGATAACGAATTCATTTCTTTCAAAAAATGTATCGCAATTCTCGAATCTTCAAGGAATAAAGGATTTACCTTTAAAATTATACCAAAAAACGCTAATTTTTTAATAGGAAGTAATAATAGTAATGAGAGAGGTGAGATTATAGAAATAGAGTAGAAAATTACATTTAATGTAATTTATGTTTGAAATATTTAGTAATTTCGCAAACTGAAAATCAATATCACCTTTTAGGTTAACAATATGGCAAGATTTGAATTAAAACTTCCAAAAATGGGAGAAAGCGTTGCAGAAGCAACCATTACAAACTGGTTAAAAGAAGTTGGCGACAAAATTGAAGCGGATGAAGCAGTACTTGAAATCGCTACTGATAAAGTAGACAGTGAAGTGCCAAGCGAAGTTTCGGGAATTTTAGTAGAACAACTGTTTGGTAAAGATGATTTAGTTCAGGTAGGGCAAACTATTGCTATTATTGAGACTGAAGATGGAGCGCTTGTTCCAATTGTTAAAGAAGCTGTAGCTCCTGAGGTTATTGCTGAAGTAACAAAAATGGTTAATCCCGAAGCTTCAGGATCCAACGAAAGTGTTGCGACTCCGGTAGATTTGTCTTCCGATTACTCGGAATCTGAAAAATTCTTATCGCCTTTGGTAAAAAATATTGCTAAAGAAGAAGGGGTTTCTGTGGCTGAATTAGCAGCAATTTCGGGAACAGGAAAAGAGGGAAGAGTGACTAAAAATGATATTTTAGAGTATGTAAAAAACAGAACTAGTCAGCCTGTAGTTGCAGTTCCGGTGGCAGCAGTTCAAAAATCGGTTGCAGTGCCAGCAGCTCAAAAAGCAGCTCCGGTATCCGTAAGCGGTGGTGATGAAATTATAGAAATGGACAGAATGCGCAAGCTAATTGCGGGATACATGGTCGCTTCGGTACAAACTTCGGCTCACGTACAATCGTTTATCGAAGTCGATGTGACGAATATTGTGAAATGGAGAGAGAAAAATAAAGTTGCTTTCGAAAAAAGAGAAGGGGAGAAGTTGACGTATACGCCAATTTTCATGGAAGCGGTTGCTAAAGCGATAAAAGATTTTCCAGGAATGAATATTTCTGTGGATGGCGATTATATTATCAAGAAGAAAAACATCAACTTAGGAATGGCTGCTTCGTTACCAAACGGAAATTTAATTGTTCCCGTTATTAAAAATGCGGATCAGTTGAATTTAGTTGGAATGGCTAAAGCGGTCAATGATTTAGGAGGTCGTGCAAAAGCTGGAAAACTAAAACCGGACGATACTCAAGGCGGAACCTATACAGTTACTAATGTGGGAACTTTTGGAAGTGTTTTTGGCACGCCAATTTTAAATCAGCCTCAAGTGGGTATTTTAGCCCTTGGAGCAATCCGTAAAATGCCCGCTGTAATTGAAACCCCTGAAGGAGATTTTATCGGGATTCGTCAAAAAATGTTCTTATCACACAGCTATGATCATAGAGTGGTAGATGGAGCTTTAGGCGGTAGTTTTGTAAAAAGAGTCGCTGAATACTTAGAAGCATTTGATGTAAACAGAGATGTTTAAAAGCTAATATTTAGAATAAAAACCCGATTGATTTTTAAAAATCAATCGGGTTTTCTTTTTTTAAGATTTTATGAAACTTTAAACGGTGAACTTTAAATGAAATTAAACCCAAATTTCTATATTTGTAACCACACAAAAATTAAAAATGGAACTCAAACTCAATAAACCAATTTGTTTTTTCGATCTAGAAACCACAGGGATTGATATCGGAAAAGATAGAATTGTAGAAATCTCAGTTTTAAAAGTTTTTCCGAACGGAAATAAAGAAAGTAAAACGTGGTTGGTCAATCCAACAATCCCAATTCCACCTCAAACAACCGCTGTTCATGGCATTACTGATGAAAAAGTGGCCAATGAACCTACTTTTAATGAACTGGCCGCGCAAGTGTATAATATGATTAAAGACAGTGATTTAGCTGGATTTAATTCGGATCGTTTTGATATTCCGTTATTGGCTGAAGAAATGCTACGTGCCGGAGTAGATTTTGATATGAAAGGAAGGGTTTCTGTTGATGTGCAAACCGTTTTTCATAAAATGGAAGAGCGTACATTGAGCGCAGCTCACAAATTTTATTGTGGAAAAACGCTTGAAAATGCACACTCTGCAGCAGCAGATACCATGGCAACTTACGAGATTCTGAAAGCGCAACTGGATCGCTATCCGGAACTTGAAAACGATATGAAATTATTGTCCGAGTTTACAACAAGAAAGAAAATTGCTGATTTCGCAGGAATGATTGCTTTTGATAAGGATGAGGAGGAGATTTTTACTTTTGGAAAACACAAAGGAGTAAAAGTGGGTAAAATTCTGGAAACAGAGCCCGGTTATTTCAGTTGGATTCAAAATGCCGATTTTCCGTTGTACACCAAGAAAGTTTTAACGGCAATTAAACTACGAAAACTGAATAATAAATTAAGTTAATTTTTGAATCTTTCAATCATTAAATTTTTTAATTAATAAAAAATGAAAATAATCTGTATCGGTAGGAATTATACCAATCACATAGAGGAATTACAAAACGAGCGGCCCACGGAACCTGTGGTTTTCATGAAACCGGATTCAGCCGTTTTATTAAAACAACATCCGTTTGTAATCCCGGAATTTTCGGAAGAGGTGCACCACGAAATCGAAATTATAGTCAAGATAAGTAAAGTAGGGAAATACATCGAGCCTAAGTTTGCTCATAAATATTATGACGAAATTAGTGTGGGAATCGATTTTACCGCTCGGGATTTACAAGACAAATTAAAAGCAAAAGGGCTGCCTTGGGAAAAAGCCAAAGCATTTGATGGCTCGGCAGTTATAGGTGAATTTGTATCAAAAAATGAATTTAGTTCCGTAGAAAATATTACTTTTGAATTAAAGAAAAATAATGAAACGGTTCAAATGAGTAATTCGAGTTTGATGCTCTGGAAAATTGATGAGCTGATTTCATACGTTTCTCAGTTTTTCACATTAAAAATTGGCGATATCATTTTTACAGGAACCCCGGAAGGAGTGGCAGCGGTAAAGCCGGAGGACGTTTTAGAAGGATTTTTAGAAGGGCAACAACTATTTAGAATACAAGTAAAATAATGGCAATAAACTACAACCTGTCAAAAGTGTACGCACTGTCGGACAACGACCCTGAATTTGTAAATGAAATTCTGACTTTGTTTGTGACTGAAGTTCCGGCAGATCTAGAGCAAATTAAAGAAGGAATAAAAAAGAAAGACCACAAGCATGCCTATGCTTATGCACACAAAATAAAGCCAACCCTGGATTTGATGGGACTTAATGTTGCTTTTGAAGAAATTCTTCAAGTTGAAGCCTGGACAAAGACTGAAGGTAAAAAGAAAGAAATCAAAGAAACGTTTAAGAGTGTAAAAAATCAGGTGAAAGAAGCCATTAAAGAAATTAAAAAAGACTTTGATTTGTAAAATTTGGGCGTGACCACGCTTTCACTTACGTTAAAGCGTGGTCGGGCTATCCGTTGCAAACGAAGTTCACTGAACCCCTATTAAAATAATTGTTTAGGTGAAGTAATCTTCCGAAAAAACGGAAGGATTTTCACTGTTATCCCTCACGCAAAAAAAGGAATCTGCCAATTTACACTTTCCTTTTTTAAATACAGTTTTACAAAATAAGCAGCACCAAAAAAAATGAAAGCAACCATAGTTACCATAGGTGACGAAATTTTAATAGGCCAAATTGTCGATACAAATTCTGGTTTTATAGCCAAATCGTTAGATAAAATTGGTGTTGAAATCAACGAAATGATTTCGATTAGTGATGATAAAAAACACATTTTTGATACGTTTACAGCACTTCAAAACAAAGTCGATTTGGTTATTATAACTGGAGGTCTAGGGCCAACAAAAGATGATATTACCAAGAAAACATTTTGTGATTACTTTGAAGATGAATTAGTTGTTGATCAAAAAGTGTTAGCTCATGTCACGCAACTTATAGAAGGTTTTTATAAGCGAACCATTACGCAAATCAATAAAGATCAGGCGCTGGTTCCTTCGAAATGTACGGTACTTCACAATCAGGTAGGTACGGCACCAGGAATGTGGATGAAAAAGGAAAACACTGTTTTTATTTCGCTTCCTGGAGTTCCTTATGAAATGAAGTATTTAATGGAGCATGAAATCATCCCGAAAGTAGTTCGGGAATATGAGCGCCCTTATATAATTCATAAAACAATTCTGACCTATGGTCAGGGCGAGAGTCTGGTGGCGGAACGAATAGAGGATTGGGAAAATAACCTTCCTGTATTTATTAAGCTGGCTTATTTGCCTGCTCCGGGACGCGTACGATTGCGTCTTTCGGCACGTGGTACAGATAAAAATAAATTAGAGACTGCGCTACTTGAAAATGTAAACTTGCTGGACGCAATTATTCATGATATCATCGTTGGTTATGATGAAGACGAAACGATTGAAGTTGCAGTAGGGAAACTTTTGACCCAACAAAACAAAACCATAGCCACAGCCGAGAGTTGTACAGGGGGTAAAATAGCAACGCTTTTAAGTGCTGTTGCCGGTGCTTCCAATTATTTTGCAGGAAGTGTAGTTTCGTACTCAACCCAAGCTAAAATAGATGTTTTGGGTATTCCGGAAAGTCTGATAAAGGAATATTCCGCAGTCAGTAAGGAGGTAGCTTCTGCAATGGCTTTGAGCATAAAAAAGAGAATGAATACGGATTATGCAATTGCGACAACAGGAAATGCCGGACCAACAAAAGGCGACTCAGATGCAGAAATTGGCACTGTTTTTATTGCAATAGCAACACCAAAGGAAGTAATTGTTGAAGAATTCAATTTTGGTCAACCCCGTGAAAAAGTGATAGATAGAGCGGTAATAAAAAGTTTAGAACTAGTACAGAAAGAAATTTTAAAAAATGTGCAGTAAATATGTTGCTTAATAGGTTTATTTTTCTTTTCTTTGCACCCTGATTTTGAATAACGATAAAAGATAAGTATAATGTCAAGAGTTTGTGACCTTACAGGTAAAAGAGCGATGGTAGGAAATAACGTTTCTCACGCTATGAACAAAACTAAGAGAAAATTTTCTGTAAACTTAGTTAAAAAGCGTTTTTATCTTCCAGAAGAAGATAGATGGATTACTCTACGAGTAGCTGCATCTACGGTAAAAACAATTAATAAAAATGGAATCGCTGCAGTTTTGAAAAAAGCAAAAGCAGAAGGATTTATTAAATAATCCCTTCCAAAATAAAAAAATAGCAAGATGGCAAAGAAAGGTAATAGAATCCAGGTAATTTTAGAATGTACTGAACACAAAACATCAGGTGTTGCAGGGACTTCAAGATACATAACAACAAAGAACAAAAAAAATACTCCAGACAGATTAGAGATTAAAAAATTTAATCCAATCTTGAAAAGAGTAACTGTTCACAAAGAAATTAAATAATAATTAGAGATTTTAATAGAAATCTAGAAATGGTCACATTTAGAGATTTTATTTAAATTTAAATAACATTTGAATCATGGCAAAGAAAACCGTAGCATCGTTACAGACATCTTCTAAGAGATTATCAAAAGCCATCAAAATGGTGAAATCTCCAAAAACAGGTGCATATACATTCGTAGAATCTATTATGACTCCAGAATCAGTTGATGAATTCTTGAAAAAGAAATAATTTACAACAGCAGTATATAGAAAAGCTACTTTCATTCGGAAGTAGCTTTTTTATTTTCTATATTTACCATTAGAAATTGTATTTGTTCTTTGGACTTAAATACTTCATTCTTAATACTATTTACACAATGAGTTTTTTCAAAAGAATATTTTCAGCAGACAAAAAAGACCCGAGCCTAACCGAACAGGCGAAGCAAACATTAGATAAAGGTCTTGAAAAATCAAAAACAAATTTCTTTTCTAAGTTAACCAAAGCGGTTGCCGGAAAGTCAAAAGTGGATGAGGAAGTCCTGGATAATTTAGAAGAAATTCTGGTTGCTTCCGATGTTGGTGTCAATACGACTTTGAAAATCATTGAAAGAATAGAAAGTCGGGTAGCAGCAGATAAATATCTGGGAATTGAAGAACTCAATCTGATCCTTAGAGAAGAAATTGCGGCTTTATTATCAGAGACTAACTCCGGTGAAGCCACTGAGTTTGTAATTCCAACTCAGACTAAGCCGTATGTTTTGATGGTAGTGGGTGTAAATGGAGTTGGTAAAACTACTACTATTGGTAAATTAGCCTTTCAGTTTAAAAAACAAGGATACAACGTTGTGCTGGGCGCAGCTGATACTTTTCGGGCCGCTGCCATTGACCAGTTGCAAATTTGGGCGGATCGAGTAGGGGTTCCTATTGTTCGTCAGGATATGGGAAGTGATCCGGCTTCGGTGGCTTTTGATACCTTGCAATCCGCGGTGGCGCAAAATGCGGATATCGTTATCATTGATACCGCAGGTCGTTTGCATAATAAAATTAATTTAATGAACGAATTGACCAAAGTAAAACGAGTGATGCAAAAAATTGTTGGAGATGCACCACATGATGTACTGTTAGTTTTGGATGGTTCAACGGGTCAGAATGCTTTTGAACAAGCCAAACAATTCACTGCCGCTACTGAGGTTACTTGTTTAGCGGTTACAAAACTTGACGGCACTGCCAAAGGCGGTGTGGTGATAGGAATTTCAGATCAGTTTAAAATTCCTGTAAAATATATTGGTGTTGGAGAAGGAATTGAGGATCTTCAGGTTTTTAATAAATATGAATTTGTAGATTCATTCTTTAAATAAAAGACAATTATGGATTTTTCTTCTTTAAAAAATGTACCACCACTAAACCTTTATTTTGGGAGTATAGTTTCTTTTATAACGGCTAATCTTATTCGAGATATAAGTATCAGTCTGTATTATTTTTTGATACTTATGGGATTGGTTTTCTTTGTTTTAGGGTTTCTTAAACGTTTGAAAACCAAATAGATTTACTGATATAAAACACTAGTTTTCTGCTGTAATATTTCATCAAAATCAGATAAAGCTAAAGTTGGATTGTCAAGGTTTACCACCTCTCCCATTCTGATAACGACCATTTTCTTGCTCGGAATGACATAAATTTTTTGATCGTTTTTGCCTAAGGCCATAAACATGTCGGCAGGAGCTGTTGGTATTAAACTACCGTTGAATTCCAATTGGCGTGATGACCATTGAAATGATTTTCCATAACAATTCGGCCGTTGACAAGAATGATACTAGATTTTGTTACCCAAGTGGCGCCGGTTAGTGGAAGGAAATAGAGTGTATCTGTTGGAGTAGGCGTTGGTTCTGAAGTTTCAGAACTGTAGCTTATGCAAAATATTGTGAGGACGATACGGTAGATTATTTTTTACATTTCGCTCTAATTTAGTTCTAATTACCTTATGGTTAGTAATATATAAAATAGTTTAATGTGTTCTACTTTTTTTGTTTTCTGTGAATTTAATAAGAGTAACTTTGTTGTATGCAATTTAAGTATGGTTACTTCAAAATACCTAGCCCTGATTGAAGCGGAAATCCTTTTTTAGCCGTTTTTTCGGCGGATAAAAAGATTGAAGTGAAAAGCAGGAAATAGCTCCTAAAAATATTAATTATATGAAAAATACATTTAGCTTTCTTTTTATTGCATTCCTTTTTGTGGGATGCCAGCAAGAAATTATACCTGCTGATATTGCCAACATAAACGGCTATTGGGAAATTAAAAAGGTTGTTTTTGATAAGGGGGAAAACAAGGAGTATAAGATGAATGAAGTGTATGATTATTTTGAAGTTGACAAAAAGAATAAAGGGTTTCGAAAGAAAGTCATGCCACAACTAGACGGTACTTTTATGGTGAATGATGCGTATGAAAAGGTTTCAATTCGATTTGCAGATGACAAGGCGTTTGTGGATTATTCAACACCTTATATGAAATGGAGTGAGGAAATAATTGCAGTGTCAGCGGAAGAATTAGTATTACTGAACAAAGAAAAAACAGCATATCATTACAAGAAAGCAACACCAATAAATTTACTGGGCGATGGCAAAGAGACTAAATAATCAAAGTACGATAGGGGATGTTTTGAAACAAATTATCCAAGTAAATAAGCTGCAGCCCGGAATGGATCAAATGGACGTAAAATACGCTTGGAAAAACTTGATGGGTAACGGTGTGAACAGTTATACCAATAATGTAGTTTTGAAAGGAAGTACGTTGTATGTAGAGTTGACCTCGTCCGTTTTACGAGAGGAATTAAGTCATGGTAAATCAAAAATTGTGGCTATGATTAATGAGGAACTAAGACGAGATGTGGTGAAGGATGTGGTTTTAAGGTAATGATTTTAGATTGTTGATTAACGAATTTAGATTTCAGATTTTTGATATAAAAAAATCCCGTTTCAATTTTGAAACGGGATTTCTATTTTATTATAATTCGTAACTGTCAATTGCGAATGAAAACCGATACTAGAACTGCTCTCTTCCGGCAAAATGGAACGCACCTTCGATAGCTGCATTTTCATCGCTATCAGAACCGTGAACTGCATTTTCTCCAATAGAGGTTGCGTATGCTTTACGGATAGTTCCTTCAGCAGCGTCAGCTGGGTTTGTAGCTCCAATTAGAGTTCTGAAATCTTCAACAGCGTTGTCTTTTTCTAAAATAGCAGCAACAATTGGTCCTCTTGACATAAACTCTACTAATTCAGCATAGAAAGGTCTTGCAGCGTGCACTTCGTAAAAAGCTTGTGCATCAGCAACAGTTAATTGTGTCAATTTTAAAGAAACGATTTTGAAACCTGCCGTAGTAATCATTGCAAGTATGTTTCCGATGTGTCCGTTAGCAACAGCATCCGGCTTGATCATTGTAAAAGTTCTATTAGTAGCCATTTTTATTTTTTTTAATTTTATGCAAAATTAGCATTTTTTTATTGAATATTTTTACAAATATTGCACTCAAATAATCATAATTTGATTAAAGTACAATAATTTCAAATTTGTTGTCCAGCGGTTGGAGTTGGTTGATTAATGTAGGAATCAGTTTATCTCCGTATTCCAAATAAAATTCGGAAAAATTAGTTTGTCGTTCCTGTAAACTTTGGTTGGGAAACAGCTCATTTTGCAAGTAGGTGATGCGTTTTAAAACGTCACTTAGTTTTCTTTTTTGTGCTTTTAGCAATCGTTTTTCCAGATTTTCTAATCCTTTGTTTTGTTTTATTTCCTGGGCTTTTACCGCTCCAATAAAAGATTTATCGGTTTTGGTCGCAACATCATAAAGCTCCTGAAATTGTTTTTCCAATTGGATTTTGAGATGCGTTAAATCGACTGGGAAATCTGATAATTCTTTGGTTTTAGTAGGTACTAAATTCGCCTGTTTCGAAAATAAATTTTCCCAATTCAATTCTAATTTGTCTGCTTTTTTAGCTTGCTTTTCGGTTGCTAATAGTACGGAATTTCTAAGCAAAAGTATTGGAAAAGTTACTTTTGCAGCGGCAAAAAACGATTGTAGCTCTAGCCAATAGGCAATCTCTCCTCCTCCGCCAATGTAGCATAAGTTGGGGAGAATCACTTCTTGATATAACGGACGCATAATCACGTTAGGACTGAATTTCTCTGGATGATTTTCTAAAAGGGATAGAATTTCTGTTTCAGAAAACTCAATTTTAGTATGGTTTACTTTGTATCGATCATTTTCAAAGATGATGCGTTCTCTGATACTATCTTCAATATAAAACAAATTGATTTCACGAGGATTCACTTGAATCGTATACTCTTTTAATTTTTCGGCAGTTTCTAGTACTAATTTATGCGAGGATTGGTGTAGTAATTCTTCTTTTGCAAAAGGAATAAAAGCTCTTTTTAAGTCTGAATTATCCGCATCTAAAATGACTAAACCATTTGCACCAAATAATGCATTTGCCAAAAATCGTGTGGCATCGGCTAAATTATCGTGATTCAGATAAGAGTCTTTGAATAATTTTTTTAGAGTATCTGCATTCGTACCGGAACCTAATTCCAGCGCATATACTTCTAGAAAATCGGATAAACCTTTAGTAGACAATCGTCCAACAGGACCTGTACTTTCTTTGTTCCAACGGAATTTTTTGCCTTTAAAATTAAAATAATTGATTTCTTCAAAATCATGGTCTTCGGTAGCCATCCAGTAAATTGGGACAAAATTATAGGTGGGATATTTCGCTTTTAATTCGGTTGTCAAATTAATTGTCGAAATAATCTTGTATAAAAAATATAAAGGTCCACTGAATAAATTTAGCTGATGGCCAGTGGTTACAGTAAATGTATTTGGAAGGGCTAAAGTTTCAATATTTTGTTTTGTTAAAACAGAAGTTGAAATAGCCGAATATTGTTTTTTTAAGACTGAAACTAAAATATTTCTTTTATTGTCATTGACAATTTTTTTATCCATTTCGACTCCCTCTCCTTCGGGGAGGGCTGGGGAGGGGAAGTTATTTTGCTTTTCAAGGATTTGCTTTTCAAAGTTTTCCAGCGTTGGAAATCTATTGTATAGAGAATGTAAATTATTTTTTTGATCTAAATAATCGTTCATCAAAGAAGAGAAATATCCTGAATTTTGATAGCTGATACAGTCGGTTGGCATATGGAATTTTATTTGAGGCTAAATTACCGAAAAATATTGGAACTATAATATTTGTTACTTTCGAAAAATAGTATCAATTTTATCAAAAAAAATTAACAATTTTATGAAAGATAATTTAAAGCTTACGAATAAAAATTCTTTAAAACATGTTCTTTTTGGCAGTTTAATTGGTACAACTATAGAGTTTTTTGATTTTTATATATATGCTAATGCAGCAGTTTTAGTTTTTCCTCAATTGTTTTTTCCTTCAACAGATAATACTAATTCTGTTTTATTATCTCTTGCAACTTTTTCGATTGCTTTTCTTTCCCGACCTTTAGGTTCCGCAGTCTTTGGCCATTATGGTGATAAAATTGGACGTAAAACCACCTTAGTAATTGCATTATTAACAATGGGGATTTCAACTGTTTGTATTGGTTTTTTACCAAGTTATGCCAGTATTGGAATTACAGCTCCTTTATTACTTATGTTGTGTCGCTTTGGTCAAGGAGTTGGTTTAGGTGGCGAATGGGGTGGAGCGGTTTTATTGGCAATCGAAAATGCTCCGCCTAATAAGCGTGCTTGGTATGGTATGTTCCCGCAATTGGGAGCTCCAATAGGCTTGTTGCTTTCAGGTGGTACTTTCTTGATTTTGACAGACACAATGAGTGCCGAAGCTTTTCTGGACTACGGGTGGAGAATTCCGTTTATAGGGAGTTCGTTATTGGTTGTTGTAGGTTTCTATATCCGATTAAAAATTGATGAAACTCCTGCTTTCAAAAACTCTAAAAAAGAACAACAAGAGGTTAAAATTCCCTTTTTTACTTTATTAAAATTTTATAAAAACCAATTGATTTTTGGCACATTTGCGTCGATTACAACTTTCTTGGTTTTTTATCTCATGACGGTGTTCACGCTTAGCTGGGCAACGTCAGATTTAGGTTATTCCAAAAGGGATTTTCTATTGATGCAATTGTTTTCGGTATTGTTTTTTGCGTTTTTTATTCCTGTTTCTGCTTTAATTGCGGATTGTATTGGGCGTAGAAAAATGCTTATTTATGCAACGATAGCAATAGCTGTTTTTGGTTTTGCATTTTCATTTTTCTTAAATTCTGCCAGTTCGGTTCTTGTGACTTTGTTTTTATGTGTTGGAATGGCGCTGATGGGATTCACATATGGCCCATTGGGGACTTTTTTATCGGAACTGTTTCCTACAACGGTGCGTTATTCAGGGACCTCTTTGGCATTTAACATGGCAGGAATTATCGGAGCCGCTTTTGCCCCTATGATTGCGATTTGGTTAGCTACACAGTATAGCCTGACCTACGTTGGGTTTTACTTAAGTACGGCAGCCTGTGTCTCTTTATTTTCATTGTTGATGGTCAGCAAAAAAGAGCATAAGTTTTGATAATTTGCTATCGCTTCAAACTAAAATGACCTTTGTATTCATTTTCATCAGTTCTGGTTGCTGTATACCAATAATCACCTGATGGAAGTTGATGACCATTAAGACTTCCGTCACATGAACTATTTTTGAGTTAATTGTTTAATTCTTTGCTAGGTATATACCATCGCTTGCTTTCTTTAAATCGGCAGCATCATCATCATTGCAACCACGTAGGTTTTTGGCACAATCAAAACATTGACTTTGCATTGTAAATGAAAAAGGAAAAATTCGCTTCAGAAGTAAGATTTACAGCAAGATAAATATAATTAAATACCTATATATTACGTTGAAACTAAAAATAGCTTTGTTTTATATTTGAATCCAAAGAATAAATAATAATATGGACTTTTACTTTGGTGATAAGAACAGAATTATCCCTTATTTTTGCACAAAACTTATTTCTTTTGAAAACCAAATTATTCATCATCACGCCTCCGTTTACCCAACTCAACACACCGTATCCGGCGACCGCTTATATTAAAGGGTTTCTGAATACCAAAAACATTGAGTCTGTTCAGGCGGATTTGGGTATTGAGGTGATTTTGGAATTGTTTTCTAAAGAAGGTTTGCAAAATGTGTTTGCTATTGCCACAGCTAGGACCCAAAAGCTAACACCCAACTCCCAAAGAATTCAAGCTTTGCAAGATGAATATCTAAAAACGATTGATCCTGTAATTGCTTTTCTGCAAGGAAAAAATCCAACATTGGCGCTTCAAATTTGTCAGGAAGATTTCTTGCCGGAAGCGTCTAGGTTTGCACAATTGGAAGAACTTGATTGGGCTTTCGGAACGATGGGAACACAGGACAAAGCCAAGCATTTAGCGACTTTGTATCTCGAAGATATTTCAGATTTTATTGTCGAATGTGTAGATGCTAATTTTGGTTTCAGCCGCTATGCAGAACGTTTGGGACGAAGTGCGAATTCTTTTGACGAATTGTATGAAGCCCTGCAGCAGGAACCAACTTATATTGATACCGTTCTTCTTTCTATTTTAAAAGAAAAAATAGAAACTATAAAACCTACATTATTCTTGATTTCAGTTCCGTTTCCAGGAAATTTGTACGCGGCTTTTCGTTCGGCACAATGGGTTAAAAAGCATTATCCCAATATCAAGATTTCGATGGGTGGTGGTTTTCCAAATACAGAATTGCGTTCGCTTTCAGACGCTCGTGTGTTTGAGTTTTTCGATTTTATTACTTTGGACGATGGGGAAATGCCAATAGAAGAATTAATCTCTAATATTGAATCCCGAAATTTCGGGACAGATTACAATTCTTATAAACGAACCTTTCTGTTGGAAGACGGAAAGGTAGTTTATAAAAATAATTCCCTGAAACACGATTACAAACAATCACAAGTAGGAACTCCGGATTATTCGGATTTATTTTTGGATAAATACATTTCGGTTATCGAAATTGTGAATCCCATGCACCGCATGTGGAGTGATGGGAGATGGAATAAACTTACCATGGCACATGGTTGTTATTGGGGGAAATGTACGTTTTGCGATATTTCTTTGGATTACATCAAAATTTACGAACCCGTGGCGGCCAATTTATTGTGCGACCGAATGGAGGAAATGATTGCCCAAACAGGTGAGAACGGATTTCATTTTGTAGATGAAGCGGCGCCACCGGCTTTGATGCGGGCTCTAGCTCTCGAAATTCTTCGTAGGAAAATAGCCGTGACGTGGTGGACGAACATTCGATTCGAAAAAAGTTTTACCAAAGACTTGTGTTTGCTACTTAAAGCTTCCGGTTGCATTGCGGTTTCTGGTGGTCTCGAAGTAGCTTCTGATCGATTATTAAAATTGATTGACAAAGGCGTTACGGTGGAGCAAGTGGCTAAAGTCACCAGAAATTTTACCGAAGCAGGAGTCATGGTTCATTCCTATTTGATGTACGGCTATCCTACGCAAACCATTCAGGAAACGATAGATAGTCTCGAAATGGTGCGTCAGTTATTTGAAGTTGGGGTATTACAATCGGGATTTTGGCATCAATTTGCTATGACGGCGCACAGTCCAGTAGGCTTGTATCCAGAGAAATTTGGTGTGACAAAAGAAACCGAAATCATTGGAACTTTTGCCAATAACGATATTAATTATACCGATGCAACAGGAATCGACCATGATAAATTCAGTTTTGGACTTAAGAAATCGTTGTTCAATTTCATGCACGGAATCTGTTTTGATTACGAATTGCAGGATTGGTTTGAATTTAAAATTCCAAAAACTAAAATTTCACCTGATTTTATTTTTGATGCTCTACAAGAAGACAATGATTTTAGCGTCAAACCCACTGCTAAAATCGTTTGGTTAGGCGGCAAACCATTTGTGGAACATTTTACCAAATCTAAAAAAGGAAATTCTTGGGAACTAATGACTTTGATATTTCATGATAAAAAAGAAAGTTTCAGTATTCAAACGAATAAAAGGGAGGGAGAATGGCTGGTAGAAATGCTACAGAAAATCGCTGTTTCGAATTCTAAAACTCATAGCTTTCAAGAAATAAAAATAGATTTCGAATCATATCTGGAGGACTTTGAATTGTTTTGGTACTCCAAACCAATTAAAACGCTGCGGGAATATGGGTTATTAGTATTATAATTTTATTTTTGATACCTATACTAAATTAGCATAAAACTTTCTTCATTGGTTTACGAAAACGTTTTCTTTTGCCTATTTTTACGACCATAAAATAAAAGCAAATGAGTATTGGTTATAAAGTTAATGTAAATGACACTTTTCATTTTGATTTAGAAAAGAAAAGTATTTCACAACTGGATGCAGTGCGTGTGGAAACGAATAAGTTTCATGTTTTGCACTCAAACACTCCTTATCAAGCGGAAATCATCACTTCTGATTTTCTTCAAAAAAGCTACACCGTAAAGGTAAACAATAACACCTACATAGTTGCCATTTCAAATCCTTTGGATGTTCTGATCAAGGAAATGGGATTCGAAGTAGGGCTTACCAAACAAGTCAATTTTATCAAAGCACCCATGCCAGGTTTAATTCTCGAAATAAGTGTGGTAGTAGGACAAACCGTCAAAGAGAATGACAATCTTATTATTTTAGGGGCCATGAAAATGGAAAATAGCTTTCTTTCTCCGCGTGATGGCGTTATCAAAACCATATCAGTAATGATGGGTGATGCCGTAGATAAAGGACAGTTGTTAATTGAATTTGAATAAAACACCACTAATTTAAAAGAGAATTTTAAATTATACAACGCAATTGATTGTGAGAGAATTAAAATTAACGAGTCTGCGGTTAAAAAATATAAAATGAAAAAATTATTAGTTGCCAATAGAGGTGAAATCGCCATAAGAGTGATGAAAACCGCAAAAAAAATGGGCATTAAAACTGTAGCAGTATATTCTACTGCCGACAGAAATGCACCGCACGTAAAATTTGCTGATGAAGCCGTTTGGATTGGCGAAGCTCCTTCTAATCAATCCTATTTATTGGGAAGTAAAATCATAGAGGTTGCGAAATCATTAAACGTAGATGCAATTCATCCCGGGTACGGATTCCTGAGTGAAAATGCTGATTTTGCCGAAGAAGCAGAGAAAAATAATATCATTTTTATTGGTCCAAAGTCGAAAGCGATCAAAATCATGGGAAGTAAATTAGCGGCGAAAGAGGCTGTTAAGCAATACAACATTCCAATGGTTCCGGGCTTTGACGAAGCCATAACGGATGTCGAAAAAGCGAAAGTGGTTGCCAAAAAAATTGGTTTTCCAATTCTGATTAAAGCCTCTGCAGGTGGTGGCGGAAAAGGAATGCGTGTGGTAGAGAGTGAAGCTGATTTCGAATCTCAAATGGATCGCGCCATCAGTGAAGCGATTTCCGCTTTTGGTGATGGTTCTGTTTTTATCGAAAAATATGTGGGTTCGCCAAGGCATATCGAAATTCAAGTTATGGCAGACAGCCACGGGAATGTGTTGTATTTATTCGAAAGAGAGTGCAGTATCCAGCGTCGTCACCAAAAAGTAATAGAAGAAGCGCCTTCTTCGGTTTTAACACCTGAATTGCGTAAAAAAATGGGTGAAGCCGCTGTTTTGGTAGCTAAATCATGTGATTATTTAGGAGCAGGAACTGTCGAATTTTTATTGGATGAAAATAATAATTTCTACTTTCTTGAAATGAATACTCGTTTGCAGGTAGAACATCCTGTTACGGAATGGATTACAGGAACTGATTTGGTTGAACTTCAAATCAGAGTGGCCAGGGGAGAAGCATTAGCATTAAAACAAGAAGATTTGAAAATAAAAGGGCATGCAATGGAATTACGTGTGTATGCCGAAGATCCGATGAATGATTTCTTGCCAAGTGTGGGAAATTTGGAGGTGTATCAATTGCCAGTTGGCCAGGGTATTCGTGTGGACAATGGTTTTGAACAAGGCATGGACATTCCTATTTATTACGATCCTATGTTAGCCAAATTAATTACGTACGGCGAAACCCGTGAAGAGGCCATTCAAATTATGCTCAAAGCCATTGAAGATTATCATGTGGAAGGCGTACAAACAACGTTGCCTTTTGGGAAATTTGTTTTTGAACACGAGGCATTTCGTTCCGGGAAATTTGACACGCATTTTGTAAAGAACTATTACAATATGGATGTATTGAAAAATCAAATGGAGCAAGAAGCCGAAATCGCTGCTTTGGTAGCGTTGAAACAGTATTTTGAAGATCAAAAAATCGTACGCTTACTAAACTCTTAAAACGTCAGTTCGAGTTGAGCAAAGGTTTTAAACAAAAAACCTTTGGGAAGTATCGAGAACTTTACATTTAACAAGGCTTCTCGATACAATTTTAAACATTAAAGCTATCGCATTACTGTTCAAAACCACTCGAAGTGACGAAATTTTAAAAAACAATAGTATCCAATTAAATAAAGTATGGAATCTAAAATAAAAACATTAAACGATAAAATTGCTGAAGCTCATTTGGGCGGCGGTAAAAAACGTATCGAAAAACAACATTCCAATAAAAAACTATCGGCAAGAGAGCGCGTCAATTATTTGATGGATGAAGGCTCTTTTGAAGAAATCGGGATGTTAGTTACCCATCGAACGTCTGATTTTGGAATGCAAAAAGAACTGTTTTTTGGAGATGGTGTCATTACCGGATACGGAACTATAAACGGTCGATTGGTCTATATTTTTGCGCAGGATTTTACCGTTTTTGGGGGATCATTATCTGAAACTCATGCCGAAAAAATTTGTAAAATTATGGATATGGCAGTCAAAATGGGCGCACCCATGATTGGCCTGAATGATTCTGGTGGGGCACGTATTCAGGAAGGTGTTCGTTCGTTGGGTGGTTATGCTGATATTTTTTATAGAAACGTACAAGCCAGTGGCGTAATTCCGCAAATCTCTGCAATTATGGGTCCCTGCGCTGGTGGAGCGGTATATTCACCAGCCATGACTGATTTTACGATGATGGTTGAAGATACCAGTTATATGTTTGTAACAGGCCCGAATGTCGTGAAAACAGTAACCAATGAAACGGTGACTTCAGAGGAATTGGGAGGGGCAAGCACGCATTCTACGAAATCCGGTGTGGCGCACATTACTTCTGCTAATGATGTGGAATGTCTGGAAGATTTGAAACGCTTGTTGAGTTATTTACCACAAAGCAACAAAGAAAAAACACACAGTGTACCGTATGAACTGAATGATGAGGTTCGTACCAAATTAGCGACTATTATTCCGGATAATCCCAATAAACCGTACGATATGCACGAGGTAATTAGCGGCATTATTGACGAAGATTCGTTTTATGAAATTCATAAAAACTATGCCGAAAATATCTTGGTGGGTTTTGCTCGATTGGGAGGAAAAAGCATTGGGATTATAGCCAACCAACCGATGATTTTAGCGGGTTGTCTGGATGTGAACAGCTCGAAAAAAGCAGCTCGATTTACTCGTTTTTGTGATTGTTTTAATATTCCGTTATTGGTTGTAGTGGATGTGCCGGGGTTTTTGCCGGGAACGGACCAAGAATGGAATGGAATTATCGTTCACGGAGCGAAATTATTGTACGCTTTAAGCGAAGCGACCGTGCCACGAGTTACGGTAATTACACGTAAAGCCTACGGTGGTGCGTATGATGTGATGAACTCGAAACACATTGGTGCCGACATGAATTTTGCTTGGCCCAGTGCCGAGATAGCTGTGATGGGAGCCAAAGGAGCCTCTGAAATTATTTTCAAGAAAGAAATCAATGAGGCCGAAGATCCTGCCGCTAAACTTTTGGAAAAAGAAGCTGAATATGCGAATTTGTTTGCGAATCCGTATACCGCAGCACAACGTGGTTTTGTGGATGAGGTAATCTTACCGGAAGACACCAGACGCAAACTGATAAAAGCCTTTAGCATGCTAGAAAATAAAGTTAGTGTTACTCCAGATAGAAAACACGGGAATATTCCGTTGTAGTATTTTTTTAAGAAATGAAAAAACCACCTGATTATTTTAGGTGGTTTTTTAGTTTTACATTTAATATCAAAAACTAGTTGGTGTTTTGGGGGATCATTTGACGTTTTAGTATCTTTCAATCGGACTATAAAAATTAAATTAGAATTTGGCTAAAAAAAACAACTAGATGAAATAGGACAGATGTGGAAAAAGTGATTTGTTACTGCCACAAATTTCTTTTTTATTCGAATCGTTTTGATCCGGAAACGCTATTGGAGGAAACCATGATGGCGCTGGATTACGCCGTACGAAGCGGAAAAGCATTGTATGTGGAAATTTCTAATTATACAGCAGCGCAAACTAAGGAAACTACTGAAATACTGAAACAATTGGAGACACCCTGCTTTATTCATCAAGTGAAATATTCCATGTTTGCGTGGCAACCAGAAGCGGGATTATAAGATGTTCTCGAAGACAAAGGAGTGGGTTGTGTTGCTTTTTCTCCTTTGGCACAAATGGCATTGACTTGGTTGCTAAAAGAGAACCGAATCAATTCTGTTTTGACAAGGAAAAAAAATAATCTTTTTTTAATTCTGAAAAAAAATGAAAAGTTGCCATTTAAAAGGGATTTAAGAAAGATTAGAATGCTTTTTTAAAAGTATACCGCTGATAAATAAGGTTTTATTATAAAAAAAATACTTAGTTTGAAGTGGCTTATTTTTTTTACTGATAAAAATGGTTAACTTGCGGCATAGAAAAAAACTGATATGTCTTACAAAAGTAGGCTGTGTTTTAGTTTTATTCGAGTGATTCCATGAAAAGATTGATTAGATTAAATACGTACTATAAACTACTGATGTTGATACTTTCGGCAAGTATTTTCTTTTTTGTAATTTACATCACCTTATATCTTTATACTATTCAGGAAGAACGAAATTTTTATAAAACCACTTACAATCAATACGATAAAGAAGTGAGATCTTTGTTTAGACTCAATTCTAAAACCACTACCGCCACCATTATTGATGTTACCCATTGGGATAATTTGGTTAGTTATACTATAACAAAAGATGCGAAATGGTATGATAAATATATTCTAAGCGAATTTGAATTTTATAATGCGGATTATGTTGGGGTGTATGGCCTTGACAAAAAAATAATAAATAAAACAGCTTCCTCTAAGATTAAAAGCCTTGACTTTATCCCAAAAGAGATGATGACAGTGCTTTATAAATCGAAACTAAAAAAATTCTATATTAAAATTCCAGAAGGAATTGTCGAGGTTTTTGGTGCAACGATTCATCCTTCAATAGATCCTAAAAAGAATAAAACAGCTCCGTCCGGTTACTTTTTTATAGCTAGACTTTTAGATAAGCCTTTTTTGAATTCTTTAGGAAATATAAGCAGTTCAAAAGTTAATTTGGTTCCGGCGCATCGTACGGTTCTTGAAGAAAGTGATTTTGTAATTGTAAGTTTAGATCTGAAAGACTGGAAAGATGACGTTGTGGCCACATTGCTTTTCAAAAGGCCGTTCAATTTGAATTATAAAAATTCAAAAGAAATTCTTTTTATTGTGGTGCTGGTTTCTTTATTGAACATTTTTATTTTTGTGTATTATACAAAACGATGGGTTTATAATCCACTAAAATTAGTCAAAAGTATTCTAGAAACAGGTAATATTAAAGCGATAGCTTCGTTAAGAAAATTCAAAGGAGAGTTTGGGTATATAGGAAATCTTTTTGAAGAGAACAGCAATCAAAGGCGACAATTAGAAATATCCAAACAAAAGGCGGAGGAAAGCGATACCTTAAAATCTTCTTTTTTGGCTAATTTATCGCATGAAATCAGAACTCCTATGAATGCCATAATGGGATTTAGTGATTTGCTAACGGATGCAAATTTGACAGAAAGTGAGAAATTGGAATATTTAAAAATAATAAAAAACAGTGGGAACAACCTGGTTTCAATAATTGAAGATCTTATTGAAATGTCTAAAATTGACGCCAAGCAAATTACACCTAATTATAAAGGATTAGACATTGAAAAATGTATGACAGAGTTGTATGATTCCATCAAAGTTACGATTCCTAAAGATAAAAATATTCAATTTTATATTCTTGAAAATTCAGCTAAAATTACAGAAAATATTCTTACTGATGAAACGAAACTGAAACAGATTATTGTAAATTTAATTACAAATGCGGTAAAATTTACCGATAATGGATTTGTTGCTTTTGGATACACAGTCCACAAAGAAAAAGGAATTTTAGCGTTTACTATTGAAGATTCAGGGATCGGTATGAGTACAAATCATCTGAAAGTAATATTTGATCGTTTCCGAAGAATTGAAGGGGACGGCACTACTGAATTAACGGGATTAGGTCTTGGTTTGTCCATCTCGAAGGCGTATGTAGAGATGCTGGGTGGGGAAATAACAGTGACATCTACAATTGGAGTAGGATCTGTTTTTACCTTTTCGTTTCCATTAAAATTTGATCAGACTGAAAAAGACATTGTGTCAAGTAAGACGATATCTTTTTCAGGAAACCAGGAGAATGAAATAATTTTAATTGCTGAAGATGATACTATCAATTTCTTGTTGTTAAAGAAAATTATTGAGTCAAAAAACCATACAGTTTTGCGTGCTTTTAATGGTCAGGAAGCAGTTACTATTTGTACCGAAAATCCGAATATCAGTTTGGTTTTTATGGATATAAAAATGCCTATTTTGAGTGGTTATGAGGCTTTTGAAAAAATAAAGTTAATTAAACCGGGACTTCCGGTCATAGCCCAGACAGCGTATTCATCCGCAGAAGAGAGAGAAAAAATAGTTCAATGCGGCTTTAATGACTACATTACAAAACCTTTGGACAAGGAAAAAGTCTTTGCGCTATTGGATGTTATTTTTATGGAAATTAATTCCTAGAATTATCTGAGGAGTTCCTCTTGTAACACTTTTTGGTTTTTTATTCTCAACCTCTAATGAAAGGCATAAGCCAAATTCTTTTGTCGGCTTTTTTTGGATTTTTACTAAAGTTTTAAGGAGTGTCTTTGATTATATACAATTTTCAAGAAGAAATAGTGTCGCTTTTTATACAGTAAGACGATAAATTTCCTGTTTCAAAACTACATTTTCAAAAAAATTAAAACATAAAAAATGATATTTAAATCGATAAATCCATTCTCGCAAGAAATTATCGCTGAACATGAAGTGCTTACGAATGGGGAATTAAATCAAAAACTGCAACTGTCTGAGCGGGCCTTTAAAAAGTGGAGGAATACCACTTTTCAGGAAAGGGCGGATAAAATGAAAAAATTAGCTTACGTTTTAAGAGCAAATAAAGAAAAATTAGGATTGCTTATTACCAATGAAATGGGTAAAATTGTGTCCGAAAGTATTTCTGAAGTCGAAAAATCAGCAGCAAACTGCGATTTTTATGCGGAGCATGCGGAACAAATATTGAAAGATGAATATTATGATACGTCTTTCAAGAGCCTTTCCGTTTACGATCCTTTGGGAGCTGTTTTTGCCATTATGCCTTGGAACTATCCTTTTTGGCAGGTATTACGCTATGCTGCGCCGGCAATTATGGCGGGGAATGTGACGCTTTTGAAACATGCTCCTAATGTTATAGGTTGTGCCAAAGCTATTGAAAATGCCTTTTTGGAATCGGGTTTTCCTGAAGGTGTTTTTCTGCAAATTACTATTGATATTCCCCAGGTTGAAAGTGTTATTGCTTCAAATATTGTGCAGGGAGTGACTTTGACCGGAAGCGAAAAGGCTGGCTCCTCAGTGGCTTCCTTGGCTGGAAAGCACATCAAGAAATCAGTGATGGAATTAGGTGGTTCAGATGCATTTATCGTTTTGAATGATGCTAATCTAGAGAGAGCCGCCAGTATTGCAACACAATCCAGAATGCTCAATGCAGGTCAGGCTTGTATTTGTGCCAAACGTTTTATCGTTACTGAGAAAGTGGCGGATGAATTCTCTGCCCTTTTTGCTCAAAAAATACAGTTGTTGCAGCAAGGGAATCCGCTCCAGCAAGGGATTGATATGGGGCCTTTGGCTCGATTGGACTTAGCGAAGCAATTGTCCCGCCAATTGCATAAAGCATTGGAACAGGGTGCCAAGTTAATTGTGGGCGGGGAGCGGGAAAATTGTAATTTTCAACCCACATTGATTGATTTTGTAACTGTAGATAGTATTGCTTTTCAGGAAGAAACTTTTGGTCCGTTAGCAACAATTATACGGGCTAAAGATGAAAATGATGCCATTGCCATTGCCAATAATCATCATTATGGCTTGGCTTCTGCCCTGTGGACTGAAGACCGTGAAAAGGCATACACCTTGGCGAGGAGAATAGAAGCAGGAAATGTATTTGTAAATTCATTAGTGCGTTCTGATTCCAGAGTCCCTTTTGGAGGCATAAAAAAATCAGGCTATGGCAGGGAATTAGGGGCCGTAGGGATCAAAGAATTTATGAATATGAAATCATTGGTTATAGAATAGTTTTGTTCAGCTACTAGTATTCAGTTGGTGTGGATAAAAAAAGGAAAACGAGAACCGGAATTGTAAGTACAAAACCAGTTCTCGTTTTTTTTATTTAGTTTTTTTGTTTCGTAAAACCTTTTTGTCCTAGTTTTTTGGACTAGTAGGTATAGACTGCTGCTTTTATATCGTTAGGTGTATTGGATAGAATAACAATAAATGGATATCCTTTGCGAGCAGCATTCTCTTTTAATCGCTTTTCTCCTCCATGTATAAAGGAGGTATTAGTTTCTCCTTTTGCTTTTCCATAAAAACTAGTGATGACCCCGGATTTTTTTAGACCAATTGTCTGAAAGTCTTTTAAGACGATTACTTTTTTATAATCTGATTTTGCAAGGACATTGATTTTTTCCGAAACTAGTTTTGAATCGGCAGCTGATTTTTCATTTAATTGAGCAACGGCATATTGGCTTATTTTTTTTTCTTCACTACTGCCTGGTACTGCAAAATAAACCAGATTATTCTCCATTTTGATGAAGTTTACATCCATTTTTTTGTTGTCATGCGTAATGATTTCGTGAGTTTGTGCAACTAATGCAACATTGAATAAAATTGTGAATAATATAAATAGATTTTTCATGTGTTCAGATATTAAGGGATTGTTTGCTTTTGCTGTTTTGCCAACTTCTTTAATTTAATTACAGCGCTTTACTTTCAGCTAATAAAAAAATACTAGAGTACAGTTCATTGCTATCGATAGTAAATCATATCTCAAGTGTGTAATGGCTTTATATGGGTATAGCTCCTTTTGGTGTATTAGGAAACATATAATAAAATCAAGCGATGCCCTCCGGAGGTGGAGTTGAATTTTTTAAATGCGACTCTTTTGCTTTGAATAAATCCAAAGCGTTTATTCTGTTTGGAACAATGGAATCGTATGCTAATGCATTTGGGAGGGCTACGGTACCTATGAAAAGCGTTTTTAGTTTATTCTCGAAATTGTTTTCTTCCGTATTATTTTCAAACACTTCGTACACTTCGTATTTCCTGTCAATGACAAAAACAGCAACTGCCTCACTAATCCATGTAACGGAAAAAGCAATAAAAAGGACTATAAGATTTAATTTAATTAGGGTACGAAGCATGGTATAAATTTAATACAATTGAATGGGAGTTACCATTAAAATTTTCATAAAATAAAAAATAGAAAAAACGTTTTTTGTTACTGTTTAATTTTCATTGAAACTCGTTTCTTAGACTTAAAAAAAAAGAATATTTTTTTTGTGTTACAAAACGTAGAACTATAAAAAAACAAAATTATTTAAATTTAGTAAAAAATATTTAATTTTTTTTAACTGTATTTTTTATGGGGGTTGTTGTTATTAAGTATATTTATTTATTAATAATATTCTATTTTTTATATTTTAAATTTATTTTAATCAAAAAAATAGGGGGTGTAATGTAAAATTTAATTATTGAATTTTTAAAATACTTTCGTAAAAATATGGAATAATGATTTTTTTTTATTGATTTTTCGTTATTGATAATTCTTTTCTAAACAAGATAAAAAAGTGGGAAATAGTAATTTAAGTGGAGTAAAAGTTAATAAATTCGCTTTAGGATTAGGGAAAAATTCACACCAAAAGCAGCATAAAATAATGTTTTTAGCAATTATTTTAGTTCTGATTTTTTTAAATAGTAACCAAAACCAAATAATTACCAAGCTGTATTATTAATTAAAACACCTTAAAGATGAAAAAAACAGTAACTATCTTAGCAGTATTGCTAACCACAACTTTTATATTTGCACAAGAAAGCTCTGCGGTTCCAGCAACAACTTTTGCAGGATCTGCAGATGCATATTACAAATATGATTTTTCCGGAATAGACAACAGTTTGACAAGTTTTACTAATTCTCATAACTCGTTTGAACTAGGAATGGTTTCTATCGAAGCGTCACATAAAAGGGGTAAAGGTTCTGTTTTTGTAGATTTAGGTTTTGGTAACAGAGCCGCTCAGTTTACTTATAATGATACCAATGCAACTTTTATGATTAAGCAATTAAATTTCACATATGAATTTTCAGATAAGTTCAAAGTTACTGCTGGTAGTTTTGGAACTCATCTGGGATATGAATTATTGGATGCTGTCGATAATAAAAACTACAGTATGTCCTATGCCTTTACTTACGGACCCTTTTTTAATACAGGGGTAAAAGCACAATATACTACTGGAAAATTCAGTTTTATGGCGGGAGTTACTAATCCTACAGATTTTAAATCTACTATTGATGCAGGCTCAACTCAAAAAACGTTTATAGGGCAACTTGCGTTTCTGGGCGATACAGGTAGCGCCTTTTTTAATGTAACATCTGGTAGTAGTAATCCAGCTTCTGATGAAAATAAGACGCAGTTTGATTTCGTTGGAACAAAGAAACTTAGTGACGCATTTTCCTTAGGGTTTAATGGTACGTATGCAATGACTGATAACGACTTTGACAGTTCATTGGATGGAGAGTGGTTTGCATTAGTAGGCTATGCAAATGTTGCTATAAAAGAATCCCTAAGTCTGACATACAGATTGGAATATTTAGATGCAAAAGAGGCAACTCCTGCGCTGGGATTGCTTGCTGGAACTAGTGTTATAGGGAATACATTGTCATTAAACTACAAGGTTGGTAACTTGACTATCATTCCGGAATTCAGACTTGACTCCGCCTCTGAAGCTATTTTTTCAAATAATGATGCTGCTCCAAAAGTCTTGACCGCATTTGCACTGCTCGCTACAACCTATTCATTCTAGTATTTAAAACAATATTTTTTTTGCTGCCAGGATACTCTTTTGTATTTTGGCAGTTTTTTTGTTTAAAATTTCCTAAAGTACCCGTTGGGTGTAATTAGTTTTTGATGGAAATTTTCGTCAGTTCGAATGATCCCGCTTTTGGGCGGGATTATATCAAGAACTAGAAAATTAGTATTAAAAACAGTTCTCGATACACGTCACTTCAAGTGCGAAGCGTATCGAGAAGCTTTGTTCCGTTTTACTCCACAAAAAACACTCGGATTGACGTTTTGAACAATTGCATCCAACGAGTGCCAATGTATGACTAAAAACTAATGCCGATTTTGGTTTTACTTCAGTACTCATTAATAATTTCGGCAGTGGTTTGGAGAAATATTAATTATTCAATTTTGGACACAAAAAACGGCTCTTTGAAAATTCAAAAAACCGTTTAGGATTGTTTTAGGGGCTTTTGCTATTGTTGTTTGTAAATAGAATAAATGGTATTTCTTGTTTTCTCATCTAAAACATCAGTAACTTCATCTTGAATATAATGAAGTTTAAAAGCAATAATAGCAGCAGATATGTTTTTAGTGTCATACCCAATAATTCGTAATCCCTGATCGACATTAAAATCAAAAGGAGCTGTTTGTAGAAATTCATCAGGCCAAATTCCAAAACCTTTTTCGGCTAAAATTTTCCAGGGAAATAAGGCGCTGGGATCTTTTTTTCTGGTTGGGGCAATATCCGCATGACCTAAAATGTTTTGAGCAGGAATGTTATAATCTTTTTTTAACTTAGTTAGAAGGGCTAATAAGCTATTGATTTGTGATTCTGAAAACACTTCGGATCCGTTATTGTCGAGTTCAATTCCTATAGAAGCTGAATTAATATCCGTATTTTTTCCCCAAGAGCCATTTCCGGCATGCCAGGCTCTTAGGTAGTCATTCAGCATTTGCACGACTTTACCATCATCTGAAATTACATAATGGGAACTTACCTGAGTTTCTGTTTTTGTAAATGTATTTATGGTTTGTTGCAATGAATCTTGCGCTGTATGATGAATAATGATAAAATTAGGCTTGCGTAAATTAAAATTGACGGTACCAATCCATTTTGTATTGATTCCATTCTCCAAAAACGTAGATCCCATTTTGAAAATAGTATCCTTATAGGTATGTAATTGCTGCGTGTATAATGTATCTCTGTTTAATTCAACCGGAGGAACAACCGGAAGGGGTTTAGGATCCTTATTAGAAATCGTTTTTTTTAATGTTTTGAGTTTGGTGTCATATACCTTTTCAGTTTTCTTGTATGGATTTGTGGAGCAAGCAGCAATAGCAAGGGCGAAAAATAGGGTATAAAAAATATTTCTCATTAGGATTTGAGTTTTATAATGAAATAAAAAAACGATTATTTCGATTTCTTTTTAGACTTTGATTTTTTTGGATTTTTCTGCTCTTTTTTTAAAATAATGAATTTTTCCTTCTGATCTTCATTTAATAATGCCATTAATTTTCTATCGGTAACTTCAGATAGTGCCTCGATGTTTTTAATTTTATCTTCCTGACTGGTTTCTGCCTTTAGAAGCATTCCTTGAGTTCTGAAGCTTTCAATGAAGATATTAGACATTGCTACCACTTGGAGTTCATCCAGATTAAGTTCCGGTTTTATAGTTTCCATTATTTTAGCAACTGAAACTTCAACAGGAATTTCTTTAGGTTTTTCAGGAGTTCTGGTTTGATCCATTCCGCTATTCATCCTACGATTTCCTCCGTAACCGTTCCCGTTTCCATATCCATTATTATAACCGCCGTTTCCGTATTGTGCTGAAATGGTGTGGACTGATAATAATACAAATGTGATCACTAGTACTGATTGAATTGTTTTCATGTGTAGCATTTTAAAATATTAAAAAATCGTTTAAAAAATTATACCGGTTCTCCGTACAAATCAAATTCCGTTGCTTCGATAATTTTGATCATCACAAACTCTCCTGTTTTTACATAATGTTTTGATGCATCTATTAAAACCTCATTGTCTACGTCTGGACTGTCAAACTCAGTTCGGCCTACAAAATGGCCACCTTCTTTTCTGTCGATGATGCATCGGAACGTTTGACCTACTTTTTCCTGATTTAAATCCCATGAAATTTGTGATTGTAACTCCATAATCTCATTGGCGCGCTCTTGTTTTACAGTATCTGGAACATCATCTTCCAGTAAATAGGCATGTGTGTTTTCTTCATGAGAATAAGCAAAACAGCCCATTCTATCAAATTTCATTTCCTGAACCCAGTCTTTCAATATATTGAAATCTTCTTGTGTTTCTCCGGGATATCCTACGATCAAAGTGGTGCGTATTGCAATTCCAGGTACTGCTTCGCGAAACTCTTTTAATAATTTTGTTGTTTTTGCTTGCGTTGTTCCGCGACGCATGGATTTCAAAATTGAATCTGAAATGTGTTGCAACGGAATATCAATGTAATTACAAATCTTAGGTTCGCGTTTCATGATTTCCAGTACATCCATAGGAAAACCGGTTGGAAAAGCATAATGCAAACGAATCCACTCAATTCCTTCTACTTTAACTAAAGCTTCCAGTAGTTCTCCAAGCGCTCTTTTTTTGTAGATATCTAATCCGTAATACGTCAAATCCTGAGCAATCAAGATCAATTCTTTAACGCCATTTTTTGCTAGACCTTCGGATTCTTTTACCAGTTTTTCAATTGTTTGTGAAACGTTTTTTCCTCGCATTAAGGGTATTGCACAAAAACTGCATGGTCTGTCACAACCTTCGGAAATTTTTAGATAGGCATAATTTTTTGGAGTTGTAGTCAGTCGTTCTCCAAGCAACTCGTGCTTGTAGTCCGCTCCCAAGGCTTTTAATAATTGTGGTAGCTCTGTAGTTCCAAAAAATTGATCCACATTTGGAATCTCTTTTTCTAAATCAGGTCGGTAACGCTCGGACAGACATCCAGTAACAAATACTTTATCAACTAATCCTCTTTCTTTTTTGTCCGCATATTCCAGAATCATGTTGACAGATTCGGCCTTGGCATTATCAATAAATCCGCAGGTATTTATTACAATGATATTTCCTTCCTCGGCTTCCGGAGCTTCATGCGTAACGTCTTTGCCGCTTGCGCGTAGCTGACCCATAAGCACTTCACTATCATATACATTTTTTGAACACCCAAGAGTGATCACGTTTATTTTATTCTTTTTTAAAGACTTCGTTCTCATAACATTAGAATCCCGATAATTTGGGAATTTTGCAAAATTACACTTTTTTATTCAAACGGAACTTGTTTCTGTTTCTTTTACACTTTTTAAGGAGCTATTCCTGCTGTACGCTACAAACAAAGTTCACTGAACTCCTATAAAAATGACTACTAGAGGAAGTAATCTCCCGAAAATAATCGGGAGGATTTTCACTGCCATCAGGGCTAAAAAAAATCCGTTTCACAATCACGAAACGGATTTTTCTAATTCATTTTTCAGGACGTTACAACTCAAACAATAGTGTCAAAGAAACATTGTTGTTAATAGCATCTATACTTGCTCCATCAGTGAATCCTTGGTTAAAAAAACCTTGTTGGGAATTTCTTTTGGCATAGGAATAGGCTAAATCCAGTTTGGTAGATCCAAAATTATATCCTAAACCTGCGGAATACCCAGTTAAATCACCCACGGTTACGGCATTTTTATACGGACTTTGTTCGTACCGGTATCCTGCTCTTAGACTTAATGCCTTAATTTTATATTCGGCACCTATTCTTAACTCTCCGGTAACGTTGAGCAATTCATTCATGTCATTATTTAAGGTTCTGAATAAGGGATCGTTTTCAGGTTTAAATTTGGTGTCACTGTAATCTTTAAAAGCGTAATCGATACTGATTAATCCAGATTTTCCAAATACGTAGGCAAAACTCCCGGTCAACTTACTTGGCGTTTGCAATTTATAGGGTTCGTAAACATTAACCACTTGCGGGTCTACCACATCTTGTGGTAATTCACCGGTTGAATTGCCGCTTACCGTAATTAACTTTTGTGAAAGCTCGTCGTTCAAAGTATACCATGTAGAAGATTCATAGGCCATACCTACTCGAATTTCGTTAGTAATTTTTGCAATAGCACCTACTTGAAATGAAAATCCCGATCCGTAAGTATAAAGATCATTGTCAAATTGTACTCTTGTGATTTGATCATTAGTGCCTAATGGGTTGCTATTGTCTTCGTAAAAGCTAGACGATTTATTGAAATCAGTAAAGTGAGAATTTAAATTTAGTCCAAAATAAAATTGGTCATTATAAGAGGTTGCTGCATTAAAGGATAATTTTCCGTTGTATCCCGTACTGTAAACGGAATTTTCTTGATAATAATTTCCTCCAGCAGGAACGTTGGATAAAAAAGTAGAGTTGTTATTGGACTCGTCTGCGGCATTTAAAACATAACCTTGATACCCCAAAAAAGCTTGCTGAGCTGCGAAGCCACTTAAATTTGGATATTGACCATTTGGAAGATTACTACCCAAGAAAGAATACAATTGGGATATAGATTCTCCCGGATTTGTGTTTACAAAATCCTGAGGAACAGGAGCACCGCCGTTCCCATTATTGGCATAACTCAAAAAATAATTAGCTATAGAATTGTTTGGATTGGTTCCTGCTGAAAACAGCCCATTATCAATATTATTGGCGTTTTCATAATTTATGGCCAAGGAAATTTTTCTCCACTTGCTGTTTGGGTTTCTGGTATTAAAAACAAATACAATTCCTGCTTGATTCAAATCAAAGGAGTTTTCTTTCTCTGTTGCTGTCCCGCCAAAGTAATTTGAATTATTTTTAGTATCGAAGTTAGTCAATGTAACAGCCATTTGATTATTGGTAAACACCGCTGAACCAGCAGGGTTTACATTGATAGATGACAGGTCGCCCCCAAGCGCTCCAAAAGCACCGCTCATGGCTCTGAAACGGGCTGTTCCATTTAAATTGTCCTGTGAATACCGAAGTGCATCAGAAATTTCTTGTGATTGGGCTACGGTAAACGATAAGCCAGCGAGTAATAAATATAGGTGTTTTTTCATTTTTTGTTGGGATATTTAATTTTTATCAAAAAGGATGGTTCCGCACTATTTTTTATCCTCTTCCACCTCTTCCACCACCGCCAGATGATCTACCACCACCACTACCACCAGATCTTCCGCCACCTGAATTATTAGATCTGGACATGTTTGAACTAGGGCTATAAGACGACGGGCTGTTGTTGTCATTTCTTGTTGGTGTGAAAGATCGTGAAGGCGCATTGTTTTGATTGCGCACATTGTTTATATCGGATCTTCTTCTGGGAGTATTGTACGAACTGTTTTGTGGTTGACCTTGATTCCTAGAGAATGTAGGACTTGTTCGGTTGATGCTATTCGTTGCGTTTCGTCGCAAATCAGTGGTGTTGTTTCTAAAGTTGGCGTTATTAGTTCGTCTGCCAATAGTGGTATTGGTTTGGTTTCGGGAATATTCTCTGCTTGTTTGATTGGTGTTGTTTATCGTATTTGAATTGGAATACGAAGACCCTCTTCGGCCTGCATTAGAAGAATAATTGACATTGTTTTGACCATCTCCATAGTTTCTCCAGCCGTTACCGTACCAATTGTTCCATCCCCAATTGTTTCCATACCAGTTGTTCCATCCCCAATTGTTGCCATACCAGTTATTCCACCCAAATCCCATGTTCATTCCCCATCCAAAACCACCGTTAAATCCCCAGTTGTTTCCGTACCAGTTATTCATGCCCCAATTGTTCATACCCCAATTGTTTCCGTACCAGTTATTCATACCCCATCCGTTGTCATAGACATTTACGGATTGCGCATTACCTCCCCATCCAGGATAAGTAGTGTAGTTTTCCTGAAGAGTGTCATTTTCTAAATCATAATCACTGTAAGTATCTACATCTGTAAAAATTTCATTGGATTGGTAGTTGTTTTGAAGTGAATTGAAATACGCAGTATATTGGTTATTTGGATCATTTTGTGGTTCTCGTTCAGTAATTTTGTAGGAAGTGTTACCATATATTCCGTCAGAATCATAGTACGAACTGTTTTGATAAGAGCTGCAAGAGGCCAACAATAGTGTTAAAAAACTGATCGTATAATATATTGATGTGTTCGGGGCGGAAAAAGGGGTAGTTTTCATATATGTGGAGTTTTTATTGTTGGACAATACAAAAATAGTTAGTTTTGCGTAATTATTAGTTAAATAAATATTAAACAAAATTTGTGCCAAAATATAAAACATGAGTAAGAACTTAACTACAAGAGCGGAAGATTATTCAAAATGGTATAACGAGTTGGTTGTCAAAGCCGATTTAGCCGAAAATTCAGGGGTGAGGGGGTGTATGGTTATCAAGCCTTACGGATATGCAATTTGGGAAAAAATGCAAGCGGAGTTGGATCGAATGTTTAAAGAAACCGGACATCAAAATGCATATTTCCCTCTATTTGTTCCTAAAAGCATGTTTGAAGCCGAAGAAAAAAATGCAGAAGGTTTTGCTAAGGAATGTGCTATTGTTACCCATTATCGATTAAAAAACGATCCTGACAGACCTGGTAAACTAATGGTGGATCCCAATGCAAAATTAGAAGAAGAATTAATTGTACGTCCTACAAGTGAAGCTATTATTTGGTCTACTTATAAAGGATGGGTACAATCGTATAGAGATTTGCCATTACTGATTAACCAATGGGCAAATGTGGTGCGCTGGGAAATGAGAACGAGATTGTTTTTGCGTACCGCAGAATTTTTATGGCAAGAAGGGCATACCGCTCACGCTACTAAAACAGAAGCGGTAGAAGAATCAGAAAAAATGATGCATGTGTATGCTGATTTTGCCGAGAATTTTATGGCAATTCCAGTTATAAAAGGAATAAAAACTGAAACCGAGCGTTTTGCTGGAGCAGAAGAAACCTATTGTATCGAAGCGTTGATGCAGGATGGTAAAGCATTACAAGCGGGGACTTCACATTTTTTAGGGCAAAACTTTGCTAAAGCATTTGATGTCAAATTTGCTACAGCCGAAGGAAAGCAAGAGTACGTTTGGGGAACTTCGTGGGGTGTTTCTACTCGTTTGATGGGGGCATTAGTGATGACGCATTCAGACGACCAAGGCCTGGTATTGCCTCCTAGTTTAGCGCCTATTCAGGTCGTGATTGTTCCTATTTATAAAACAGAGGAACAATTAGCGGCAATAACTGAAGCAGTAACTGTTTTGACTGTGGCTTTGCGAAAATTACAAATCGCTGTCAAATATGATAACAGAACCACTCAAAAGCCTGGTTTTAAATTTGCAGAATGGGAATTAAAAGGGGTGCCAGTTAGGATTGCTGTAGGTCCTAAAGATTTAGAAAATGGAACTTTTGAGGTTGCAAGAAGAGATACATTGACTAAAGAAGTCGTTTCTAAAGATGGAATTGAAACGTATATCAACGATTTACTAGCGCAAATTCAAAAAGAATTATTTGAAAAAGCATTGCAATATAGAAATACACATGTTACTGAGGTAAACAGTTTTGAAGAGTTCAAAGCGGTTTTAGATGCGAAAGGAGGTTTTGTATCAGCACATTGGGATGGAACTGCAGCAACTGAGGAAAAGATTAAAGACTTAACGAAAGCAACCATCAGATGCATCCCTTTAGACCGAATAGAAGAAGCGGGAAGCTGCGTTTTTACTGGTGAAAACTCAGTAGGCCGAGTACTGTTTGCGAAGGCATATTAAAAAAAAATAATTTTTTTTGCATGTACTATTGTACGTTTCAAAAATAGTTGTATTTTTGCATCCGCATTAGAGAAGCAGGGCCCGTTCGTCTATCGGTTAGGACGCATGGTTTTCATCCATGTAAGAGCGGTTCGATTCCGCTACGGGCTACTATTTTTTTTGCAGGTTAAAGTGATCCCGAACTCAGAGGGAAAATGGCCCGTTCGTCTATCGGTTAGGACGCATGGTTTTCATCCATGTAAGAGCGGTTCGATTCCGCTACGGGCTACAAATTCAATTTTGATTAATTGATAAAACTTAGGGGATAATGGTCCGTTCGTCTAGGGGTTAGGACGCCAAGATTTCGTCTTGGTAACAGGGGTTCGATTCCCTTACGGACTACAAAAATATAGTAAAAGATAAAAACATAATAAAATGGCAAATCATAAATCAGCTCTAAAAAGAATTAGAAGTAACGAAAAGAGAAGAGTATTAAATAGATACCAACATAAAACTACTCGTAATGCTATAAAAGCATTAAGAATAGCGACTGATAAAGTAGATGCTACTTCTAAATTATCAAACGTGATTTCTATGATTGATAAATTAGCTAAAAAGAATATCATTCATGATAACAAAGCGTCTAATTTAAAATCTAAATTAACGAAGCTTGTTGCTAAATTGTAATTAAAACAATTTATTTTATATAAATAAAAAGCTCTCATTCTTAGGATGGGAGTTTTTTTTATGGGTAATATTAGCTAATCTTATTCTTTAAATATTCAAGCATAGATAGGGTTATTGGTTTTGATAAAAAGTCAATTACCATGGGGTATTTTTTTGCTTTTTCTAAGTCTTCCGGATCAATTGTAGAAGAAAGTACAATTACCTTAATAGCACTAAAATCTGAAAACTCCGGGCTGTTAAAATAATCCAGAAATTCCCATCCTCCCATTACGGGCATATTTAGATCCAAAAAAATTAATTGCGGATGGTGGTGTTTGTCATCATTATTTTGTCTGATAGTATTAAAGTATTTCAGCGCTTCTTCGCCATTTTGAGAAGTAATTATTTCGTTAGAAAAGGATGATTTGTTGATTACTTTTTTGCATAGCATAAGTGTTATTGGGTCATCATCAACACATAAAATTGTATCTAACATATTATTTATTTTTAAAAGTTAATGTAAATATAGTTCCTTTATTGACTTCACTTTCAATATTAATTGTTCCTCCCATAGTTTCAACTTGAGATTTTACTAAATAGAGCCCTAATCCTTTGCTGTCCGGATAATTATGAAATCTCTGGTAAAGGCCAAAAACTTTATCTCTGTTTCTTTCCAGATCGATGCCTATTCCGTTGTCTTTGAAAATTAATACAATTGTGTCGTCAATTTCGCTGGTTGTGATTGTTATTTTTAGTTTTCTATTTTCGGATTTGTATTTTATAGCGTTGGTTAATAGGTTTAGTAAAATGCTTTCTATATACGCTTTATTGATGTTGATAATTGAAACTTTTTCAAAATTAATTTTTATAATGGGTTTGTATAATTCAATTTGAAAGTTGAGTTGATTGAACACATTTTCAAAAATATCTTGAAGAAGTACTGCTTCTTTTTTGATTGATGGATTGTCTTTGATGATGATTACTTTGACTAAGTCATTAATGGTTTCGTTTAATAAATGCGTAGATTTATTGAAGCCATATAAAATTTCTTTTAACTCTGGATTATCAATAGGAATGTCTTCGATTAAGTTCAAAAGTCCTGTCAAATTTGATAATGGAGCCCTAATGTTGTGTGAAGTAATGTACGAAAACTGTTTTAGATCTTTGTTATTTTGTGTTAGCTCTCGAATAAGCTGTTCTTTTTCCTTTTCTTGTTTTTTTTCATCAGTGATGTCTCTCTGGATGGAGATCCAATGTGAAAGTTCGTTATCAGTATTGTATATTGGTATCATGGAGAAGCGTACCCAGTATTCTTTTTTGTTTTTTGTATAGCTGATGGTTTCAATAATGCACTCTTCTTTATTTTGTATAGCGGCTATCAGTTTTTTTAATTCCTCGTAATCTGAATTGGGACTATTAAAAAGTTCTGGAGATTTTCCTATACTTTCTTCGGAATTGTATCCTGACATGATTGAAAAAGCCGGGTTTACGTAGGTGATATTTGGGATATTTCCGTCGATCGAATTGGCTTCGGTGATGATGATGGAATCTTTTGATTGAATAATAACAGTCTCTAGCAATTTTAGTCTTTGTTCTTCTTCTTTTTGTTTTGTGATGTCTTGAATGGCTCCAATCATTCTAACGGCTTTCCCATTTTCATCTTTCAAGAGAAAACCTCTGTCAAGAACATACTTATAGGAATCGTTAGCGCATTTAAAACGGTATTGATCTTGCCAGTTTTCGGTTTTTTGTTCGATAAAAGAGTAGAGTTTGACAGACATTTTAATACTGTCCTCGGGGTGAATTTTATCAAACCACCATTTTGAACTATTACCAACTTCGTATTCTTTATAGCCAAAAACAGTTTCAATACCTTTGTTCCAAGAAAAGCTGTCTTCTTGTATTTTCCAATCCCAAATAGTATCACTTGTCGCTTTTGCTACAATATGGTATTGTTCATTCGATTCCTTTATTTCATCATTTGTGTTTTTCAGCTTTTCAAAAATGGATATGTTTCGAGTGTCATTTTTTGATAAAATGAGTTTGAAAATTATTCCGGTTAAAAATATGTATAAGATGTCTTTTGTGAAAGTGTAAAATTGGTGGTTTGAATCAGAAATAAAAGGTTGTAATAATTTATGACTAATGGTTGCTACAAACATTGAAATTACAATGTAAATGATAATTATTTGATTGGTTTTACTTTTCATTACTCAAATATAAATAATTATTTGTGAATTATTAAACAACATAATAACTTATTTTTCGTGATTTTTTTAAAGACCTATTTCTGTGTCTAATGCGTTAAGAATATGTAAACTATTACATAAATATTTTTTATATCAAAATAAAGTGTACCTTTGCACCCATTAAAAATCACAGATGGAATCTATTAGAAACATTGCAATTATTGCCCACGTCGATCACGGTAAAACAACTTTGGTTGATAAAATTATGTATCACTGTCAGTTATTTCGCGATAACGAAAATACAGGTGACTTAATCCTTGACAACAACGACTTAGAGCGTGAAAGAGGTATTACCATTACTTCAAAGAATGTTTCTGTAGTATACAAAGGAACAAAAATCAACATTATTGATACTCCTGGTCACGCCGATTTTGGTGGAGAGGTAGAGCGTGTATTGAATATGGCTGATGGTGTTTGTCTACTAGTAGATGCATTTGAAGGGCCTATGCCACAAACTCGTTTTGTATTACAGAAAGCACTAGACCTTGGTTTGAAACCATGCGTTGTTATTAATAAAGTAGATAAAGAAAACTGTACTCCTGAAGAAGTGCATGAAAAAGTTTTTGACTTAATGTTCGAATTAGGAGCAGAAGAGTGGCAGTTGGATTTTCCAACAGTTTACGGATCAGCTAAGAACAATTGGATGTCTGATCATTGGGAAAACGTAACTGATAATGTGGAAGCATTATTAGATATGGTTATTGCTAATGTACCGGCTCCTAAAGTATCAGAAGGAACTCCTCAAATGTTGATTACTTCATTAGACTTCTCTGCTTTTACAGGTCGTATCGCTATTGGTCGTTTAGAAAGAGGTGTTTTGAAAGAAGGAATGCAGATTTCTTTGTGCAAAAGAGATGGTGTAATCATGAAATCACGTATTAAAGAATTACATACTTTTGAAGGATTAGGTCGTAAAAAAGTGCAAGAAGTAATTGCTGGAGATATTTGTGCAATTATTGGAGTTGAAGGTTTTGAAATTGGGGATACTATCGCTGATTTTGAAAATCCGGAAGCCTTACAAACAATTACTATTGATGAGCCAACGATGAGTATGTTATTTACCATCAATGACTCTCCTTTTTTTGGGAAAGAAGGTAAGTTTGTAACTTCTCGTCATATCAGAGACAGGTTGAATAAAGAATTGGAAAAAAACTTAGCGATGAAATTGGGTGAAACTGATTCAGCGGATAAGTTCATGGTTTTTGGTCGTGGAGTACTTCACTTGTCTGTTCTTATTGAAACAATGAGAAGAGAAGGGTATGAGTTACAAATTGGGCAACCACAAGTTATCATCAAAGAAATTGACGGTAAAAAATGTGAGCCAATTGAGGAATTGACAATCGACTTACCAGAGAATTTGTCTGGAAGAGCGGTAGAGTTTGTTTCTTTCCGTAAAGGAGAAATGTTGAGTATGGAAACTAAAGGGGAGCGTATGATCATAAAATTCAATATCCCGTCTCGTGGAATCATTGGATTGCGTAACCTATTGCTTACTGCTACAGCTGGTGAGGCTATTATGGCACACCGTTTTATAGGATATGAGCCTTACAAAGGAGAAATTTCTGGACGTAACAAAGGGTCATTGATTTCTATGGAGAAAGGAAAAGCGATTCCTTACTCTATCGATAAATTGCAAGATCGTGGTAGATTCTTCGTTAATCCTAATGATGAAATTTACGAAGGTCAAGTAATTGGAGAAAACTCCCGTAGCGATGATATGTGTGTCAACGTAACTAAAGAGAAAAAACAATCTAACGTTCGTTCATCAGGAAATGATGATAAGGCTAGAATTATTCCTCCAGTTATTTTCTCTCTTGAAGAAGCTTTAGAGTACATTCAAAAAGATGAATATGTTGAGGTAACTCCAAAATCGATTCGTTTGAGAAAAATATATTTGACAGAAACGGATAGAAAAAGATTTAAAATCTAATTTTATTTTTATAAAACTGAAAAGCCATTCGTTGATTCGAATGGCTTTTTTTTTGGTGTTTAGATCCCTTTTATTGGTTTTAATTCGCTGTTTGCTACACAATTTTAATGGCCTCTTGTGAGGTGTAAATATCAGTTATTTTTTTGCGACACATTTTAACTATGACGGTATTGTACCATAAAATTTAGATTAATTGATATTCATAAATAATATTATCCGGGATTTGCATGATGGATAGCAGCAAGCTACCGAAGTAGCGCGGATAGCCCGACAGCATAAATAGAAAGGGCTAATTCCGCATAATGATAAGTAGGCCTTTTCTATTTATGGTGGCATGCCCTATTAATTGTTTTATCGTTTCAAACTAAAATGACCTTTAGCTTCTCTTCCATCAGTTAATTTTATGGTATACCAATAATCATCAGAGGGTAATGGCTGCCCTGTAAAAGTACCGTCCCAGCCTTGACTGGAAGCTGTAATTTGTTTTAGTAATTTGCCGTATCTATCATAAATATAGATGGTAGAATTTGCATTAAAATCAGCATTTACTCCTTTTACATTCCAATAATCATTTTGGCCGTCTCCATTTGGAGTGAAAAATTTAGGTACGCCAATTAAGGCTATTTTTTGGCTCACTGTTCCACAACCATTTTTGTCATTGATGTATACTTCATGAATTCCAGCTGGTACATAATCAAAGAAATTTGAATCTTGAAAAGGTCCAAATGGTTCGTCAAGACTGTATTCATAAATTCCTTTTCCGGATACATTAACGGTTACCGTATTTGTATCTGCTAAATCAATTACATCAATGCTGGTAATACTAGCAATATCAGAAGCTGTAACTTTTATAGTTCGAATTCTAGAACATCCTGAAACTATTCTTACTTCTACAGTGTAGTTTCCTTCTTGATTTACATCTAGCGTGTAGTTGTTCTCATTTGGTAGAAGAACGTTATCTTTAAACCATTTATAGGTGTAGTCAGTAGTTGGGGATCCATCTTGAATCCCTGCATTTAGTGTTACAAAAAAAGTAGGAAGGTTCGAACAGACCAATTCGTTTTCTGATCCATCAGAATTTAAGTTTATAGGTGGTAAACTATTTACAATGAAAGGTAAAATAATTGAAGCTTTACAGGTTGAGTTAGCAGTATTCTCCACAACGGCTGTAATGTTTTGGGTGCTGCTAATGAAAGGATTTGGCAACGGACTAGATAATGAAGCTCCATTTGCATCAAAATATTTGACAACCATTCCTGTTTGATTTCCTAAAATCGTATTCTGAAAAGTACTCGTATCAAAACCAAACTTACCATCTTGTAACAAAGGATCTATTTCATCATCACATACGGTTGTTAAATTTACAGTTACTTGGAAAGCTTCTGGAAGATCATCCACTGTGAATGTTATCAACGTTTCGTCAAAACACTTTAAAGTTGAATTATTAGTAATAATTGCTTTTATCGTTTGTGTGCCTGTAGTATAGGTTGAAGGAAATGGGCTTGATATCGAATTGTTATTTTGATCAAAATAAGTAACAGTAACATTAGTTTGTCCTTGTTTTAAATCAGATTCTAATGTAGCTGTATTAAAAGTATATTTTCCATCTTGGTTGTCATCACATTGTCTTGGGATAGACACAGCGTAAGCAAACGGAAGTTTTTCAACTGTAAGTGTTACGTAATGTCCCAAGCCATAACAAGCATTATCTGTATCACTGTCTACGCGGCCCCAAATTTCTTGAGTGTTTACGTAACCAATATTTCTGTAATTAGATATATTGGTGATTGCATTTATTTCTGCTAACGCATCGGCTTGATTGCGATAAAATGTTATTGTGTAATTTTCCGCGGGTAATAAACTCTTTATATCTGTTTTTGCACTGCTAAAGTCAAAAGTACTTACACCATCTCTTTTATCATTGTTTGCATTGTTATTGCCGTTTATGTCTAATAAATCATCACATTGCACGAACTTTCTATTGAATGTACTTGGAATTTGTGTTGCTAAAACTTTTAGGGTCAATTCAGCTACACTAAAACAACCATTAGAATTAAGTACTCTTGCATATACTTTCATAATTCTAGGTGTTGTATTCGTAAAAGCCTTAGGCGTACTAATTAACTCTGAAGCGTTTGCCGTTGTAGCACCTAAAAATGAAGTGTAGTAAGAAAAGGTTTCATTTGCAAAATTGCTTGAAATCTCATCATTTTTAACCGTTAGATTAAATGTGGTTACCTCATTTAAATCTTCGTCACATTGAATAATGGTTGTATTATTCACGGTTGGTAACGTATATACGATTAAAGTAGTGTCATTTGAAATTAAGCCACAACTGTTTCCAATTTTATCTAATTTTACACGATATTTATATCCATTCATTGTGGTTTTTACATTGGTAACAGTCAATGAATTTGTAGTTACTCCAGAATATGTTGCGTCATCAGTAATATTAGTCCAAATGGTTCCATTAGTGGATACTTGCCATTGATAGGTGTTTCCGCCATTATCAGCTAGAGTAATTACTGCATTTTGTAGTTCACAAGTTGGCGAAACTGTTGGTTGTGTTGTTATAGTTATAGGAGCAGCGGTAGTGTAATTACTATTTGGTGTAGTATATCCTACGCCGCTTATTACTTGACCATTTGTATTTACTGAAACTGGATTATTGCCCAATACTCCGTCATTGTTTGGGTCTAAGAATCCGGCTTCGATGACATCATTGCATAAATCACCATCAGCATCTAAATCACGATAATTTCTGATTCCATCAGAATCAAGGTCATTTCCCGTTTCTATTGAATCTAAAATCCCATCGTTATCACTATCTAAATCCAAATAATCAGGGACACCATCGCTATCAGTATCCATCGGTATAAGTCCTGGATCGTAAGCGTTGTCGATACCGTTTTTATTTGTATCGCTATTTGTTACAGCTACTGCAGTGTTTGGTTGTGCTTCAATATTGTCAGCAATTCCGTCATTATCGCTATCGTTGTCTAACTGATCTGCAATCCCATCATTGTCGCTGTCTTTAGGAACGCACACTGCACTGATCGCTAATGTTGATTTATTAGCGTTGACATCTGATAAGTTTTTGTGTGAAAAAGTAATAGATTTCGATAAATTGGTTAGAAACTGAAATGTTGCTGTTCCTGCAGCCAATGGAGTGATACTTTTTAATCTAAATCTGATTTCAAATGAGGAAAATTGTTTTACTCCACTTTCGTAAATACCATCATAGTTAGTATCAATTAATAGTTGGTCACTTGGATTTAGTACCGTGATGGTTTTATTAACATCTGAATTCATTATGTATTCAGCATCTGCATTCAATAAATCAGTTGCACTAGCTATATTTACATATTTCATTTCCAAACTGATTGGATTAGAAAAAGTCATTTTATAACTAACAAAGTTTCCTTTTCCTGCTGGTACATTGGAAATAAAACTTCCGTCACTGCTTCCAATAAATGGCGTTGTACTTGCAGTTGTTGACGTGGTAATTGTTCCAGTAAATGAATTGGAGTAAAGACCAACTGCTACAGTTCCATTTGAAGGATTTGAAAGATCCAAGACTTGATTTCCATAGGATTCTGTGCAATTTGTAATACCGTCTTTGTCATTATCAAGATCAATATTGTCATTTACGGTGTCAAGATCTGTATCTGTTTCGCAAGTACTAACAGGAATTAAATCAGACAATACAGGTGGAGAATTACATCCTGAAATACTGCCTCGTACTTGATAGTAACCTGGCTGCGTTGGGGTATAAGAATTGCTGTTTGTATTAGGTATTACTGCGTTATTGAAATACCATTCAAAACTATCATATGATGAAAGTGAACTTACTTTTAGAATAACATTTGGGATGCAATTTGAATTAGATACTGTAATTTTATCAGTTACAATTTCTGGTTTTGTGTCAAAACCGGAATAATAACCGCCATAAGTAGCCGCGCCATTTGTCCCAAAGTAAGAAACATAGACTTGTCTGGTGGATTTTACTGATATATTGCCGAATAAACCATTACTTGTATATCTCACAAAACCTGAATTTCCTGTTACAGGAATAGCAGTGTTATTATTGAGCGTATTGTTGTTTACAGTCACGGTAGCTCCTGTTTCAGTAACGATATTCAATCCGCCATTATAAATTGTGCTTCCTATCAATTCAATAGAAGGTATATTATCAACAATGCTTGGCGTTGCACAATTTAAGGGCGGGACAAAAAATAAATTTTGATTGGCAGGAGAATTACTTCCCCCAATACTTTGATACGCAAATACACTTTCGGATGCTTTTACATAAAGATTTCCATTGACAAATTGGTTCCCATCTATAGCGATATAATCACCAGGATTATTTAACGTTATATAGGGAGTTATGCCATCATTGAGGTATATTGAGGTTAATGGTTTATTAGCAATCAATAAAACACGTTCTAACTCCTCGTTCGGAACCGCACCAAGTCCTTTAACAAAAATATATTCTTTACCCGTTTTTTCAAAAGGGACAATTTGGTCAAAACCGACATCTCTGCCTGCGGGAGAGCCCTGAGCATTAAATAATGTACTGTTACTGCCTCCAAAAGATCCTGAATTAACTACTACTGGTTTGTCTGATTCAACTAAAGCGCCAATCATTTTAGAGCTGTTAGACACGGAATTGTTGTAGTTTTCAAGTGCAATAACATAACTTTCGTTTTTATTTAGATTAGCAGTGATAGGTCCAGAAACAACTGTTCCATCTGTTAAAATAGTTCCAAAAGGAATATTAGAAAGAGTAATCTTTGTTCCATTTTCTGTAGCAAATACTGAAGCGAAATTTAAAAGTGATGTATCAAAAAGAGGATTTAGCATTGCGCCCAATCTAAATGTAGTTCCCAGCGCACTATTTCCTTTTGACACTAATCCTCCCGCATGCACATACGATACTATTCCATTTTGTATATTTCTACCGGCATTGACTCTAACGCTTACATAAATTAAATCCTGAGCTTCAACAATGTAACCTTTATTAGCAATAACTCCTATTTGAGTTTTAGAAGTAAATAACTGTGTGTCGATTCCTTGTCCAATATCATGTCTGTAAGGATTACTGTTATTGACTGTTGCTGAAATAGTCGCTCCGCCAATCGCTGTAATTTCGAGTTTTACATTGGTAATACTAGGAGTAGAAATATATAAATAATGATCACCGGGTAAATTATTACTTGCCGCCGTAAGAGGCGGTATATAATGTGTTTTGCTAAATTGAGCAAAGCAACTTATTGATAAAAAAGTGAAGAAAATAAGTAAAGTTTTTTTCATGTGTTAAAAATAACAAAATTTATATTATCTTCTTACTGAAAAATCGCCTTTTATTACTTTGCCAGTATCAAATTCCAGCTTTTCACTGACTTTTGCAGATTGGATTCCTTTGATTTTGCAAACCAACTTTAAGTTTTCCTTAGCCGTCATGTAGGGATAAAAGTTAGGTATTTCAATAATGGTACCCACTTTTTTCAAGGCTTCATGAGTTTTCATTGTCCCGCCAAAAGCGGTATACACTGGAGGTTTTATTGACCACATTCAGCGCAATTCCTAAAGTAGTTGATTTCCCGCTGCCGTTAGGACCTAGAATCCCGTATACAGTACCTTTTTGTATTTCGAAAGAAACGTTTTTTAAAGCTTGAAGTGTGCCATAACGTTTGTGGAGATTTTTAATAAAGAGTATCGTTTCCAAAGGGGTCATCTTTATAATTTTATATAGGACGAATAAGGTATGATTTTGGTACTCTAAAATTCATTTTAGTTTATTTCTTCGATTAATTTACGTAATAAATCTAATTTTTGTGCCGTAATAGGTTTGTCGATATAGTCTTTTACTACACGGTATTTTTTTGTCTTTTCAATATCATTAGGGTCAATTGAGGATGTCATGATGAAAATTGTAATTTTTTTTTCTAAGGCTATCAGCAAAAATTCATCTAAAAATTGCCAACCATCCATGACCGGCATATTTAAATCTAATAAAATAGTGTCCGGCAGGTTTTCATTAGTATCAAAACAATGTTTTAATTTATCTAAGGCTAATTGGGGATTATGAAAAGATTCAATTTCGTCACAAAACTTATTTTTAGAAATGAGAATGCTCATCAATTTTACATTTAATTTATCATCGTCAATGATGTATGTTAATTTATTCTTCATATAAATAAATTTTAAAATTAGAACCTTGCCCCACTTCACTTTCTACTTCAATTTTTCCACCCATGGCTTCCAGCTGGTTTTTGGTTAAGAATAATCCAATTCCTTTCGCGTCTTCATTGCCGTGAAACGTTTTGTACATACCAAAAAGCTTGTGACCATTTTTTTCTAAATCTAATCCCAAACCATTATCTTTGAAATTGATAATGCTGTAATTGTCTTTAGCTTCGTAGCTAATTTCTAAAGTTGCAGTTCTATGGGGGGATTTATATTTAATCGCATTGGTAAATAAGTTAAGTAATATGCTGTCTAAATAAGCGGGGATAGCATTTACAATCAAATGGTCAGGAATGGTGTGAGTAATTACTATTTGACTCTCTTTGATGGCCTGACTCAAAGCCATTCTTGTTTTTTCAATTTCTTGCCTTAAGCGAATTCCTTTCTTTTCAATATTTATTTTTTGCTGAATGGTTATAATCTCATTCAAATATTCAATTGTTTCAGAGAGTTTTTGGGTGCCTTCTTTGAATAAATCAAAATAAGATAGTTTTTCAGTAATATCATCGGTATGATCTATCACATCAATTACCATAGATAGATTGCTGGTGTGGGAGCGGATGTTGTGGGAAACAATATGCGTGAAATTGTATAATTTATTATTTTGAATGTTGGTAATATCCAATAATTTTTTTAACTCTATTTCTTTTTCAATTCTTGAGGTTACATTTCGGCCTACGCCTATGAAATGAATAAAGGTATTATGGCTGTCAAATACCGTTGTTATATTAAGTTCAAACCAATATTTTTCTTTGTTTTTAGTGTAATTAAGAATGGTGATTTTTATACTTTCCTGATTCTGAATTGCCTTTCGCAGGAATTCGCAGGCTTGTTCATCCGTTTCTGGACCTTTAGAGGCATAGCCGGGTTTTTGGCCTATTACTTCTTCCATTTTCAACCCTGTAAGGTCTAAATAAGCCTGATTTGCCCATACTGCTTCACCGTTAGGATTTGCAATTACAATGGTGTCTGTAGTTTCGGAGGCTGCTAGGGAAAGCAAACTCATTTTTGCTTCAACATTTTTTCTTTCGCTGATATCTCTGACAAAACAGACTAAATAGGTAATGTTGTCCACCATAAATTTTTTGCCTGAAGCAATTTCAACAGCAATTGATTTTCCAGATTTGGTCCTTAAGGATGTTTCGTTGACAGTATATTCATTCTTTGTTAAATTGTATTTCAAGAAAAAACGAAGCTCTTTTCTAAATGTCATAGGAAACAGTTTCGAATGGTGTATTCCTTTGATTTCCGAATCATAATATCCGGTAAGTTCGGTGGATCTGGAATTACAGTCTGTAATAATACCATTAGAGGTATCTATAATTAGGATGGCATCATTGGCACTGGAAAAAACAGAAGAGAATTTTTCAACACTGAGCTGAAGTTCATTGATTAGATTTTGCTCCTTTGTAATGTCTTGAAAAGTACCTAGTAGAGATACTGCTTTTCCATCAATCACATCGACTTGACAAATGCATTCTACATATTTGATATTGTTTTTTGCGGTCGTAATCTCAAATTTATCACTAAATGGAATCCCGTGGTTTATTGCACTATTAATAAGAACTTTGATTCGGTCTCTATTCTCACCCATGGTGTAAAAATTAATTCCATTCCCAATTATGGGTTCATAATTTTCAGGAACTTCTAGAATACATTTCGTAACCGCATCCCAAAAAATGTGATTCGTTTGCAGGTCCATTTTCCATATTCCAATCTTAGCTGATTGAGCCGCCCTGAAATAAAGTTCTAGTTTGTTCTTCATCAGTAGGTTTTAAATAGTTAAAGAGTCTTGGAGACTACCAAATATAAAGGTTATTTTTTTTTGTATCAAATATTTTTAACATAAAATGATGGTTTTGCTATTTATATCTTATTTTATTGTCTAGTCAGTATTTATTTTATGAAAAAAAATGAGAATTTATTAAAATATCTTTTAGAAACTAATCGCAAGCAACGCCTTAATTTATCGTAAATTTGTATTAAATTTTTTTTTCAATGAGTGAGCCAGTAATGCTTTTTAAAAAACCATCCTATCCTGTAAATAAATCACTTTTAGAATACTTGGGACGGTTTGATCGCTTGTCAAAAGTTTCTATTTTTTACGATGACTTATTGCGTTTTTCCGGATCAATAACGGTCTATAATAAAAATGACCAGGATACGTTATGGATACGGGTATACTACAATGATTTTGAGCGAGAAGAAATTGATTTGAATCTAAAAAAAATCTATTCACTACTCCATTCTGACGGTAATCTGGGGATTATCAAATTCTTGAATGTGGATTCCATTGATTACTGCACTTTTGGAAATTCAAAACCTTTTCGAATAAAAGTCAGGAATATACTAAATGATAATTACACCCATTTTTATATTAAAAAAGCAGATGCTTCTCGTATTTACGGACTGGAGTTAGAGCATATTCTTTCTCCGGACAAAATAAATTTTTTAGTATATGAAGACACTTTAATAGAAGAACATATTATGGGGATTCCTGGTGATGTGTTTATGAAAACACTGCTCATTGATTGCACCGAAACCGAAAAAGCGCAAATAGCCAAAGAATTTGTCAAGTTCAATGAACGCTGTATGATTCGATTATTAGGGGATATGCGTTCCTATAATTATGTAATTGTGCCCACCCATGATTTTGATCAAGTGGTCTATAAAATACGTGCTATTGATTTTGATCAGCAATGCTACGAAGGAAACTTCAAAGTGTACCGCCCTCAGTTTTTTAAAGAAAATTACCCCATGGTAAAATTAGTTAAAGAAAAGCTTCAAAACAGTTCCATAGAGCAATATAAGGATGAAGAAAGAGCCGTTTTAGCCAAAAGAATCCTTTCTGCCGAAAACAGGATCAAGCGGTTGTTGAAAATTATGCGCGAGGACGTAATTGCTCCCGAGGCACATATTGAACAATTGCGATTAGAGCTTTATCGGTACACCAATGATTTGAATTTTAAAAGTGCAAAATCAATGGGCGGTATCATGAGTGCAGCTTTTCATTTTATTACCAGAAATTTCAAAACCAGTACTTTATTCAAAACAAAAGTATAAATTTCCTTGTTTTTCAGTTGAATCACGGTATTGCTGTGTTTTAAAAAAATTACCTAGTTTAAACTGGAAAACGCTCGATTTTTAGGAGTAATGCTTTGGCATAATTGGCGTGACAATCTACATTGGCACCCGCAATTTCTTCCAAGGCTTCGATAAGCTTATGAAATGAAATCAAGGTTTTAAACGGACTTTCTTTGAAAAATGGATGCGCCATTTTTGGTAGTTTTTAAGAACCGTAAATTTACAAGGTTGGTTTTTGCATTTATTTCTAAAAAAAATCTCCAATTACACTTTCGTAATTGGAGATTGATTTCATTATTGGTGCTTTAAACGGCAATAGAACACTGTAAACTTAAACTAGCTCTTCTCTTCTTTGTTGAAATAAACGAGATAGTAGTACATTTGTTTTTCCTCGTCCCATCCTTTTTCAACATATTTTTCAGCACTTTCAGGATTGATAAAATCCATTTTAATTTGGATGTGTGTGTCTAAATTAATGATGTTTTTGATTGATTTTCTAGCATCAGAAACTGCTGCATTTGCAATAGGAAAAGAAGTAACATCTTCAATACTGTATTTTTCTCCTTTGTCCATTTTGTAGTTCTTGAATTCAGGAATAAGGTCTGGATTGTCTAAAACTTCGTTCAGGAAATTAGTTTCTTCAAACTGATCATTTTTGGCAAAATAGTTCACGGAACGGTTCATGAACATTACTTCTTCTTTCTTGTCCTCGGCTGGGAAAACAACATCCTTAGCAAAGTTCTGACAAAATTTTAAATACTTTTTAGTGATAAAGTTTTCATCCTCAAAAGCATCTACTGATAAGAAATGCTCTAGCCAGTATCTGGCATCGTAGCGGTTGCTGTCAACAGTCAGGATTTTGTATCCTTCCTCTTTTTTATAATTAAAAATGATGCAGCCTTTATCTAACTTGTTTAAACTCACACCTTGTTGCAAAATCATCTCTAAATGGGTTGCTTTTTCTTCAAACTGCAAGAAATCTGCTTGTATTTCACTTTTGAAAATCCCTATCGCATCCACGACATTATTATCAATACTTACGTTAGATAAATATGTAACGTACACTTCGCCATTCTTGATATGCGGATGATTGGATTGCTCAAATAAGTGGGTTGTGATTTTTTTAGAAATCTCATGAACGCTGCTTGGATTGTCAAAAACTTCTGTTGCAAACTTGAACATATCATTGTAATCCAAATCAATTTCATGGGCAAACTGAAAATAGTTTTCTTCTTTTTCTCTAAAGGGTTTAAAGAAAAATTCTTTCATCAAGGGAACAATTTCATCATTTAAATTAAAGGGCTGCTCTGATAAAAAAATGGCTTCGTTTCTGCTTTTATTACCCACTCTATGAATGGATAAGTTCTCGATGTGTGTGTTATATAAGTTGATCATGTTTTTTATAAGATTTCCTCCCCTCAGTCCCTTCCTAAGGAGGGGTAGATGAGACGTAATTTTGTATTTGTTGATTTTTTTTATAATTGTCTGGAATCATACCTAACAAAGAAAGCCACGTAAAAAAATGTTCATTGGGTATCAATACGGACATTCATTTTATTTTTATATGGTTAGTCTCCCCTCACCTTTGGAGCAGGTTGGGGAGAGGGCTAATTCCAATTTTCCTCAAATCCGTAGTCTTCAAAACTATCATCGCCTTCAAACATGTCCAGATCATCTTCGTCCAAGCCATCTTCAAATTCATCATTATAGTTATCGGCATTGTCAGATTCAAAGTTTTTCTCCATCGCTTCATCCGGCATTTCCCCGTGAGAAAAAATAGTTTCCGGATATAAATTACCCAGCACTTGGTCTTCTACAGCAGCAAGTTCTACAAGGAATGTCCACATATTGATAAAGTCATAGACATAAAGAATTTTGGTATTTTGTTTGTCTAAAATATCAGATAATTGATAGTCACTCATGATTTTTTGCTCACCGGGAACATCACCGGTATCAAAAAGTGAAATTTCCTCTTCTTGGTTCCAAGTCTCATCACAAGTATAAAAAGAAGCTACTTCCATCCCGTCAAAACCAAAAGAATTGAAAATAGCATTGTGTAAATCTTCTAAAGTATCGTCTTCAAGTATTGCAATGTCTCTAAAAACATCTTCTTCCGCGTCTAGAATCACTCTAAATTTATAAACCATAATCTTTATTTATATTAAAAGTCCAAAGGTAAAATATAATTTTAGATTTAGATTTCAGATTTCAGATTTGTTAATAAGATTTTTGCGTATGCACGAGAAAGGAATACATCAATGTCAAAGTCTTTTTGAAGAAAAGAAGGAAAGTGTATTTTGTTTTCAAATCACTTATTTGAATAAAAAGTTACAGTTTTTTTATTTTAAATACACGGGCTACTCTTTTTCGGTACTGGTGGTATTTTTTATGATTTGGGTATTGTCTTTTTGATGTCATGTTATTTACAATCAATGCAATAACAAGGAGTATGAGTGAGCCAGTTAGCACAGGATACAGCACATACCAGTATCCCAGTTCTTTAATTTTTGGGGAGCCAATTATGGCTATCAATGCTGTGGCACCTCCCGGCGGGTGAAGCGTCTTTGTCATTTGCATCAAAACTATAGACAAGGAAACTGCAAGCGGTGCGGATAACCATAGAATATCAGGGACAAATTTAGCAATTGTTACACCTATAATTGCTGAAACCAGGTGGCCTCCAATAAGGTTTCTAGGCTGTGCTAATGGACTTTGAATCACACCATATACCAATACACTCGATGCGCCAAAGGATCCAATTAAATATATAACATCAGATTCTGGTAAAGCTTTTGATTGCAAATAGGCTATTATTCCAATGCCAATAAAAGAACCCAAAAAAGCCCAGGAATGTTCTTTGAAATCAACCAAAGTCTCCTTGTAGAGGATGTATTTGGTTTTGCGATAACTCCTTTTTATTTTTTGAACGTGCATAGGAGATTATTTTATTAAACTTGGCGAATAGGAATAAACGGTAAAAGGGTAAATCATTTTTGCCGTATATTTTGATATTAAGCAAACCAACAAAATAGGAATAAACAAAGTGTAATCATTCGTTAGCCCACAAACTAAGAAAATAGCAGTAAAAGGGGCATGAATACTTGCGCTTAAAACGGCAGCCATCCCCATGATAATAAAGTTTATCGGAATTACATGAGCATTAAAATAAGTGTTTGTAACTAAAGCAAGAAGCAATCCTAAAAAAGCACCCATGAAAAGACTGGGTGCAAAAACACCTCCATCTCCTCCTGAAGCAAGTGTGGCTGATGTTACAATGGGTTTGAGGATGATGATGCCAATGATTGTTAGTGCCAGAGGGAAAGTCAATGACATTTCATTCGAACTAACAAAAATAGTTTTAATAGCATGATATCCTTCGCCATAAAGCTGTGGAAACAGGAATAAAGAGGAACTTAAAATCAGCGATCCTATTATAATTTTGAAATATGGAATTTTTATTCTCGTAAATTGGGCTTTGAAAAACAATACACTGCGCGTTAGATACACAGAATTCAATCCTGACAAAATGCCTAAGAGAATAAAATAGGGAATGGCTTTAAGATGCCAAGTTGTAATATTTACTGCAAACAGTGGTTTTTCGTCCAATAAAAATACCAGCCCAAAAGCAATGGCTACCGCAATCAAGTTACTAAGTAAGAATGCTCGAGTGACTTTTCTAGAAATAACCTCTATCGCAAAAAGAATTCCAGCGATCGGGCTGCTGAATATAGCTGTAATTCCAGCGGCAATTCCGGCACATATCAATTCAGTTTTGTATTGTCTAAACACATTTTGCTTTCTTTGAGCAACGGAGCCAATGGTTGCCGAAGCCACAACAGTTGAGACTTCTATCCCGGTGGAACCGCCAAAAACGACGGTCAATAATCCGTTAATGAAATGAGAAGGGATTTTATAACTGGGTAAATTTTTAGATTTAGAATTGGTGCTTTCAAAGATTTCTTTTATGCCTTTGTTTTCCTTTTTCTTAAATAAATATTCCCTAAGAAAATAAATAATCGACAATCCAAATACGGGGAAAATAACTAAGAATAGTGGATTGATAGTCGCTTGATGAAAAAATATTTCCTCATAATATTCTGTAGCATTTTTTAAAATAACACCTAAAAAAGCAGAAAGAAAACCAATCAAAACAGAGACAATAACTAATTTTCGGAATTTAATGAAGCGATAATTTTTTTTTATTCTTGCAGTAGTGTTCATTTAAAAGGGGGATGGAATCTTTATTAGTGTAATAAAAAGAATTTAACTCAATGTTGCAAAGATAAAGAAACAAAGCCAGATTAGAATTAAAAAAAGAAAGGCATGGTTTTCTTTTGCGATTCTGGTATTATTTTATTCTTTTAAATTTAGGAAGTATCTTATTTTTCATAAAATTCTAAAGGTAATTCATCCGGATCGGCAATAAAGAAGAACTTTTTTTGGGTAAATTCATCGATGCGTATTTCTTCGGAAGGGATGTTTTGATTCACAAAATACTCGCGTGTTTTCTGAATATCATCTACTTCAAAAGCTAAATGACGCATTCCTGCCGCTTCAGGAGCGGAAGAACGTTTTGGCGGATTTGGAAAAGAAAATAATTCTATTACATATTCTCCGTTAAGTGCCAAATCAAGTTTATACGATCGTCTTTCCTCACGGTAAATTTCCTGAATAATGGTAAGTCCTAAAACAGTTGTATAGAACGTTTTAGATTTTTGATAATTGGCACAAATAATGGCAATATGATGAATTTTGTTAAGTTGGATCATATTATTGTTGATTTAATTGCCGGATCACTTTTGCCGGATTTCCTACTGCCAAAGAATTATCAGGAATGTCTTTAGTAACCACTGAACCTGCACCAATAACGCAGCCATTTCCAATAGTGATTCCAGGACAAATAACGGAATTTCCTCCAATCCAGCAATCATCACCAATGGTTATTGGTAAGGCATTTTCCAGCGTTTTTCTCAGTTCAGCATCCAGCGGATGTGTGGCGGTGTACAATTGAACTCCTGGTGCAAAAAACACATTGGAACCAATAGTGACCTTGGCACAGTCTAAAACAACACAGTTTACATTAAAATACACATTTTTCCCACAACTGATATTGTAGCCGTAATCGCAAAAGAATGGAGGTTCAATGTAAAGATTTGCTCCTGCATTAGGAATTAGTTCTTTTAGAATTTCCCGTGCTTTTTTAGTTATTCTGTATTCCACAACATTTAATCGGTGGAGCAAATTTTTAGATTTTCGCCTGTCTTTTACTAAAACAGGATCGCCTGCTAAATAATATTCTCCGGCAATCATTTTCTCTTTTTCGGTTTTTATTTCCATACTTAGTTTTTTTTGTTTTTGGGCATGCCCTGCGCAAAAGCTCCGGTCGGGCTATTCGTTACAATCTTTCTTGTCTCGCTTTAACATCGAGCCAAGAAAGGATTTTCACTACTATCCCTCATGCTGATCCTGCTTTTGAAGCGCAATAGTACGTTGTAAATATAATCTAAAATTAAAATTATTACAACTCATCCTCGTATTTCAACAGTTCAGTATTGTATTGTTTTTCGACCTTCTTTTCTAAAATATATTTGATTCATAAAAAAATTAAATACGATGAAACTAACATGTATTAAACAGCCAAATCATTTCAAGAAAAGTTTTAATACGATTTTTTTATTTGCCTTTTTATTATTCAGCTTGACTATTTTTTCACAAAATACAGTTTCCGGGAAAGTGGTAGATGAAAAAGGAAAACCGGTTTCTGGAGCTAATATTTTTATCGAATGAACGTATGACGGCGCTTCCAGCAGTGAAACGGGTGATTTTAGTTTTACGACTATGACAACTGGAAATCAGAGTTTGGTGGTGAGTTTCCTGATTTATGAAACTTTAAAAACCATAATTGATGTCGCTAATTTTAAAAATAAAACTATCAAATTACGAGAAAGCGTTACGTCGCTAGATGCAGTTGTGATTACGGCTGGAACTTTAGAAGCGGGCGATAAAGCTAGAGTTTCGGTTTTGAAACCATTAGACATCGTAACTACAGCGGGTTCTGCGGGAAATATTATTGCGGCTTTGCAAACGTTGCCAGGAACACAGACGGTAGGTGAGGACGGGCGATTGTTTGTTCGTGGCGGCGAGGCTAATGAAACACAAACTTTCGTTGATGGGATTCGGGTGGCGCAACCCTATGGCGCAACCACGAATAATCTGCCTACACGAGGAAGGTTTTCTCCTTTTCTGTTCAGCGGAATTTCATTTTCTACAGGCGGCTATTCAGCGGAATATGGCGAAGCGTTATCCAGTGTTTTATTGTTGAATACACAAGATGACCCAGACCAAAATAAAACTGAAATAGCATTGATGACTGTGGGTTTAGGAATTGGAAATACCCAAAAATGGAAAAAAAGTTCGTTGAGCGTAAATGCGAATTACATCAATTTAGCACCGTATCAGGCTTTGATTCCACAAAATGTGGATTGGAACAGTCCTTTTCAATCGTTGTCTGGAGAAACGGTGTACCGTTATAATTTTAATAATGGGATTTTGAAAGTATACGCTGCTTTTGACTCTTCAAAATTTGATATTAATCAGGAAAATATCAATTCGCCGGAGAAAATCAGAGTTGATTTAAATAACAATAATTTCTATTTAAATTCGTCTTACAAAGGCGTTTTTGGGAACAATTGGCAAATTACTACTGGATTGAGTTATGGCTACAGCAACAACAAAATAAATTTAGATTCAGATAAAGTGGCGAATGATGAAAATGCGGCTCATTTGAAATTAAAATTGAAAAAAAGTTTTTCTGAAAGAGTAAAAATTTCCTTTGGAGCAGATTATTTTATTACCCAGTTCAATGAAGATTTCAACGAAAATTCAGGGTCGGTTTTTACCAATGGCTACAATGCGAACATTGCGGCTGTTTACACGGAAGCTGATATTTTCTTCTCTAAAAAATGGGCTGCAAAAGTAGGCTTAAGAGCTTCGAATAACAATTTGCTGAACGAAACCGCTATTTCCCCCCGAATTTCATTTGCCTATAAAATGGCAAAGAACAGTCAGTTTTCATTTGCTTATGGCGATTTTACTCAAACTCCAAGTGCTGAATACATTAAATATTCCAACAACAATCAGTTTGAAAGCGAAAAAGCCTCGCATTACATTTTGAATTTTCAATACCATAAAAACGGGAAAACATTTCGTGCCGAAACCTATTATAAAGACTACAGTAATTTAGTAAAATTCGACACCCAAATGGCCGCATATAATTCGGTTTACAATAATACCGGTTCTGGCTATGCTAAAGGTTTTGATTTGTTTTGGAGAGATGGAAAATCAATCAAAAATTTAGAATATTGGGTTTCTTATTCCTACATCAATACCGAAAGAGATTATAAAAATTTCAGTTCTCAAGTTACACCAAGTTTTGTTGCGGATCACAGTTTATCAATCGTTACTAAATACTGGATAAACGATTGGAAATCGCAAATAGGTTTCACGAATTCATACAGTTCCGGACGATCCTACAACAATCCAAATGAAACGAAATTTATGAATGGAAAAACCAAATCGTACAACAGTTTGAGCTTCAATTGGGCGTATTTGCTCTCACAACAAAAGATTTTATACTTCTCAGTTTCTAATGTTTTAGGAAGTCAAAATGTTTTTGGATACGAATATGTGAACAATCCGGATAATGCGGGCTTTTATAACAGAAAAGCAATTATTCCTACGGCCGATCGTTTTTTCTTCGTAGGATTCTTTTGGACGATTAGCAACGATAAAAAAGACAATCAGTTGAAAAATCTTTAAAAATGGTCATAATGTCAAAGGTATAAAATCCTAATAAACGTAAATTCATTCCACTTTATGACTTTCGGCTTTAAGACTTTCGACTTTATGACTTTCGACTGACACACAATTCATCCATCAAAATTGACAGTTCAGTATTTATAAATTTTAATCCAATGAAAACCGAGATACTTTTGAAGTATAAATAACACAATGTTTCAATCATCAAAAAAACAACCATTAAAAACAAGAAATCATGACCAAAATTATCACCACAATCGTATTTTTTATCTGTAGTTTATTATCGGCTCAAGGGCAATTTGAACAAGGTATGGGAAAAGCATTCCAATTATGGGGCGAAGGAAAAAACACGGAAGCTTCTGATTTGTTCGAAAGAATTTCCGGTGCTGAAAAAACAAGCTGGTTGCCAAATTATTATGTTGCATTGGTGAATACCACAACTGCTTTTAGAACAAAAGATAAAGATCAAATGAATTTATTACTTTCGAAAGCGCAAAAATCATTAGATTTAGAAATGGATAAAAATCCAAATAATGCCGAATTATTGGTCATGCAAGCAATGATTCATACGGCTTGGATTGCTTTTGACCCAATGACAAACGGACAAAAATTATCCGGAACGGTTATGGAATTGTACGGAAAAGCACAAGCAATTGCTCCGGAAAACCCAAGAGTTGTTTTTGGTAAAGCCGAATTTGAAATTGGTAGCGCTCAATTTTGGGGAACAGACACGAAGCCAATGTGTGCGCAAATTGAAAAAGCTATCGGACTTTTTGCTACTTTTAAACCTGAAACACCTTTTTCTCCAAAATGGGGATTGGACAGAGCATTAGCAGCACAGAAAAATTGTAAATAATATATTGAAGTAAGAAGCAGGAGAAAAGAAACGAATTTCATTGACAGCCTTTTCTCTTTCCTATTTTTTCTAAAACTGAATAAAATGAAACTATCTTTTAAAGAATTGATTAGATCACTAATTATAGGTTGCGTTATTTTTATAATATTACTATTAGTGAATATTGCTTTGGGGCATAAATATGTTTTCAACAGTAATTTAGCCGTTACATTTTTATACACTTTATTTTATACACTTACGATTGGATATGCAAATAAATTAGTTTTTGTTTATTTGGATAGCGTTTTTGTAAAAGATAGGTTTTCGGTAAAACGAATAGTTGTTGGTTTTTTTAGTTCATTTTTCGTTTCTTTAACTGTTGTTTTTTTATTGCGAATCTTTGAAGATGTCATCATAGAAAAAAGAACTTTTGAAGTGTTTTGGAAAAATGAAAATCCTGCTAATTATATTTTTGCAATTGTTATTACCTTTTTGATAATTTTATCTTTCCATGTTTTTTATTTCTATAAAGCGTTACAGGAAAATAAAGTCAAAGAACAGAAAATCATCGCAGGAACAGCAAATGCGAAGTTTGAAAGTTTAAAGAACCAAATTGATCCTCATTTTCTTTTCAATAGTTTGAATGTTTTAAGTTCTTTGATTGAAGAAAATCCAGACAATGCGCAACGATTTACGACTTCCTTGTCCAAAATTTACAGATATGTATTGGAACAAAAAGATAAAGAATTAATTTCTGTCGAGGAAGAATTGGCTTTCGCCAAAACCTACATGAACCTGCTGAAAATGCGTTTTGAGAATAGCTTGTTTTTTGAATTACCAACCCAAGATGATTGGATTGCTTCGTCCCTCGCAATGACAGAAGCCAAAGTTGTGCCTCTTTCCTTACAGCTTTTATTGGAGAATACCGTAAAACACAATGTAGTTAGTGAGCAAAGACCGCTGCACATTCGCATAACAATTGATGGAGATTATCTTGCTGTTCAAAACGACTATCAAAAGAAAGAGGTGTTGCAGGATCGTCAAGGTGTAGGATTGCAAAACATAATCAATCGCTATGGAATTATTACTAACAGAAAAGTATTGATTGAACAAAACGAGAAAACATTTACGGTCAAAATACCAATTTTAACCAAACAAATTACTGTTATGGAAACAACCGCCAATTATAACGAAAATTCAGCTTATTACAGAGCAAAGAAGCGAGTAGAAGAGTTGAAAGGTTTTTATGGGAATCTAATATCTTATTGTTGTGTAATTCCAATTTTGATTTTTATTAATCTCACTTATTCGCCGCAATTTCAATGGTTTTGGTTTTCTGCAGGAGGTTGGGGATTTGGATTAATTATGCATGCATTGAAAGTTTTTGGATACAGTTCAAAATGGGAGGAAAGAAAAATTAAGGAGATTTTGCAAAGACATGACAGTGAAAAATCTTGGAAATAGTTTTGCGTTTTAAATTTTAATCTTGAAAATAAATTATAAAAAAACAGTATGGAACATATCAATCAAAACGACGAGCGCTACTACAGTGCAAAAAAGCAAGTTGAGGAAATAAAAGGGTTTTATGGTAACTTGATTTCCTACATTGTAGTAAATATAGGATTAGTTATTGTAAATTTAATGACATCGCCAAATCATTTGTGGTTTTACTGGCCATTGTTATGGTGGGGAATCGGAGTTGTTTTCCACGGTCTCAGAGTTTTTAAGTACATGCCTTTTGTCACAAAGGACTGGGAAGAAAAAAAGATAAGGGAGTTTATGGATAAGGAAAAGGGAAACAAGGAAACTTGGGAATAATTTTAAATAGTATAGCAATGGCAACATATAGAACTAAAATGGGTAATGATTATAATATAGATGCTGGTAATCCTGATGAACGCTATAACTTAGCTTATAAAAGAGTAAAAAGAATCAAAGGGTTCTATATTCATTTATTGGTATATGTAGTTGTAAATGCATTTATTATTATTGCAAATAGCAATGAAAGTATACCCAGCAATCATCTTTTTTGGAGTTGGGAGAATTTCTCAACGGCATTGTTTTGGGGGATTGGATTGACAGCTCACGGATTATCTGTTTTTGGAAGAAATATATTTTTTGGTGCAAACTGGGAAGAGAAAAAAATTCAAGAATTAATGGAAAAAGAAAAAAGTGAATAATGGGAGTGAAATAAGTATTCATCCCGAAGCTTCGGGAGCAGTTTTCAGTTAAACAAACATCCACAAAAACGTTTCAACAAGCAAATCATTCAACATTAAATGACTACAATAATAATAGAAGACGAAAAACCAGCGGCGAGGTTGCTCCAACGAAAACTGGAAAAACTAAATATTAAAGTTGGAGTGCTATTGCATTCCGTGGAAGAAGCTATTGCTTGGTTTTCTAATAATGAACATCCGGATTTGATCTTTCTGGACATTCAATTGTCAGATGGATTATCGTTTGAAATATTCGAAAAAGTATCTATTAAAAGTGCAGTAATTTTCACCACGGCTTATGATAAATATGCTTTACGGGCTTTCAAATTGAACAGTGTTGATTATCTTTTGAAGCCTATTGACGAAGATGATTTAGAGGTTTCCGTTACAAAATTTAAGGCGCGTTTACCTAAACTGGAAACAGTACAATTGGATTTTGAACAAATCAAAAAAATGCTGTCTAATCCATTTGAAAAAAATTACAAAAAAAGATTTTCTGTAAAAATAGGCCAACATTTAAAGGTGATTTCTGCCGATGAAATTGAGTGTTTTTTTAGTGAAAATAAAGGAACCTATTTGCATACTTTTGACAATAGGAATTATTTAATAGAAACAACTTTAGAACTTTTGGAACAGGAATTAGATCCAAAGGATTTTTATCGGGTAAGCCGAAAATTCATAGTTCCTCTTAAAGCAATTAAAGAAATTGTAGTCTACAGCAACTCCCGTTTGAAAGTTATTTTACCTTCTTACAAAGACGAAGAAGTAATTGTGAGTAGAGAAAAGGTTTCTGATTTCAAGAGTTGGATAGGCTGATAATAGTATTAAACAGATAAAGTATATAATGGGTATTAAATAACTCTTTTTTAGTGAATTAGGTATTTAGTATAGAATATGTCTATAGTGCTTTTATACCTTTAAAAATGTTTTTCGGATTCCAATTAGAACAAAAATGAGTGCCGTGTAAAGTATAAAAAACGGAATGATATATTCAATTAAATTCATAGGTAACATTACCGCAATTATCAATAGTTGGAAGCCCAAACCGTAGATAGAAAGTATCGTCATAAACCAATTAGGAAACGTTTTTACTTTGTAAGCTTCTTTATCAAGTGTGTGAATGATCTTGTCGAATGTGCCATAAACGAGGGTGTAAACACGGAACAGAATATCGACAGATTTTTGGGTTTCGCCGGGTAAAGCTCTGGGTGATTTGTACTCGAAAATTTTACTGGTAGTGTCTCCGCCAACGGATTTATTTCTTAAAATCACATAGTAGTAATTGTATAAAGTGCCCTGCAATTGGATGCCGATAAAAGCCAAAATAGTAACCCAAAATGATGTTTTTGAAACATAACAAATAGTCATTAAAAGCAGAAAATTTAAGATGATATCAAATACACTGTCCAAGTATCTTCCAGTATAAGAAGGCGTTTTTTTTAAGCGTGCCAGTTCACCATCTGCTGCATCAATCATTGATTTCAAAATGATAAAAAAACTTGCGAAATAGTAACTTCCTTGCAGAATACAGTAAATAGCAATCAAGCCCGAAACACCAAAAAGTAAGGTGACATGAATAGGAGTAAACCGAGTGTTTTTTAATTGATTGGCAAGAAATTTTCCAAATGGTCTTCCATAATCTGATAAATCTAAAAATTTATCTTGAGCGGCAAGTTTAGACATTTATGTTGGTAAACAAAGAAATGCGACAATATAGTCAGGTATTATTTTGAATTGAACACGGTTTAAACCGTGGGTTATGTTTATTTCTTATTTTGATAATCGGTGTAAAGTGAATGTCATTGCCGTTAATAAAAAGAAAGCCATCACTTGATGTAGTAATCCCAACCAAAGTGGGACACTGTAAAGCAGAGTAAGGATACCTAATGCAAATTGCAAGAAGACAATCAACACCAATATATTGATTCCTTTTTTCTGAAGTGAGGAAAGAGTGTATTTTCTGCTTGTAAAATAAAGAGCAAGAATTAATCCTACCACGACATACGCCATAGTTCGATGTACGAACTGAACGCCGCTTTTTCCTTCGATAAGATTTAAAAACAAGGTGCTTTTTTCTATAAAGACACTCTCGTGAATGAATTGACCATCACTCATCAGCGGCCAATGATTGTGAATCAAACCCGCATTTAAACCCGCAACAAACCCGCCATAAATGATTTGGATAACTAGAAAAATTAATGCGACACGCGCGAGATTTCGTAATGGAGGTATAGCTGTCGCTTTGTTTGGGTAGATTAAATCCAAAGCTACCCAGAGTGTGTAAGCAAACGTTATAAAAGCAAATGTAAGGTGTAATGCCAATCTAAAATGACTTACATCCGGATTGTCGATTAATCCGCTACGTACCATAAACCAGCCCAGAAATCCTTGAAAACCACCCATGAATAGTAGAACAACACATTTTTTTATAGTCTCTGTCGAAAGACGTTTCTTGAACAAGAAATATATAAAAGGAAGGATAAACGCTAAACCTATTATTCTCCCTATAAAACGGTGAAACCATTCCCAGAAATAAATGAATTTGTAATCACTTAACGTAAAATCATTGTGGATGTTTATTTTTTGGTACTCCGGAAATTTTTTATATTCTTCAAAAGCGTATGACCATTTTTCTGCTGTTAAAGGAGGAAAAGTATCAGTTACTAAATGCCAGTCGGTCATTGATAAACCGGAATTGGTCAATCGGGTAATTCCTCCCACTACAACCATCATAAACAATAATAAGCATCCTGATAACAACCAAATGATAACGTAATTATTCTCTTTTTTCATTGTTTGAAATTAATTTTTGCAAAGATATTTGAAATGTAATTAATTGTTAATTCAACAAGCGTTAATCTTTAATCCGATTTTTGCGGCTCTTTTTAGCATAAATTGAAAAGCAGCTTCATATTCATTTGGAATTTCTCCTTCTAAAATGGCTTCTTTTATGGCTTCTTTCAGCATTCCGATTTCTTTTGAAGGCTTTAAGTTAAATTTTTCCATAATTTCTTCACCTGATATTGGTGGCTGGAAATTACGTACCTGATCCCGTTCTTCGACTTCTACAATTTTCTGGCGGACGATTTCAAAATTATTGTGGTATTTCTTGAATTTATTTGGATTCTTCGTTGTGATATCCGCTTCGCATAGTGTCATTAAATTCTCAACGTCTTCGCCAGCGTCAAAAACCAAACGGCGCACTGCAGAATCCGTTACCGTATCTTGGGATAAAACAATCGGTCGTGAACTCATCATGACCATTTTTTGCACAAATTTCATTTTTTGATTCAACGGCATGTGCAAACGTTCAAAAATCTTTTTTGCCATTTTGCCACCAAGAAATTCATGTCCGTGAAAGGTCCAGCCTTGTTTTTTAGTAAAACGTTTCGTTGGTGCTTTACCTATGTCGTGCAATAATGCTGACCAGCGCAACCAAACATCATCAGTATGCGGACAAATATTATCGACAACTTCCAGCGTGTGATAAAAGTTATTTTTATGGGTATGGCCTTCAATTTCTTCCACTTGATTCAGAGCAGTCAATTCTGGAAGAATAATATCTAAAAGTCCAGTTTTGAACAATAGCAAGAATCCTACGGAGGGTTTGTCTGTCGAAAGTATTTTATTCAATTCATCGACAATGCGTTCTCCGGAAATAATTTTGATTCGTTCCGCATTTTTGGTTATCGAATTCAGCGAATCTTCTTCGATTTCAAATCCCAATTGGTTTGCAAAACGAATCCCTCTCAACATGCGCAAAGGATCGTCAGAAAAAGTAATATCCGGATCCAAAGGGGTTCTGATTATTTTGTTTTTTAAATCTTCCAATCCGTTAAAAGGATCGGAGAGTTCTCCAAAATTAGCGGTGTTCAAAGATAAAGCCAGTGCATTTATGGTGAAATCACGACGATTTTGGTCGTCTTCTAAGGTGCCGTTTTCTACAACTGGATTCCTGCTTTCAAAATTATAGGATTCTTTTCTGGCTCCAACAAATTCAATTTCGGTGTCTTCAAAACGCAGCATCGCTGTTCCGTAAGTTTTGAAAACCTGAACTTTTGGTTTGTTAGGAAGCAGTTGTGACACTTTTAAAGCCAATTCAATTCCGCTGCCCACGGCAACAATATCAATGTCTTTTTTAAAGTCTCTCTTCAAAAGTAAATCTCTTACGAAACCACCAATCACATAACTGTCAACGCTAAGTTCTTGAGAAGCTTGAGAAATTACTTCGAATATTTTGTTATGTAAGGCTGTTTTGTAGTTCATTTTTTATTACCGCAAATTCGCTAATTATTTTTTGGTATCAACGATACGTTTGTATTCTAAAGAGGTCAAGTTAAAATTAACCAATATTGCAAGTTTGTTTCCAGAAATTTTTAAATAATTTAAACACTGATTGTAATGACTATTGTTAAAACATTCGACAGTTTTTATTTCAAGAATTATTTTGTCATGGATAATAAAATCTGCATAAAATTTATGTTTTAAAATGGAATTTTTATAACTAACAGAATATTCTTTTTCCCTCTCATAGTGAATATTATTTTCGTTAAATTCAAATTCTAAGGCATCTTTATAAACTATTTCAGAGAAACCTTTACCAAGATTTTTGTGTACTTCATACAGGAGTCCAACAATTTTATAACATTCATCTTTATAAATTAAATCATCCATTTTTAAAATTGAATTAGCGAATTAGCGGTAAAAAAACAATTATTTCCGAATCACTTTTACCTGAGAATCACTTGTCAATTTTATAATTGTAGATGGTTTTCCGGCAATTTTTTCGCGATGCAAATTTACAACATAGTCCACGCCTTTTATAATTTCAGGACTGATTTCTTTGAAACTTTTTGGAGTAGGTTGTCCGGAGATATTTGCTGATGTGGAAACCAACGGTTTTTTCATTTTTTCCATCAATTTAAAACAAAAAGGTTCCTTTACAAGTCTAATTCCTAGTGAGTTGTCAGCTGCGATTAAATTGGGTGCTACGTTTCGTGGTTTGTCCAGAATTAAAGTGGTTGGGTTTTGATTTGCCAGTTCACTATCGGTCAGGTCAGAGAAATCCATAATTTGCCAGGCTACTTCCGGAATGTCTTTGAATACATTGTAAATCATTTTATCGCCATTCATCAAAACAATCATGCTTTGGGTTTCGGCTCTTTTCTTGAGTTTGTAAATTTTAGCGACAGCCTCTGGATTTGTGGCGTCACAACCAATTCCCCATACGGTATCAGTGGGGTAGAGGATGATTCCTCCATTTTTTATGACTTCGTAAGCATTGTGTATTTCTTGGTTGATATCCATGATTATAGGTCGATTATTTTATAAGTGGGAATTGCTTTGATTTTTAATTTATTATGATAAACATAAAGATTAATTAATCTTTCAGATATAAACCCGAAAATTCGTGCTTGATAGTCATCCTTGGGAATACTGACTTTAGATTCCAATTCAAATAGAATAGAAAAAAGCCAGGTGTAATAATCATCCCAAATTTTCTTGGAACAAATCATCATATTTGCTACATGAAACAGTCGACCTTCGTCTAAATGGGTTACAATACTTTCTTTGTATTGCGGGTACTTCTCACTAATTATTTTTTTTGTTAAATCCCAATCTTCTTTTCGGTGATCTTCACAGTAGTTTTGAGTCAGTGTAGTATTTTTAAATTTATATGGTTTACAAAGAATTACATCGTACTCCGAGAGTATTTTAATGATTTTTTTTTCTAAAATTTCTCCATCAGTTTTAACTAATTTTGTTTTTTTAAAATCATCAATCTTAATTTTTTTTTGAGCGGAAGGTTGGAAATTATAAAAGGGATTGAAAAAATTAAAATACCTCCTGTAATGACAGATTCCAACGTATTCAACATCCGTAATATTTTTCCAAATCCAATAAGAAGCAGTTAATTCACAGTAGTTTTTGTTTTTATTAGCAATGTTATCGAGCGTGTTGTCTCGCAAAATATTTGTTGCAATGTCTCCATTTTCGCCGACTTGTATCGGGATATGCAATTCGTTAAATAAAATAGGGGTCTCTTTATGTGTAACTGTAAAAATTTTAACCATTTTCTAGTTCTTTTTTAGATTTAATTAATGCGGATGCAATTATTTGGTGCATGTCGTAATATTTGTATTCTGCCAATCTGCCTCCGAAAATTACATTATTAAGGGTTTCGGAAAGCTTTTTATAATTGAGATATATCGCTTGATTTTTTTCGTCATTAATAGGATAATAAGCCTCTTTTTCGGACGTCCAATTTTCAGGATATTCTTTTGTCACTACAGTTTTCTTTTGGTTGCCAAATTCAAAATGTTTATGCTCTACGATCCTCGTATGTTGATATTCAATGTCATTATAGTTAATGCCTGCATTTCCTTGAAAATTCTCGGTATCCAGAATTTGTGTTTCAAATCGCAACGAGCGATATTCTAGTTTTCCAAACCGGTAATCAAAATATTCGTCAATTTTCCCCGTGAAAACAATTTTTGTTGCGATATTTTCAAAGTGCTCTTTGTTTTCGAAATAATCTGTATCAAGTTTCACTTCAATGTTTTCCAATAAATTTCCTATAATTTTATTGTAACCTCCAATGGGGATTCCTTGGTAGCGATCGTTAAAATAATTATTGTCAAAAGTAAATCTAACGGGAAGTCTTTTAATAATGAAAGCAGGCAGTTCGGTGGCCTTTCTGCCCCATTGCTTTTCAGTATACCCTTTGATCAAGGTTTCGTATATGTCTTTCCCCACCAATGAAAGTGCTTGTTCTTCGAGGTTTTTAGGGTTGTCGTTTCCAAATTCCTTAATTTGATGCTCAATTTTATTTTTTGCTTCAGCCGGCGTTTTGGTTCCCCATAGCTGATAAAAGGTATTCATGTTAAAAGGTAGATTATAAAGTTTACCCTTTGAAAGCGATAGAGGCGAATATACGAAATGATTAAAATTCACGAATTGATTTACATAATCCCATATTTTCTTGTCATTGGTATGAAAAATATGCGGGCCATATTTGTGGACATTTATTCCTTCAATATTTTCACAATAAATATTTCCTCCGGTGTGTTTTCTTTTATCTAAAATCAAACACTTTTTACCCGCTTTTGTTGCCTCATGCGCAAAAACACTACCGAAAAGACCTGATCCTACTATTAAATAATCATATTCTTTTTTCATTCAACAAAAATAGATATTTAATACTAAATTGCAACAAATTTCAAATTGATGTTTATGTTAGGAAAAATACAAGTGGGTTATTTAGTCTCGTACGATTATGAACTATTAAAAAATTCGATACCAACAATATACAAAGAATCTAATACTATTTTTTTAGCTATTGATAAGGAACGAAAAACATGGAACGGTGAATTTTTTACTATTGATGATACTTTTTTTGAATGGATTGATGCATTTGATGTTGAAAATAAAATTGTTATATATGAAGATGATTTTTACGTGTCAAGTTTAACTACAATGGAATGCGAGGTTAGAGAAAGAAAAATGCTTTCTGATAAAATGGGAATAGGAAATTGGTTAATTCAAATTGATGCAGATGAATACTTTTTAGATTTTTCAGGTTTTATAAATGATCTTAGGAAGTATGATTCTTTTTTGAAAAACCCAAAAGAAAATCCTGTTCAAATAGGTTGTTTTTTAACTCACTTGTACAAATACACTAATGAAGGAATATTGTATGTTGAAAATCTTACAAGAGTTTTACTTGCTACAAACTATCCAAATTACAAAGTAGGCAGAAAGACAAAAGCAAGGGTAATTTACACAGATAAAATTCTTTTGCATGAATGTTTATCAAGAACCGAAGACCAATTAGCTTTCAAATTAAAAAATTGGGGACATAATGTACAAATTAATAACTCTTTCTTTGAAAAATGGAAATTAGTAAATCAAGAAAATTATAAAACATTTAAAGATTTTTATTACATAGAAGCTGATACATGGAAGACTTTAGGTTATTTTCCTACAAAAAACATAGATGAAATTAAAAACTATGTTAGTAATAATAAAGTACTTAGAATTTCATCACTTTATCTTTTTTTTAAAAATTTCGGACAATGGTTTAAGTATTTAGCTAAATAATATTTTTGCTTTTATTAAAACAATCGACTAATCTTATAATAAAACAATTGAAAAGAACTATAATTTTTAATACGTCATTGATAACCAATCAAAAGGTGTTAATTGATATCATTGAAAGCTTCAATTCAAAAGGAATTCTTTTTGGCGACGGAGTGCGAAACAAAATAAAACTTTTTAAATTAGAAGGGAAAACGATAAATATTAAATCTTTCAAAACCCCAAATCTGATCAATAAAATTGCCTACAAATATTTCAGAAAATCTAAAGCCAGACGTTCTTTCGAATATGCAGCTATTTTATTAGAAAAGGGAATTGGTACGCCACAACCTATAGCTTGTGCTGAAAATTTCACTTTGTTGGGATTACAAGAAAGTTTTTATATCAGTGAGCATCTTCAGGCAGAGTTAACTTTCAGAGAATTAGTGCTGCAACCTGATTATCCGGATCATGAGAATATCTTGCGGCAGTTTACCCGATTTACATTTGATTTACATCAAAAAGGAATTGAGTTTTTAGATCATTCTCCAGGAAATACTTTGATTAAAAAAGCAGATGATGGAAGCTATAGTTTCTACCTAGTTGATTTAAATAGAATGAATTTCCATCAGTTTATGGACTTCGAGCTACGCATGAAAAATTTCAACAGGCTTACGCCAAAAAAAGAAATGCTGGCAATAATGAGTGATGAATATGCCAAACTTTACAATAAGAAATACGATGAAGTTTTTGTAAAAATGTGCTTTTATACCAACGATTTTCAAATGAAATTTCATAGAAAAATTGCTCGTAAAAAGAAATTATTGTTTTGGAGATAACTGTTGTTGTCTTTTCCAAAGTTGTTCTAATTCTTGATATCGGATGTGAATTGAATTGGCGTTTAAATAGCAAATAATCAAACCTTTTTTTCCGTCAAGAAATCCTAATCGGATAATGTAATTGAACAAAAAATTATAAGCAGGATGTAAAAAATGTAATAAAACCGAAGGCTTTTGCTTTTTTAAAAACTTCTCCTGTGCTTTGAATTCTCCGTACCGAATCGTTTTCGATTTATACGCTTGAAAATTAGCATAGGAATAATGAATCAGTTTGTTTTTTAGAACACCTATTTTTCCATTTACTTTTAATTTTTCATGAACAAGCCGGTCTGTGTTATATTCAGCTTGATTTTTATTAAAAAGCCTAAATATTTTATCATTCTGATTCCCGCTGAAATGCAATACTTTGCCTTCAAACATAAAAGTTCTATAGAAAAGAAAAGCCGAAAAGGTTTCATTGGTTTTTATTGTGGCTATAATTTCATTCTTTAATGCAGGAGTCAGTCTTTCATCTGCATCCAAAAATAAAATCCAGTCATTTTTTGCATGTAAAATAGCAAAGTTCCTTTGAGAAGAATAGTTTTCGAATTTATTTTGAATGAAAGTGACTTTTTCAAATGATTTACAAATAGCTTCTGTTTTATCGGTACTGAATGAATCGACAACAATAATTTCATCAGCAAAATCTAAATCAACCAAAAGTGGCTTAATTTGATTTTCCTCGTTTAATGTAATTATTAAAACTGAAATGTTCGTGTTGTGATTGTATTTCATTAATTTTTGAATGTTTTACAAAAATAGAATATTATTCTAAATGTGTTTCCAAGAAAGTATGTAAAGCAGGAATAATCAACTCGGGAGTAAACTCTTTGTAAAACGCAATGGTTTCTTTTTTTATGATTTTAGCCGTTTTGCCTTCAAATAAATCAGGTTTAAACTCTTGTAAATGCAGAGAAACATGATTAATTCCATCTTCAAATGTGGCCCATCCTTTTTTGTCAATCCAAGGCGAAAAAATAATAAAAGAGGGTTTTTCTAATGCTTTTGCCATATTTATTGCCCCGCCATCGTTGCCAATTATCATATCACAATGATTCATGATGGCGATAAACTCTCGAATGTTTTTTCCTAAGAGGGAGAAATAAATTTTTTGTCTAGTACTTTCTTTACACCCATTGTAAATTGTTTTTGCATCTTCAATTTGCTTTGGAAAATAATTAAAAAGAATATTCATATCTTCCTTATCTGCAATAAAATCGACTAATTGAGACATATATTCCAACGAATAGGTTTTGTCTGGACTGCTTCCAATTATGCTGACCATAACTGTTTTTTTAGATTGGTCTATACCGTGAGATTCAAAAAGTGAACTAGCAAAATCATTCTCTACTTTTGTGACATAAATTCTGGGAAATGTTTCTAATTCAATATCCAGATGCAAAGGATTTAGCAATGCTAATCGCTGTTCAATTATTAAACCTAAATTGGTATTAGTCGTTTTTTTTCTAATCACCGTATCCGTATAAAGAAAGTCTCTTCCTTTTTTCCAATACGATATTTTTTGTTTTGCACCCGATAACAATACGACAAGCCAGCTTTCTAATTTGGAATACGCATCTATAATAATATCATATTTTTCAGTTCGAATGGATTTCAATAATTTAAAATATTCCCATTTGCTTTTTTGATGTTTTTCCTGGAAAAGGATGAGATTATCGAAACTTGTATTTCCTTGTAAAACAGCAATGGTAGATTCGTAAACCATATAATCAATTTGCGCTTTTGGGTAGGCTTTGCGCAAATTATTGCATAATATGGAGCTTACTAAAACATCTCCAATCATTTTTTGTTGAATTACAAGTATTTTCATTTGAAGTAAATTTGAAAAGTTATGCTTTTGTTTTCAAGTAATTCATTGCACGAGGACTAATCCAGGTTTGTTTTCGTAGGACATTTAAATAATAAATGGATAAATTTTTAAGCATCAATCGATTCACTTTCAATTTTGGAATAAAAAATAAAAACACGCTTAAAAGCGACAAAAATAGTTTCTCACTAAGAACTCCTAAAATTAATAATGTATGTAAATAGAGTTGTATTCCTGTTGAAAATTGATTGCTGATGTACACGTGTTTTGAGATGATCACTTCTGTTTTCGTGAGTGCTTTTGTCTTTACGTTTAATCGGGATGCACCACCATGTTGATGGAAAATAGTAGCTTTTCGGGTAACGGCAACTTTTCCATCCGTATCAGAAATTTTTTTACAAAGTGCAACATCTTCAAAATAAAGCCAAAAATCTTCATTCCAGCCTTGAATTTTGTTAAACCATTCTCGGCTTATGAAAATGACCGCTCCGGTAACCCAATCTGGGTAAAACAACTCATTGTTGTTATTAAAACGTTTTTCTAATTTTGCCTTATTCAGTTTTCTAAAAATAGATCTTGACACTCCGAAAAATCGTCCTAAAGCCGGAAATAAATTGTTTTGTTTGTAAAAAACTTCGTTTTCGTTTATTTGTAAACAGGATAAAATTCCAATTTCTGGATGGGAAACAGCCGTTTCTAAAAGAGTTTCAAGGGCTTCAAGAGTAAGTTTTGTATCTGGATTTAAAAAAAGGAAATGGTTTCCCGTAGCAATGCTTTCACCAAAGTTGCAACCATTTGAGAAACCATTATTACCAGTGTTTTCTATAAATGTAAACTTGGAATATTTTTGTTTAAAAATGTTGAATTGTCCGTCATTCGAAAAATTATCAACAATGATGACTTCGAATGAGAATGTTTTCGAAATAATTGTATCAATGGATTCTAAACATTCGTCTAAGGCTTTCCAACCACGGTAATTGACAATAATTATTGAAATATCCAATAGGTCTTTTTATAAAGATTTTTAAACGAATACGGATTAAACCGCTACGTCATATTCACGTAAAGCATTATTCAATGATGTTTTTAAATCAGTTGAAGGTTTACGAGTTCCAATGATTAAAGCACAAGGAACCTGGAAGTCTCCTGCTGGAAATTTCTTAGTGTAACTTCCTGGAATCACAACGGAACGGGCAGGAACATATCCCTTCATTTCAACGGGAGTTTCTCCGGTTACATCAATAATTTTTGTGGAGGCAGTCAGGCAAACATTGGCACCAAGTACAGCTTCTTTCCCAACATGTACCCCTTCAACTACGATACATCGGGAACCAATGAAAGCGCCGTCTTCAATAATTACAGGAGCCGCTTGCAAAGGTTCAAGTACGCCACCAATACCAACGCCACCGCTTAAGTGTACGTTTTTACCTATTTGAGCACAACTACCTACGGTTGCCCATGTGTCTACCATAGTTCCTTCGTCTACATAAGCACCAATGTTTACATAACTTGGCATCAAGATAACACCACTGGAAATATAAGCACCGTAACGCGCTACTGCGTTAGGAACAACACGAATTCCTTTCTCGGCATAGCCTCTTTTCAATAACATTTTGTCATGGTATTCGAAAATTCCAGACTCTAATGTTTCCATTTTTTGAATAGGGAAATACATTACTACTGCTTTTTTTACCCATTCGTTTACTTGCCATCCCTCTCCAACTGGTTCAGCAACACGTAATTTTCCGGTATCTAATAATTCAATAACTGCTCTGATAGCATCAGTTGTTGTAGTTTCTTGTAACAAAGCACGGTTTTCCCAAGCTTGTTCTATAATCGGCTGTAATGGATTCATTTTTGATAGATTTTTGACAAAGATAGGGTTTTTAACTAAAAGCAAAAAGTCAAATTAATTTGAAAATGTTATATATTTGTACTTTAAATTGTAGGTACTATGGAAACCATTAGATTAGAATTTCAACCCGAAATCAAAGCCAAAATTCTGGAGTTATTGAGTTCCTTTTCATCAGATGAACTTACAATAGTTCAGGAAAGGTCAATTTTTGAAGAAGAAAAAAGAATGCTTCAGTCCAGGATTGATAAGATTGATAATGGTACTGCTGTATATTCTACTTTTGAGGAATTGGATATTTTGCTGGAAAAAACGATATCAAAATATGAGGATTAAATTAACTATCGAATTTAATCATGATTTAGATGATATAATTGATTTCGTTTCAAAAGACAAACCGCTTACTGCAAGAAAATTTAAAATTGTATTGATAAAAAACATAAAAAAAGATATGCAGCAGCCTTTTCTTTTCAAAAAATCAATTTATTTTGATAATGAAAACACAAGAGATTATGTTTTTAAAGGTTATACAATCGTTTTTAAAGTTGATGTTGCACACGAAACTGTTTTAGTTGTGGCAATTTTGAAACATAGGAATTCGTTTTAAGTAAAAATAGTATGGAAACCATTAGATTAGAATTTCAACCCGAAATCAAAGCCAAAATTCTGGAGTTATTGAGTTTCTTTTCATCAGATGAACTTACAATAGTAAATAGTACAGGAAGATGAGGCGTTTACTAGAAATAAAAAAAAATTAGACGCTTCACTAGAAAAAAATCATAATGGTACTGCAAAACTTTATACAATATACTAAGTTGATGCCTATCTTGATAAAGTGATTTCAAAGTATGAAAATTAATTATTCTGATTTTTTTTATGGATTTAGCCGATTAAGCTCAATATGTTTGTAAAACTTCTTATAAATGCCTAGAATTCTCTCCATAGACTACGGTCAAAAACGAACCGGAATAGCGGTTACTGATGAAATGCAAATTATAGCTTCGGGTTTAACCACAATCCCATCGGCAACTGCAATTGCTTTTTTGAAGGATTATTTTGCCAAAGAAAAAGTAGAAGCCGTTCTTATTGGTGAACCCAAACAAATGAATGGCGAACCCTCAGAAAGTGCATCGATCATTAAAGGATTTGTCACGCACTTTACCAATCATTTTCCGGAGATGAAAGTCATTCGGGTTGATGAACGGTTTACTTCAAAAATGGCTTTTCAATCCATGATAGATAGCGGCCTGAGTAAGAAACAGCGTCAAAACAAAGCACTTATTGACGAAATATCGGCCACGATTATGCTTCAGGACTATTTGACCAGGAAAAAATTTTAAAATCAGTGTAAAAAAGCTATTTTTTTGCTAAAACGGTTTGATAAATGTAACTTTTGAGGTAAAATTTATGCTTTTTTTTGTGAATATATCATTTACCTTTGCACTTTAAAATCTAGTTATGCCTGACACAACCATACGTACAAATAGTGAAGTAGTTCTTATTGGAGCTGGAATTATGAGCGCCACGCTGGGCTTAATCCTAAAAGAACTGCAACCGGATATAAAAATTGAAATTTACGAACGATTAGATAGAGCGGCGGCTGAAAGCTCTGATGCATGGAATAATGCAGGAACTGGACATGCTGCTTTTTGTGAACTCAATTACACTCCCGTAGGACCTGATGGAAGCATCAGCCCAAAAAAAGCGATCAGTATCGCGGAGTCTTTCGAAGTTTCCAGACAGTTCTGGGCATATCTCGTTCAAGAAAACAGAGTTCCTTCTCCTGAAAATTTTATTAAAAGCATTCCCCACATAAGTTTTGTATGGGGAGAAAAAAATGTTGCTTATCTTAAAAAAAGATTTGACGCGTTGCATTTGAATCCTCTTTTTAAGCAAATGGTTTTTAGTACTGATTTTGCACAATTAAAAGAATGGATGCCGCTGGTTATGGAAGGGAGATCAGAAACCGAAAAAGTGGCCGCAAGTTCAATGGCAATTGGGACAGATGTAAATTTTGGAGAATTGACACGAAGTATTTTTGGTTATTTAGCAAAACTAGATGGGGTTACCATTCATTATAACCACGAAGTTCAAAAATTAAAACAACGAGAAGATAAGTTATGGCGCATAAAAATCACTGATTTAGCTTCCGGTCAAAAGAGAAAAACATACTCTAAATTTGTTTTCATTGGTGCTGGGGGTGGTTCCTTGCCATTATTAGAAAAAGCAAATGTGCCCGAAGGCAAAGGCTATGGCGGCTTCCCAGTGAGCGGACAATGGCTAAAATGCACAAATCCGGAAGTGATTGCAAAACACCAGGCTAAAGTATATGGTAAGGCAAGCGTGGGAGCACCACCAATGTCTGTACCACATATTGATTCCCGAATGATAAATGGAGAAAAGCAATTGCTTTTTGGTCCTTTTGCGGGTTTTTCGACTAGGTTTTTAAAAAATGGCTCCTATTCAGATTTACCTTTATCGATAAAATCAGATAATATTATTCCAATGTTAGCCGCAGGTATTAAGAATATACCCCTTACCAAATATTTAATTGAGCAAGTGCGCCAATCCCCTAAAGACCGAATTAATGCGTTAAGAGAATATGTTCCCAAGGCACGATCCAAAGACTGGAAAATTGAACGTGCCGGACAACGGGTACAAGTGATAAAAAAAGACGAAAAAGAAGGAGGCATACTGGAGTTTGGTACCGAAGTAATTACCACTGCAGATGGATCTTTATCCGTTTTGCTGGGGGCTTCTCCAGGTGCTTCAACAGCAGTTTCTATTATGATAGATTTGATAGGAAGATGTTTCAAAGAGGAAATTAAAACGGCGGAGTGGCAGGAGAAATTAAAAATCATGATTCCTTCTTATGGTCAAAATCTCAATGAAGATCCAATTTTATTAGAGAAAATCAGAAAAGAAACGGCTGCCGTCCTAAAACTGAATAATTAGAAAGTCAGCACAAAAATAAAAAGCGTTTGAATTAGATAAGAATCTGGTTCAAGCGCTTTTCTTGTTAAGATTCCTTTAATGCTGTTGTGGTTTTTAAAATAGTTTCGGATAAACTGGTCAGCCAGATTAATTGTTCGATTACCAATTGTGCTTCTTGCATTTTCAATTGAAAAGCCTTTTCATCAATAGGAATTCCTGCTTTCAATTCTCGGGCACGTATATTTTTCAATTCGGTAAAACGTAGCGCTAAATCCTCTTTGGGAAGGTTTTCTTTTAGCTTGAAATCATTTTCCTTCAAAAGTGCAATAGCCTCATCCAGATTTCTAATCACAGTATCCACCACCACATTGAATGCTTCAGATGCGGAGGTTGTTTTATGGGATTGAATGTAAGTTCCTAAAGACGCTAATGAGGAGAGAAGAGAGTGATTTAATACCGTTAGTTTATAGACTTTAGGCAGCTGTTTTTGTTTTGATTTAGGCTCTTGTGCCATTCTCTGAAAAGAAGCCATTAAATTCCCAATCTCGATGAAAGCATTTTTACGAGCCAAGCGGTACGATGTAGAAACGGTTCCTTTTTTATTATAAAAAATTGAAATTTCCTTCAGGTAATTTTGATTGGCATTGATGGATTTTTCTAAATGCATGGGCATGTTTAAAAATTCCCAAGAAGGCCATAAAAAATGATTGGCCAAAAAAGCAAGACCGGCACCTACAATGGTGTCCAGTATTCTAAATTGAACAAGATCCCCTATGTTAGGAGTCACAATTCCATAAATAAAAACAACATACATGGTTACAAATGTGGCACTGACTTTGTAATTTGTTTGGGTAAAAGAGAATCCTAAAAGCAAGCAAAGAATAGAAAGAATACTGATTATAATGTTGTCTTTGACAAAGAAAAGAATTCCAAAGGCAATTAATCCACCTAAAACAGTACCTAGAATTCTATGAAAAGAACGTTGTTTAGTCAAGCCGTAACCGGGTCGCATGATAACGATAATAGTCAATAAAATCCAGTATACATTATGAAAAGGCAGTATTTTTCCAATAATAAAACCAACTAATAGCGCTATTGTTAATCGTAAGGAATGCCTGAAAATAGTGGAGGAAAAACTCAGATTCTCTGTCAAAGTACGCCACGGATAATACTGCGGCGTTAAGAATTTTTCTAAATCGGTATCGATTCCTGTAAAATCCTGTAAATTAACAATTGAGGTAAAAGCACGTTCTACAATTTTTATTTTCTCGACTTGCTTTTCCGCATATTCCAGCATAGTGGTAAGCATAAAAACGCCTTCTGAGGCAGAATTTTTTCCTAAATCTTTTTCATAATCAGTGATTGCCAGCTGTAAGGCGTTCAAATCGTTTAGCAATGTGTGTTTTGGAATATAATTCTTTCGTTTTTTTACACTTTCAGATAATTGCTTTAAACTTGTGGCCAGATTGTAGGCTAAGTTTTGATACGTCAGCAAGACCCTTGGATGATTGTCGAATTTTCGGTGCAATTTATCATGGTCAAATGACGTAGACAATGCCACTTCAAGGATTTCTACCATTGCTATAAAAACAAGCAACATTTTTCGATTTTGATTAGAAGAACCTGCGCTGATATGGCTGTTAATCAATACTTCTCTTATGTTTTGATGAATGGTGTTCAACTCGACCTGAAGGTTTAACTGCTTTTCAATAATTGCTTTTTTATCGGCGTCTATGGTCCATAAATCTCCTCTTAGCTTCAAATATTTAGCCGTAAGTTTGATGCATTCAGCAATTTGTAATTCGATGTAGCGATGTGGTCTGATGTAGTGAAAAGTAAGTGAAACAACGAGATAGAATAATCCTCCTGCTAGAATCAAACCGGAATGTTGTACCATAGCCCAACCGGTATTTATATCAGAAAATGTCAAGGAGATTGAAATCAGGGAGGAGAAAGAAACCATTGTAGCTCGTTGTCCGTAAACGGATAACATGGATGTCAGGAAAACTAATAAGGCTAAAAAAGGATAAAAAATCCAAGAATACGGATAAATTATATTTACCAGCAAATTCACACTAGCAACAAGAATGGTGGCAACAAGAACCCCGTTGACTTTATGTTTCAGACTACTTGGAATGTCACTGGGATAAGTAAAAAAGGCTCCAAGAGCTATTGTAAAGCCTACTTCGAATTTGCCAAAAAAAGAAAACAGCATCACCGGAATCACAGTGGCGATAGTTACTTTTAGGGCATTAGTGAAATACGTCGTATCGGTAAATTTTTGGATTTTATGAATCATACAATTGTATTGCTTGCAAAGGTAAGGATTGTAGGAATTTTTCAAAGGAATACTATCGGTCTTTTAACCTAAATTTTAAATAGTGATGAATTATCATTAGAGCATTATTCATTGGCTATTTTTTTACTATTTTTGCAGACCGAATTAAAAGAGAACTTATTTCGATTTTAATAGCTAATATTTAATACAACACGAATGATTTTACCAATTATAGGATATGGTGATCCAGTTTTAAGAAAAACAGGGGAAGTTCTTTCACCAGAACATCCAAACTTGAAAGAAACGATTGCCAATATGTATGAAACGATGTATAATGCCTATGGTGTGGGTCTTGCTGCGCCACAAGTAGGATTAGCGCTTCGTTTATTTGTAGTCGACACGACTCCTTTTAGCGACGATGAGGAATTAGAAGATGCAGAACAAAAAGAATTAAAAGGATTCAAAAAAACCTTTATCAATGCAAAAATGATACAAGAAGAAGGTGAAGAATGGAGTTTCAATGAAGGCTGTCTGAGTATTCCGGATGTCAGAGAGGATGTTTATAGAAATCCAACCATAACAATTGAGTATTGCGAAGAGGATTTTGTAATGAAAACCGAAGTTTTTGACGGATTAATCGCCAGAGTAATCCAACATGAATACGATCATATTGAAGGAATTTTATTCACCGATAAAATTTCGTCATTAAAAAAACGATTGATTCAAAAGAAACTGAAAAACATTTTAGAGGGAAAAACATTCCAAGACTACCGAATGAAATTCTTTGCCAAAAAAGGAAGATAAAACAGCTTTTTAACTTCGCTTGGTATGATTTTTGGTTTCAAATAAAAATAAATAAGTCAAATTCTTAATAATAATTCCACAATAACATGAATTTAGAAAAAATATTAGCCATTTCTGGGAAACCAGGTTTATATGTATTGAAAGTGCAAACAAGAACCGGATTTGTAGCAGAATCATTAGCGGATGGAAAAAAAATCACCGTAAACTTGAAAAGCAATGTAAGCTTACTATCGGAAATTTCAATTTATACCTATGAAGGCGAAAAACCTTTAGCTGAAATCATGCAAAAAATTGCTGATAAAGAAAGCAAAGGTGCGGCAATATCCCATAAAGAAGATAACACTACATTGATGGCTTATTTCAAAGAAGTTTTACCTGATTATGATGAAGAAAGAGTATATCCTTCTGATATCAAAAAAGTGTTGAACTGGTATAATATGCTTCAAGCAAAAGGACTTGTTACTGATGAAGCTCCTGCTGCTGCAGTGACAGAAGAGGTTGCAGCCGAAGAAACTCCAGTAGCGGAAGTTAACGCTCCTGCTAAAAAAGCAAAAGCTAAAAAAGAATAATCAGATTTTAAAATACTATTTAATCCTGTTCAGTTGTTTTTCTGAACAGGATTTTTTTATTTTTACCAAAAACTATCCCTAATGAATTCAAGACAAAACCAACTGCAAGCTTTCGAACGAGTATTAGATATTATGGATGATTTGCGTGAAAGATGTCCTTGGGACAAAAAGCAAACTATGCAAACCTTGCGCCATCTTACCATTGAAGAAACCTATGAATTAGGCGATGCTATTTTAGACAATGATTTGAACGAAGTCAAAAAAGAATTGGGTGATTTGTTGTTGCATATTGTTTTTTATGCCAAAATAGGAAGCGAGACGAACGATTTTGACATTGCTGATGTGTGTAATGAAATTTGTGAAAAGCTAATTCACCGTCATCCCCATATTTACAGTGATGTGGTGGTAAAAGACGAGGAAGAAGTGAAACAAAACTGGGAAAAACTAAAACTCAAAGAAGGCAGAAAGTCCGTTCTGGAAGGTGTTCCAAGAAGTTTACCCGCATTAGTAAAAGCAAGCCGAATCCAGGAGAAAGTAAAAGGAGTGGGTTTTGATTGGGAAGAATCGCATCAGGTTTGGGATAAGGTTCAAGAAGAATTAGACGAATTACACGTTGAGGTTGAAGCAGGAGATCAGGATAAAATTGAAGCCGAATTTGGGGATGTTTTATTTTCAATGATCAATTATGCCCGATTTTTAAATGTAAATCCAGAAGATGCTTTGGAACGAACCAATAAAAAATTTATCAAGCGCTTTCAATATTTGGAAAGTAAAGCAGGAGAATTGGGAAAACCTTTAATGGATATGACACTTGCTGAAATGGATGTTTTTTGGGAAGAAGCGAAGAAACTATAGTGTTTATTATTAAATAATTAAATTAGGATCACTTATAAAATTATCCAATGCCAGAAAATAAAACTGAGTTAAAACGTTCTTTAGGATTAATCGATGCCACGAGTTTAGTTGCCGGTTCCATGATAGGATCCGGAATTTTCATTGTAACATCAGCCATGGCAAGAGATATTGGTTCTGCTGCCTGGTTATTAGTTATTTGGTTGGTAACGGGATTAATCACGGTTGCCGCGGCATTGAGTTATGGAGAATTGGCAGGAATGATGCCTAATGCGGGCGGACAATTTGTGTATATTCAACGCGCTTATGGGCGATTGGTTTCTTTCCTGTATGGTTGGACTGTTTTTACAGTAATTCAAACGGGAGTTATTGCGGCTATAGCGGTTACTTTTGCGAATTATGCCGCTATATTCTTTCCTGTTTTAGATCAAACTCTTTTTAGGGTTGGTACTGGTTTTATTTTTTCGTATCAAAAAGTATTGGCTATTTTTAGTATAATCCTGTTAACCTACATCAATACCAAAGGAGTAGAAAGCGGAAAAACAGTTCAGTTGCTCTTTACTTCGGCAAAATTAATAGCGCTTTTTGCCTTAATAATTTTAGGATTATACGTGGGTCTGCAAACGGATGTTTTGTCCAATAATTTCGCAACTATGTGGGAAGCCAGCAAAACGGTAGTCAATCCTGATGGAACAATTACAGTAACAAAATTAGCAGGTATGGCTATTTTGGGAGCAGCAGGAGCTACCATTATTAATTCCTTATTTTCTAGTGATGCTTGGAATAATGTCACTTTCATTGCAGGGGAAATTAAAGAACCTAAAAAGAATATCCCCCGAAGTTTATTTCTTGGAACTTTAATGGTAACCATTATTTATGTTTTAGCAAATCTGGCGTACTTGGCGTTATTGCCAATGCAGGGAACTCCAAACGCTGCTGATATTGCCAGTAACGGAATCATGTTTGCTAGTAATGATAGAGTAGGAGCGGCCGCAGCAAGTATGATTATGGGAAATATTGGTGTTTTTGTGATGGCTGCCTTAATCATGGTTTCCACTTTTGGTTGTAATAGCGGATTGATTCTCTCGGGAGGAAGATTGTTTTTTGCCATGGCAAAAGATGGGTTGTTCTTTAAACAAGCTACGGAGTTAAATAAAAATCAGGTTCCAGCCAAAGCACTTTGGGTGCAATGTATCTGGGCGTGTGTGCTTTGTGTTTCAGGGAAATTCGGTGATTTACTGACGTACGCAACCTTTGCATCGTTGTTGTTTTATATCCTAACTATTATGGGTGTATTCATTCTTAGAAAAAAAGAACCGAATGCTGACAGACCTTATAAAGCTTTTGGTTATCCATTTGTACCTGCATTTTATATTGTTGTAACAGTAGCAATTTGCCTTACTTTATTGATTTATGATACGTTCAATACGGGATTAGGATTGTGTATAGTTGCACTTGGAGTTCCTGTTTATTATTTTGTAATGAAAAAGAAAGAGCAAAATTAATGGAGCTATTCTGCTAATTTTTTTAGCGCATTGATATCTTTTAAAATAATTTTTTTGGCTGTTAATTCAATCAAGCCTAATTTTTTAAAATCAGATAGTAAACGGATGCAACTTTCAGTGGCAGTGCTAATTATACTGGCTAATTCATCTCTTGAAAGTTGTATTTTTAAGGAGTTATCCTTATTTTTTCCAAAAGTATCATTTAGATAAAGCAGTGTTTCGGCTAGTCTTTCTTTGACTGTTTTTTGGGCCAAATTCACCATGTGATCATCGGCTTCCTTTAAGTCACCACAAATAGTTTTCATAACGTTCATAGAAAACTGATTGTTCTTGCCAAAGCATCCCATCACTTCTGATTTTGGAATACAAATACCATCTTTTAGACAGTAAATACCATTTACATTCTCTCCCTCTTCAAATGTAACCGCTCCTTTTTTACTACTATGGGAGGTTTTACAATAAGAAAGTTTTAGTAATTCGTCTTTTGTTAAGGTTTTTAAAGAGCTAAATTATCTGACGAAACGTTGTTCGCATTTGCTCATATTCTTTGGTGTTAAAAGGCAAATGGATATACAAACTGATACCTTCAGAACGATTGCTCTCTGTGAAAGATTTCTTCAAAATTTCTTCAAAATTTCTTCTGAAAAATCCATTTCATCCTAATTAGGATAACTGGTGTATTTTGGTTCCGAAACATTGTATTTTTGTATTAAGGAATTTTTCATGGCAAAATCATTTATAGTTAGTCAAAAGTAAAGCGACTGCTCACATATTAAAATGACAATTATCATATTGAAAAAAACTTTTACAAAAAAAAGAGGCTTCAAAAGCCTCTTCACAAAGAAATTTGTTCTTTAAATAGTAATGCAATCCTGAATCATTTTTATCCATTTTTTAGCTATTTGATGATCTTCATGCAAACAAACCTGACCTATTTGATCATTCTCAATTGTGTAAAATGGAATGGTGTCTGTTTTTTTACCCTCTTTGTAGTGAAATTGAAATTCAATTTTTACTATCGTATCGCTGTTATTCTCCGTTGTTGGAATCAGTTTACAGGACTGAATTGTATTTAAATCTACAAAAGAAACAACTTCTTCTTTAGCATTAAAATCCATCAAAAGAAACCCTTTGTTTTTTTGGTCTAAAGCCAATACTTTTTTGTTTTGTGTTTCCATTAACTCAAAATTAAAGCGATTGTTTTGACTGAATTTCTGTTTTATTGATTTAATTTTTGTTTTATTTAGTGAACTATACCGAATGGAATAGAAAATGGGGATGGCGATTATTAACGTTAGTACCAGGCCAATTATAGTTACGGATGTATCCATTTTTTTTATTTTTTTTAGATTTATAATGCAGGATTAATTGAACTGAAAACTAAAAAGGAATCAATTCAAAATAGAAGATAAATATATCTTCTAATTAGGGTTTCAGTGCTTTAAATTACCAGAAAAAATGAAAAGGAAAGAGTAAGAGCGAAACCATTTCACAACGGTTGATGTCTTGTTTTGCAAAATGAATAATGTACTTAGAGGCTTTAAAATTTGGAACAGCTACCAAGTAATTTTCGTAAAAATTACTAACGTTAGGATCAATAGAACGATCATGTAAAGCAAATACAGTATGTACCTGTGGTTGAATAAAAGCTGAAGAATGAATGCTGTCAGCAGAAAAGAATGAATGTGACTTTTCTGTTTGAATTGAATCCAATGAAATAGCATTTGCATTAAAAGCAAATAACAGAGCTATTGAAAAGCCAATAAAAACAACAGTTTTCTGAATCCATTTCATTTTGTAAACATAAAAAATGAGACTGACTTTATGAAATTTTTTTTAATAAATGAACGTTAAATGTTAAAATCAGCTAAGTCGTGTCTCCCCATAAAAAAACCTCGAGCAGTTTATTCTCGAGGTTTTGATCACCAGTATGTGCTGAAATTTATTCGGTTTTTAAGTTTCGTAATTGTTTGAGTTTTTCTTTCCAAACATCAAGACTCTCTTTATGAATAGCAATGTTTTTACGAACTTCTAATACGATGGAATTTTCTTTTTTTGCATTTCGGGTATTGGTAAAAAACTGAATGTTATTTTCCAATTGAAAAATTTCATTTTGAACTTCATCAATTTTACGCATTACAAAAATCTTTTCATTATCTAATTTGCGCGTATCATGGCTTTCTGACAAATGATCCATTCTGTTTGAGAAACGCAACATATCAGTATCTTTTTTACTCAAACTTAATTTTTCAAAAAGGACATCCAGTATTTTGTTAAATTTTCCCTCAATATGTCTTCTTGTGAACGGTACTTTACCAAAGTTTTTCCAGGTTTCAATATGCAATTTTATGGAGTCTAAATCTGTTTTATGGTCTCCGATCAATTGGAACTCTCTTAAGGTTTCCAGGTAGGTTTTTTTAGCATCAAAAGCGGCTACTTCTTCCCCGTTTTCCTCATTTTTTTGCTCTTTTAATTTGTCAAAATAATGATTGCAGGCATCCTTAAACTCTTTCCATATTTTATCCGAATATTTTCTTGGTACATGCCCTATTTGTTTCCATTCATCCTGAATTTGTTTCATGATAGGAGTTGTAGCATCAAAATCAGTGCTTTCCTGCAATTCTTTAGCTTTAGCTACAAGAGCTGTTTTCTTGCTTAAATTGTCGTTTTGGTCTTTCTTAATGTCTTTATAAAATGAATTTTTGAAAGAATTGAAATTTCTTACAGCAGTTTTAAAACTGGCCCAAGTATCCTCATTTACCTCTGATGGCACTTTTCCGGCAGAGAAGAAAGCAGTTCTCAAGGCTTCTACCTTTTCTATTTGAGCCAGCCATTGAGAATGTGCATTCACTTTCTCGGTCGCCAAAACTTCAATTTGAGCAATAATTTCTTTTTTCTTTTCTAAATTCTCTTGTTCAGTTCCTCTTTGATTTTCGAATAAAACTTCTCGTTTATCATGCATTTGCTTGGTCAAATCACTGAATTTATTCCAAATATCATCTCGATGTTCTCTAGATACCGGTCCAATATCCTCCTTCCAGATTCGATGTAAATCCTGTAGTTCTCTGAAGGCTTTGTTAATATCAGCTTCAGTAACCAATTCTTCAACACGCGCTACAATTTTTTGTTTTTGTTCTAAGTTGTGTTTGAAATCCAAATCTCTCGCTTCCCGGTCTAAATGCAGATAATCATAGAAATTTTCCACATGAAAATGGAAGTTATTCCACACGTGGTTGTATTTGTCCTTCGGAATTGGCCCGGCAGTTTTCCATCGTTCTCTTAAATCATTAAAATGTTTTAAGGTGTCTTTGATGTTTTCCTGAGGGTTAATCAACTCTTTTAATTCCTCAACAATGGCCAAACGATTTTCTAAATTTGTTTTTAGATTCGTTTGCAAGCTCTTGAAATGGGTATTTTTAGTATCTCTAAAAAGAGAGTAATAAGTATCAAATTGAGATTTCAACGGAGAATGATATTGAAATTCTTCGTTAGGGTCTTGATTTTCTGTTAGAAATTCTTCTTTTTTCTCTTCGAGGAGGTGGTTGTATTTAGCTAAAAATGCTTTTTTAATTTCTTCAATATGCTGCTTAAAAGTCAAAATTTTGTCGCTGGAAACTAAATTTTTCAGTTCGTTGACCAATACTTCAAGTGATAAGGTATCATAATCCTGCATCGGAATATCGTGACTTTCTTTGAGTGTTTCGTCTTCACTTTCAGCTGCATTTGTTTGTGTAATGGCATGAAGCGCAGTTGTATTTGCTGTTTCTGGCGCTATTACATTCTCTTCGGCGGGAACAGCAGCTTCGGGTTCATTTGTTGGATCAGTGGCGTGAGTTGCTAAAACGTTTGATTCTAATGAATTAGATTCAATAGTATTTTTGTCTAATTTTCCGTCTGCTTCAGGCAGGTTATCATTCTTTTCTTCTAACATTTTTTCAATGTGTAAGGTTTCTAAATAGATTCAACTCGAAAGATACTAAAGCAGTATGAAAATACAAAACAAAAACTTAATTTATAGTCATTTTAGGTTAAATGGCTTTTTTTTTGGAGCTATTTCCTGCTGTCCGCTGTATTCCCAATTAATAAAAACTACGGCTGAAAAGCCTTGTTTTTCTAAATTGGGAGATGCCGCTTCCATCAGGGCTAGGGATTTGGGTTAAAATTATGAATTGTTTTCAAAAAAAAAGTCCCACCGAAGCAGGACTAAAGATTTTCATCTACGGCATATAGCCTTATTGTGATAAGATTAAAGATTAGAAATTTTAATCAGTTGTAAATATACATATAAAATAATTAGGTTGCAATGAGGGAAACCGTAAAGCAGGTAATTATTTTCTCCGTAGCTTTAAAAATTCTTACAAAATACAGATTGTTACGGCAAAAATATTAGGAATTGTATAAAAACAACGAACCTCCAATAAATTGGAGGCTCTGATTAGGTCACCTTTCGGTTCAATCCCACGGTTCACTTGAAAACAAGGACCTTATTGTGATTTGATTAAAACAAATGTAATCAATAAATTGAAAAAAACATAAAAATGGAAAAAATAAGACTTGGATTAGATATAGGAACAAATAGTATTGGTTGGACGGTTGTAGAAAAACAAGATGGAGTTTATGATTTTAAAAAACAAGAAGACAGGAATGGAGAATTAATTCCTTCTAAAGGAAGTTATATTTTTTCTAAGAGTGTTGATGCAAATGAGAATTCTAAAGCGTCAGAGCGAAGAGGTTTTAGAGGAGCAAGGAGAAGAATTGATAGAATAAGATTGCGAAAAATATCAACTTTAAAGGTCTTAAATGAATTTCTATTGTGTCCCAAATTTACAGCTGGTGAATTGAATAGATGGAAAAACAAGAAAATTTATCCTTGCGGGAATGATAAGTTTATTGAGTGGCAACGTACAGGGAAAAAGAATGGAAATAGTCAAACCGAAAAATTAAAACAACCTTATTATTTACGCGATTTAGCAGCTACTAAGGAAGGAATGATGGACACTGAAAATGGTAAATTGCAACTAGGCAGAGCTTTTTATCATTTATCACAAAGAAGAGGGTATTTATCAAATTCAGAAGAGGATCAATCTGATGATAAAATTGATTTATTTAAATCTGCTATTTTAAATTTATTAGAAAATACTTTTGATTCAGTATCCTTTAAAACTGGACTTGAAGTTATTTTTGACCAATATAAATCAGATGTAAAGGTTAAAAGCCTGAATACTAAAATAGGCAAGGAACTTAAAAAAGAAATTGTTTTTGAAAATATAAAATCGTTTGTCAATACCGAATTTAATAAACCTGAAAATTTGGGTAAAGTGATGTCGAGTATTGGAGAATTATCAAATGAGATTAAAGGATTTTCAACTAAAGAAGGTATTCCAACTGGGGAAGTTTTTCCAACGATGGGATGCTATTTTTATTCAATTTATAATACTGTAAACAAAAAATCAGGATTAATAAACAAAATTAGAGGTAGATATACACATAGAGAAGAACACTATTTAGCTGAATTCAATTATATCTGTAAAATCCAAAATATTACTGGCGATTTTAAAGACAAATTACAAAATGCAATCTTCTATCAAAGACCTTTGAAAAGTCAAAAAGGATTAGTCGCAAATTGTACGTTAGAACCAAAAAGAAAACGTATAGCCACTTCGCATCCATTATTTGAGGAATTTAGAATGTGGGAATCAATAAATAGAATAAAAATAAAAAGAGAATCGGAGGGTAAGTTATATTTTCTGAACAAGGAAGAAAAGGATTTAATTAAAAACGAATTTTTACAAATAACAGATTTTGAATTTGGGAAAATTGCTAATAAATTAAGCGAAGGACAGTCTTATGGTTATATAAAACGACCAGAAGAAGTTTATTTAAAAGGAAAAAAAGTAGAAACTGAATCCGTTGCTGTTATTTGTTTTAATTTTCCAATGGATAAGAAGTTTTCAGCTTGTCCTACAATTGCATCATTAAAGAAAGTGATTGGAGAAGAAGCATACAATAATATGCAGTTGTTAAATACGGGTTATGGACATGAGAAGGGTAAAAAACAATTAAGTATTGAAGATATTTGGCATTGTTTGCAAATGGATACTTTTGGTTCAAAAGATAAAAAAACAGTACGAACAGAATTTGCTAAAAAGCATTTAAAACTTGATGATAAGATTGAAAACTTTGTAAAAATTAAGTTAGTTAAAGGATATGGAAGTTTGAGTAAATCTGCCATTAAAAAAATAATTCCTTTTTTAGAAAAAGGAGAGATATATACTAATGCAGTTTTCTTGGCTAATGTTACAGAAGTTTTAGGGCGTAAAATTTCAGATACTGAACAAAAGCAAATAGCAGAAATAATCAAAGAAGCTTTAGATAATTTTGGGATTGAAAAGCAAAATAAAGGAATTGTAAATAATTACATAAGCAAATTTAAAGGCGACAAAGAGAATTCTTTGGGCAATAATCAATTTAGTATTGAAGCATATAAAAAAGGTTTAGATTATGAAATAGCAAACTGGATTGGGGAAGTTCAATTGGGAATTATGGAGAAAGAAGTTATTTCTGAAATAACAAAAACTTGTTGGGGATTATTTTATAATGCAGCTTGTGACAAATCTCCAAAGGAAATCATCTATTTGTCTTCAAAAACTATTCCTGAATTTATTTATGATGGATTAAGTACTGTTTTTATAAATGATAAAATTAATGTAAGTAAATTGTATCATCCTTCTGCGATGGAAGCTTATTCCAAGGCTGATAAAAAACTTGGGAATCCTGAAATCTCATCAATAAAAAATCCTGTTTTCGATAGAGCAATGCACCAAGTAAAAAGATTGTGTAATGAATTAATTAGAAAAGGATTAGTCGATAAAGAAACCGAAGTGAATCTTGAAGTTGCGGGGGAAATCAATAGTGCAAGTTATAGAAGAGCTTTGACACTTTGGCAGAAAGAACAAGAATTCATTAGAACTTGGGCGAAAAATAAAATCATAGGATTAAATGCAGTTGAAAAACGAAGTGAAGTTATTCCGACTTCAACTGAAATTGCAAAATATATATTATACAAAGAACAAAATCACAAATGTTTGTACACTTCTGGTAAAGAAATTTGTGTTACGGATTTCTTGGGAAACAAAACAACTTATGATATTGAGCATACAATACCAAGAAGTAAGTTTAATGATAATTCTTTGAAAAACAAAACGTTAGTCAATTATGATTTTAATAGAAATTATAAAAAAGCAACTTTACCCGCTTTGTTGAAAGTTGATTTTAACGGCAAAACAATTGATGCAGAATCAATTTTGCAAAATCGCGATACCTACTTAAAATCGTATACTATTAAGGGTGAAGAAGTGACTTGGACTGTTTCTTTAAACGATTTGAAATTTGAATACAAGAAATTTAAAAATGCGGCAAAAGCGATAACTGATGCAGTCGCACACGAAGAGGTAATGACCAAGGCTCATTATACAAAAATGAAGCTGGATTATTTAAGAGAGAAATACAGAAATTTTGAAATAGAAGAAATAAATAATCAGTTTACAAATGCGAATTTGGTTGATACCCGAATAATTACAAAATATGCAAGAGCTTATTTGAATTCGTATTTCAATAAAGTAAATGTGGTCAACGGGAAGATAACAGATACTTTGAGGAAGATATGGGGGCTGCAAGGGGAAGAGGAATCTAAAGACAGAAGTAATCATATTCATCATTGTATTGATGCAATAGTGGTAGCTTGTGTAGAAAAAGGTACGGCTAATAAAATTTCGGAACTTTATCATAAATACGAGAATGATTATTTCAGAGGCAATGATAATCCAAGAATTCACGCAAAAGAGCCAATGAATAATTTCGTTGAGAGATTGAAAAACTTGCATAAAGAAGTTTTGGTTTATCATAAACAAACCGACAGAATAAAACCATTACTGATAAATGCTCAAAATGAGAATGTTCAAAAATTAAATTTAAGAGGAAGGCTAAATAGTCAGAATCCGTATGCACATATTAAGAAAAATGATGAGCTGATTTTTGCTCAACGAAAACCAATTACAAGTATAGTAGGTAGTGATATTGAAAATATCATTGATGAAGGAATTAAAAAGAGATTATTGACTTATGCTGATTTAAAAGGTTGGGAAAAACTTATGGAAATTCAAGCTGATGATAGAGATGAAGTTGTTGAAAAACAAATCGAGTTGAAAAAGATAGTTGTTTTTAGGCTTTATGAGAAATTAAAAAAGGATAAGAAGAATGAGTCTTTGATAAAAAGAAGCATTGTAAGGGATGATGTTGAGATTGATTTTTTTGATTCAAATTCTTTAATTGATGTTGTTTTTAAAGGTTCTGTTATAGAAAATTTAGATGAAGCTAAAATTGGTCTTTTTAAAAATAAGATAGTAAAAGAAGTCAATAATTTAATTCGAAGTAAAGGTCTTGAAACTCTTTTGAAAGAAAGCGAAGGTGTAATCGTTCTACCAGAATATAAAGACGAGAAAAGTGGCAAAGATATTTCAAAAATGATTCTTAAAAGAATTAGATTGAAGTCCTCAAAATCAAATTTGAAAGATTATAAAAAAATTAGAGAAATTGATAGAAAACAAACTGATGATAATAAATTCGATCACAAGCACGATTATTATTTTGATAAAGAATCATATACTAATTATGAGGCAAGAATATATGGAGATTTGGTTCCTAATGATAAAGGAAAGTTTAAAAATAGAGAATATAAAGTGATTAATCATCATAATATTGTAAATAATATATTTGAAAAAGAGAGTAATAACTCCATATTGCAATTACATCAAGATGATATGTTTCTTGTGTTTGATTTGAAACCAAATGATGAAATTAATTGGAAAGATATTTTTGATTTACAAAGCAGACTTTTTAAAATAGTTAAGTTTGATGAAAATGGGATAATTGTTTTAGTAAGACATAATTATGCGGGGGGAAGTGTTGATTCAGCTCCAGCAATTAAATCAGAAAGTGATTTATCGAATAATTCTCAAGTTGTTTTAAGGAGAAGTCCTTCAACCTTGAGAATTATTCCTGTGTGTCTTGATACTTTAGGTAAGATTGATGTTGGTTTTAGTAAGGATTTTGTGGATTTGAACAGTAAGTAAAATTTTAATTCAACTTCAAAAATTTGGTATAAATTTACACCAATTAAACAACTAGTATTATGGCACGACAAAGTATCACTTTAGCCAATCAAAACGATGAATGGTTAAAACAACAAGTTGCCAACGAAGAATTTACCAGCAAAAGTGAAGCGGTAAATTATTTAATCAAGCAAGCTCGTGATCGAGATGAGTATGTTGAATTTGTTCGAATGAAGTTAGATAGAGCTGAAAAAAGCGGATTTAGCACCAAAACAAAAGAGGAATTATTAGCAGAAATTAAGAAAAAACTAAATGTTTAGTTATAAACTTAATATACAAGCAGGGAAGATTTGACTCGAATTTTTGAATATGGAATTGGTCGTTTCGGATTTCTTCAAGTTAATAAATATTATGAAATGTTTTTTGATTGCTTTTCAAAAATCGCATCAAATCCATATCTATTTCCTGAAGCTATTCGTTTTCGTCAAGGTTATAGATATTGTATTTGTGGAGTGGATACTATTTTTATAAAATTAATGCCAATGAAATAGAAATAATGGCAATTATAGGAAGACAAGATTTTTAAAGGTTCTTTGACATACAGTTTTTCATTGTCTTAAACAGCCAAACCACAACTGAAAGGTATGGCATCCGCCCAGCAGGGATGCAGTAGCTTTCAGTTGTGGTTTGATTAAAGATTAGAAAACACGATATTTTCAATTCCGAAATTAAAGCATTGGCTGATGTTGTGGTTTGATTAAAGATTAGAAAACACGATATTACCTTACAGGTATCAAAAAAGCATATTAGGGTTGTGGTTTGATTAAAGATTAGAAAACACGATATTTTGGCTTAGGGGTTTTTGCAGCATTAGGCGGTTGTGGTTTGATTAAAGATTAGAAAACACGATATTCAAATGGACGCTGATGACGATTGGGAAGATGTTGTGGTTTGATTAAAGATTAGAAAACACGATATTAAACTAGCTGAAATGATTGATCAGTATCCGTTGTGGTTTGATTAAAGATTAGAAAACACGATATTTTTCGCAATGCAATTATAGTTGAAGAAGCCGTTGTGGTTTGATTAAAGATTAGAAAACACGATATTTGCCGCTTGTGAAGCAGTTATAAAAGTGTCGTTGTGGTTTGATTAAAGATTAGAAAACACGATATTTTCAAATATGTTATCAAATATATTGTGGAGTTGTGGTTTGATTAAAGATTAGAAAACACGATATTTTCAAATATAACATACAGTACAACAAGTTTGTTGTGGTTTGATTAAAGATTAGAAAACACGATATTAATGTGAACACAATGTTCACTGAATTGTACGTTGTGGTTTGATTAAAGATTAGAAAACACGATATTGGCGTTCTTTTAGTACGGACGATTCTATGGGTTGTGGTTTGATTAAAGATTAGAAAACACGATATTTTTTTTGACTAATTAGGAACATATTTTATTGTTGTGGTTTGATTAAAGATTAGAAAACACGATATTCAAGGTGGGCGAATTGGTATCGCTAAAGCGTTGTGGTTTGATTAAAGATTAGAAAACACGATATTGATGTTTTTATATTATAGGGGGCAAGGGGGTTGTGGTTTGATTAAAGATTAGAAAACACGATATTCTTACATTACCGGATTGAAAACCGATATCGGTTGTGGTTTGATTAAAGATTAGAAAACACGATATTGATATTGTCATAGGCCGTAACGATTACCAAGTTGTGGTTTGATTAAAGATTAGAAAACACGATATTTAACCATTTCAGGACCATTCTCGGCCACAAGTTGTGGTTTGATTAAAGATTAGAAAACACGATATTGTTTCTTCTACAGCTGTAGCTTTAAACGTTGTTGTGGTTTGATTAAAGATTAGAAAACACGATATTGTAAACTCTTTCCATCAGCTTGCTACCGTTGTTGTGGTTTGATTAAAGATTAGAAAACACGATATTAAAGACACGCCGATGTCGAATGCCGTTCGGGTTGTGGTTTGATTAAAGATTAGAAAACACGATATTTATTGAAGGCACTTCAGGTTTAGATTTTTCGTTGTGGTTTGATTAAAGATTAGAAAACACGATATTAATATCTCAGCGAACGATTTATTCACATTTGTTGTGGTTTGATTAAAGATTAGAAAACACGATATTCTGATTCCGCATCTATTTTATATACTACATGTTGTGGTTTGATTAAAGATTAGAAAACACGATATTAGTCGTTATATGTTACCAGTACACGTTCTGGTTGTGGTTTGATTAAAGATTAGAAAACACGATATTGGCTGTCATCATAAGCGTCTGAGTATTTTCGTTGTGGTTTGATTAAAGATTAGAAAACACGATATTAGTTGGCTTGTTACCTTCTAATTATCAAAGGAATATGGGTGAATGTCGTATAAAAAAATGCCTCTTTTTTGGATTGATATCCCAATATTGAGGCATTTTTTTATTTCTATCAATAAAAATTCGATAAATGGTAGTAGAATCATAGTAAGAGGCAAGATTCAATGATTAATTTTTAGTGCAATCTGCAGGGACAGGTCGCGACCTGTCCGTACGTTATCCAAATGCAATAGGTATTGGGGATTATCCGCAAAATAATTTATATTTTTTTACGATTTGTGTGTAGGGTAGGAAATGTTGTTTAGGGAATGTGAATAGGGCAGGAATAGGGCAGGGACAGGTCGCGACCTGTCCGTACGTTAGAGATTAGTCGCAAAATAATTTATATTTTTTTACGATTTGTGTGTAGGATAGGAAATGTTGTTTAGGGAATGTGAATAGGGCAGGGACAGGTCGCGACCTGTCCGTACGTTAGAGATTAGTCACAAAATAATTTATATTTCGTTACGATTTGTGTGCAAGATAGGAAATGTTGTTTTGAGAATGTGAATAGGGCAGGAATAGGGCAGGGACAGGTCGCGACCTGTCCGTACGTTAGAGATTAGTCACAAAATAATTTATATTTTTTTACGATTTGTGTGTAGGATAGGAAATGTTGTTTTGGGAATGTGAATAGGGCAGGAATAGGGCAGGGACAGGTCGCGACCTGTCCGTACTAATTATGAAAAAGAAAAAATAATGAAAAATAGAAAGCGAAATAGAATGCTGGGATATGATTAGTCGCAAAATAATTTATATTTCGTTACGATTTGTGTGCAAGATAGAAAATGTTGTTTTGGGAATGTTAATACGGCAGGAACAGGTCGCGACCTGTCCGTACACGAGCCAATGAATCCGTATATGGAATGGAATGAATATGGTTCTATTGCACAAAAACAATGGAATTGGTTGGATAATCAGTATGCGTATGTTTTTTTACATTCTTTTATAGTAATGCCGAATCATGTCCACGCAATTTTGGAAATTGATAGTAATTTGATATCTGATTGTGAAATAAAAATAAAATCAGTATCGGAACTAATTGGTGCTTATAAAACGACCTCATCAAAACAAATTCATTTAGCCGGTTTGTCTGATTTTGCCTGGCAGCGTTCTTTTCATGATCATATAATTAGAAACGATGGGTCTTATGAAAGAATTTATAATTATATCGAAACAAATCCTGAGAGGTGGAATACAGATGCGCTTTTTGAAAAATAAAATTATTGTTTAAAACAATTCCAACTGTGTTGGGGCATTACTATTTTCCTGTTTGGCTTTTCCTAAATAGTTGATAATCATTCCAAATTGTTTGTCGGTAATACGTAAAACACTAACTTTTCCTAACGAAGGAACGAGTCGGTTAATGCGTTTTTCATGAACATCAGCACTTTCTCCACTCGCACAATGCCTAATATAAACTGAAAATTGCATCATGCTAAAGCCATCTTTTAAGAGATTTCCTCGAAACTGAGAGGCATTCCTTTTGTCTTTTTTAGTTTCAGTAGGCAAATCGAAAAATACGAACAGCCACATTATTCGGTATCCGTTAAGTTCCATAATTTAGGATATTTAATTTTTTTTCGGTGACCTGTAAAACAGTGCTGGAGCGAACTAGCCGTTTTTTGCAATCCTACCATTAAAGGGCTTTTTTCTTCTTTGAAATAAACAGTTTGTGTCAGCATTTGTAATAGTTCCGCTTTTATTGCGGTGTTTAGTTCTTGTTCTTGATACCGGTTCATAATATCAAAAACTTTTTCGTCAACAATGGGACGAAAAGGTTCCATAATATCATCAGCAAGTGCAAAAGCATTGTATTTACTTTTATGATGAATACCAAGTGTATTCAATAATCCGCTTCCGGAAAGTGCTCTAGCTGTAGCGGCTCTTAAAATAGCATACCCGTAGTTTAAAAAATTGTTGGGATAATCACCATAACGTTCTCTTTTTATGCCATTTTTTGCATGATTAGGTAACGGAAAATTTTTCCAATATTGTTGTGCAGCAACGCCTTCCATATTTGTGGTGTCACCGCTTAATACTTTGCTAGCCAGAAACTCAAACGTATTTTTATTTTCAGTTATTTTTGCTAACAATTCCCCTTGATTTTTAATTTTTTCAATAATAGTTTGTTGCCATAGTTGTTTTTTCAGAGGAATTGAAGCTTCGATTTGATTTTTGAATATTTCCTGCTGAATGTGATGGCTGTTGAGGTTGAGTAACATTCCATTGGGTAAGTGGTTGCTACCACAAATAATAATAGCAGTATTATTTTCTACAATTAAGTTCATAGCAGGAATACTCAGATAAATTTCAGCATGATCGAGTACCAGAAAACCAATGTCTTCTATTGGAATGGTACTTTCTCTTATTTCTGATTTTAGTATTAGCTGTTGGTTTTTTGTCGTGATTGAGGATTTATTTTCGATAAGAATTGTTCTTTTGATCATAATTTAAGCCGTTAAATTAATTGCAAATATTTGATTATCAATCAAATTAACATATTTAATAATCAGTTATTTTACGGGAAACCTCAATCTGCCTTTTAAATTGCTGATATAAAAAAAGCGTCTCGTTTTAAAACAGTTTGATGCTGTTTTAAAACGAGACGACCTAAAGAAATTTTAATACTAATTATTTAGTTTAAGCGAGAGTTAAAACAATAATCTTGATTACGCTCGATTTGACAAGAAATAAACTTCTTAGTTATTTATTCCAAATCTTCCACGCTTTCTCTGCTTGAAAAATAAGCATATCCAAACCATTTTTGATTTGTGCTCCTTGCTGTTTGGCTTTTTTTAGGAATTGTGTTTCTGCAGGATTGTAAATCAAGTCAAATGCAATGTGCTTTCCTGTGAAAAACTCATACGGGATCAATGGAAACGCATCCACATTTGGACTTGTTCCTACTGGAGTCGAGTTGATGATGATTTGGTAATTGTCGAATGTTGTTGCGTTGATTCGGTTATACTCAATCGCATTTTCTTTAGCTTCTCTCGACACAAAAGTATAAGGAATGTCCAGTTCATCCAAAGCAAAAGCGACTCCTTTAGAAGCTCCTCCTGTGCCTAAAATCAAGGCTTTTTTGTGGTGCGGTTGCAACAGGGGTTCTAATGATTTTTTGAAACCATAATAATCGGTATTATACCCTTTCAACGTTCCTTTTTTGGTAATTTTGATGGTATTTACAGCGCCAATTAATTCCGCTTTTTTAGATAATTTATCCAGAAACGGAATGACGGTCTCCTTGTATGGAATAGTTATACTTAACCCTTTTAAATTTAAAGTGTTTTTTAGTATCTCTGGAAGTGCTGTTATTTCTGGAATATCAAAATTTTCATAGGTGCAACCAGTAAAATTTTCATTGTTAAATTTATCGGTAAAATATCCTTTAGAAAAAGAATAACTAATATTGCGACCCAGTAACCCAAAACGTTTTCTAACTGTTTCTGTCATTATTTTTTTTTATGTTTTGCAATGTAGTTTTGCACCATTTTTTTGGCCCAAACTACTGGAAATAAATCTTCTAAAAGGATGTAATTATCAAAATTTAATCGTAAGGCATTGCTTAAATGGAATTTTGCTTTTGTATTATCTGTTAGCATAAAATACAATCCTGCTAAGCGGTATTCAACTTCATTTTCTTCCGGAAAATATTCTGAAGCTTGTAATAAGGTTTGAATGGCACTTTCGAATTCTCCTAAAAATTGTAGAATATCCACCCAGAATAACCAGGTGTCAAGTTCAGTATCGCCAAATTCAACTGCTTTCCTGTATCCAAATTCAGCTTCTTCAAAGAAGTTCATTTGCTTATTGATAGTCGCAAAGCGTTTCCAATATAAGCGATTTTGGTTGTCAATCGCTAATGCTTTATTGACATAAAATAATGCTTTTTGGTAATTTTTTTGACGTACGTAAAAGTCCGTGATGGCAATCCAACCTTTATCTAAGAGTGGATCTTCATGCACTGTTTGATTGAAATATTTTAAGGCTAAAGCTTTGTTTCCTAATCTTTCATAACATTTTCCCATTCGAAGTAACGCATACGAAGTTGCATCATCTAATTCAATGGTTCTGCTATAACTTTCTATGGCTTTCTCGTATTTTTTTAATCGTTCAAAAGCTTTTGCTTTTTCCATGAAAGCACCAAGGAATTCATCATCAATTAAAGTAGCGTAATCAAAGGCACGAATCGCATTTTCATATTCTTTTACACCATAATGCAAACGGCCCAGTTGGTGCCAGGCAATTTCGCTGTATGGATTTTTGTCAATGTATTTATTTAAATAAGTAATCGCTTCTTGGTTTTGATCTAAAAATTCAAAACAATACACTACGTTATACAAAGCGGATTGGTCTTCCAGATCTTCTTCTAAACACTTGATGAAGCTTTCTTTTGCCAGTTCAAGATTGTCCATAAAAAGATATTCCATGCCTATTAAATTATAGACATCAGCATAATCATCTGTGTATTTTAACGCGGTTTGTAATAATTCAACCGCCTTTTCGTGTTGGTCTCTTTTGGAGCAGATATTGGCTTTTTGAATGTAAATTTCTTCATTGGTTGGTTCAATGGCATACAACTCGTTCAATAGCTTTTCGGCTAGTTCGAGTTTGTCGTCATAAACTAGCATTTCCACCTGAACTAATTTTAGTCCGGTAGATTTTGGGTGCTGTTCTAATGCCAGTTTGAGTGCTTTTTTTGCTAAAGCGGCCTTACCCATATCGAGGTAATGAAGAATAATTTCTTCAAATTCTTCGGAGTCAAAAAAGAGTACTTTGTTGGTTTTCAACATGGACTCAAATTTAGACAATGATAAGTTATAGTCTTCTTCTTCGTTGCTTAATTGCATACTGTGTGTTTTTAATTTGGCCTAAATAAATTTAGGGAATCGTGCGTGTACTGCGAGGGAAAGTTGGAATTGTTGTGAACAATTTAATTAACAAAAAAAGAGGTAGTTTAAACGTATGCCCTAGCCCTGATAAGAGTGGAAATCCTTTTGCTTTTTGCTGACAAAAAGTAAAAGATTAAAACGGATAGCAGGAATAGCTCCCAATTTTTTTAATTGTTTTGAATAGGTATTTCAATATGTATCCAATAGTACAACTTCTGCTATCAAAAATCGTTAATCATTTTTCTTCAATCATTATTCCATCCATTACTTCTAATATGATGCTGCAACCTTCTCGTATCTCTTGTTCAGAAATGGTAAGCGGTGGCGTAATTCTTATGGCGCAATCTTCAAATAATAACCAGAATAAAATGAGTCCTTTGTCTTGACATTTAAGAATCACTTCGTTTGTTATATCGGCACTTTGGGTCATTGCAGCCAGCATCAATCCTTTTCCTCTTATATCCTGTATCAAAGGATGTACCAAAAGTGATCTGAATAGCTTTTCTTTCTCTATCGCCTCATCCATGAGATTGGTCTCGGTAATTTCCTGCAAAGTAGCCAAGCAGGCTGACGCAATGACAGGGTGGCCTCCAAAAGTCGTGATATGACCCAGTTTTGGATTATCGCTCAACAAATCCATCATTGCTGATGAAGCCGTAAAAGCACCTACAGGCATGCCACCTCCCATTCCTTTTCCCATAACTACGATATCAGGAACAACATCATAATTTTGGAATCCAAAGAGTTTTCCGGTTCTCCCAAAGCCTGGTTGGATTTCATCGAGAATCATCATTGCGCCCACTTCTGTGCAACGCTCGCGTACTTTTTTGAGATAATCATCGTTTGGCTGAATAAATCCGGCACCACCTTGAATGGTTTCCAGAATAATTCCAGCCGTTTTAGTGGTTATTTTTTGTAAATCGGCTTCGTTGTTGAAGGTAATAAAATCAACATCAGGTATCAATGGACGAAAAATTTGTTTGCGTTCTTCAAATCCCATGACGCTCATAGCACCCATTGTATTGCCATGGTATGCGTTATGACACGAAATCAATTGGCTTCTTCCGGTAGTTCTTCTAGCTAGTTTTAAAGCACCTTCAATGGCTTCGGTTCCTGAATTGACCAAATAAGTTTTATCTAAAGGTGCGGGCAGGAGCGAGGCTAACAATTTGCAATACTGAACCGCCGGACTTTGTGAATATTCGCCATAGACCATAACATGAGAATATTTGTCTAACTGATCCTTTATGGCTTGATTGACTCTAGGATGTTGGTGTCCCAATGTGCATGCGGAAACTCCCGCCACAAAATCCAAGTATTTCTTAGCGTTCGTATCGTAAATATAAGAACCTATAGCATGTGAGACTTCCATGCCCAATGGATATGGTGAGGTTTGCGCTTGGTATTTTAAGAAATCTGGATTCACGGTTATTTGTTTAATCTTTTATTTGTTAAATTGACAGAACGGTGATTGAATACTGCTCCCGAAGTGTCGGGACTGCTCACTGCTGACTTACTTCTTCTTCTTCTTCTTATCGTAATTCAGGGTTTCTTTTCGGATTTTCATAGGAATATCCTCTTTGGCCTCTGCCGCTTTAGTTGCTTTATCTATTTTATCGTTGTCTTCATTTTCTTCGGCAGGAAAAATATCGTCCTTGGATTTTATTCGTTCCTCTCCTCGCCAAAGCAGTCCTCTTAGAATACGTGCATTTTCTGGCAACTCTTTCTCTGGATAAATATCGCCATCCACTTGCTGGAAAAACGTGATAGTTTCTATCGCATTTTCTTCTAAAATAAGGTTGATTTTGCTGCTTACATTCTTATTAATACCAATGAGTTCCTGAGCTTCGTTGCGCATGTAATAAATGACTTCGGCATTCTTTATAATATCAACATCATGGAGTTTTCCTTCTTTAAATTTCCCATAGAGATTTTGACCCTTGACTTGATTGTATCCAGTTCCTATCGTGTCTTTGGAGACTATAAACGTGTTGTTGAGTACTTTGAGCGAATCTAGTTTTTGGGTATTGTTGTCTCCTATGAGATGCATGACATCTCCTGTGATTTGGTTTTCTGCGTTCCAAAGTATCGGATTTCCAATCATTTTGGTCAACGCTGTTTTAGAACTTGAATGAATCGAATCACATTTTCCGCTCATATCAGTTTTGAAAAACCGGACATTGTTAAACGCTCTGATAATTCGGTTTCCTTCTTTTCCAGTAACCATTAATTTTTTTCCATGGATGTAAACCGAGTCATTTTCGACAAAATTCACGGCAACAGCTCTTTTGGTTACGTACATAGAATCCAGTTTTTTATACACTTCAGCATAATGCCCTTTTATAATTCCGCGATTGATGGAATCCGTTATTTTTACGTTTCGCGTTGCCGATGCAAATTCCCGGTTTCGATCATAGTACAAACTGTCGCCTTTAATCACCCGATCATCGTATTTGATGTACGATTTATTCAGGAAATGAGCCAGATTTTTTTTGGTATCATAAAATCCTTTTTCGGTATATATATAATTGGCTTTACTGGTAATTGTGGATGGTCCAAAAAGATACGAATGCCCGGAATTACTGAAATAATCCAAGTGATTTGATTTAATTACATAGGTTGGATTAGTAATAGTAACAGCTGTAAGGAATTGGAATTTCTTTTGTTTCACATAATATCTTCCTGAATTGCTTTTTAGCGTATTGTCTTTATTGGTAATTGTTCCTGGCGTATCGTAAAATACTTCTTGAGTGTTTCGGTCAAAATTAATAATCTCTGTTACCAAAGTCGCATCAGGGGAACTCATTACGGCATCTCCGGAAGCATAGGCTTTTTTTACATTTCCATTGTATTCCGCATATTTACTGTTTAGGAATAAAGTGTCACCTTGCACCATTTGAACATTGCCAAAAGCCTTGATGTAGTTTTCTTTTTGAAAATAATACGCTTTATTACAAGTCATTATCACGCCATCATGATTGACACGTACGTTCCCAATCAGCAATAATGCATCCGGTATTTCTACCTGATTTACATCGGCAAAATCTGAGTTTTCTACAATAATTTTTTTTGGAGCTTGCGCCAAAACTAAATTAGCAGTGAACAGTATGAAACAATAACGAAGGAAAAAAAACGATTTTTTCAATGGATTTAATTTTTGTCAAATTTATGAAAAAGGATACAATCCTAATCCATATTAGGATTTATTTATAATTAGTCAAAAGTGCATGATAAACGATGATTTTTCCTTTTTAAAGTTATCAACAAATGCGGCAACTCCTTCGTTGTAGTTTGTTCTAATGGAGAGATGATTATATAATTTCAAATAATATAGAGTTCTTTATATTTAAAAAATATTAAATTTAAAAATTGATATTCATTTTAGTATCAAAAGAATTAAAATCAGCATAAATAATTTTATATGATGAAAAAAACAACTATTGTTGCCGGTATAAGCGTAGTGCTTTTGGCGACAGCCTGTAAAACGAAAGAGTTAAAAATGAATACGGAACAAAAGGAGTCAGTTTCCCATAAAAAAGAAGTGGTGTATCAGGTTTTTACCCGATTATTTGGGAATAAAAATACGAACAACAAGCCTTGGGGAACCATTGAAGAAAATGGAGTAGGAAAGTTCAACGATTTTACAAATACGGCCTTAAAGGAAATAAAGGATTTGGGAGTTACTTATATTTGGTACACCGGAGTTCCGCATCATGCTGTGATTCGAGATTATTCCGCTATTGGAATTTCTAATGATGATCCGGAAGTGGTCAAAGGACGAGCCGGTTCTCCTTATGCCGTAAAAGATTACTACAATGTGAATCCAGATTTGGCTGTAAATCCTGAAAATCGTTTGCAGGAATTTGAAGCTTTAGTTGTGCGAACTCACCAAGCTGGATTAAAGGTGATTATCGATATTGTTCCCAATCACATTGCGCGAAAGTATGAAGGAAAAAGTAATCCGGTTGGTGTCAAAGATTTTGGTGCAGATGATGACACGACCGTTGAATACAAAAGAGACAATAATTTTTATTATATTCCAAATACACACTTTGAAATCCCTGACACAGACAAGCCATTAAATGGAGAAAAGAATCTGTTAATTGATGGAAAATTTGTAGAAAGTCCAGCAAAATGGACTGGTAATGGTTCTCGTATGGCAAAACCAGATCGAAATGACTGGTATGAAACCATCAAAGTAAATTACGGTATTCGTCCGGATGGTTCCAAAGATTTTCCGGAACTTCCTACTGGTTTTGATTCCAAATCCTATCAGGAACATTTCGATTTTTGGAAAGGAAAAGATGTTCCAAACTCTTGGGATAAATTCAAAGACATTGCCTTGTATTGGACGGCAAAAGGAGTCGATGGTTTTCGATTTGACATGGCCGAAATGGTGCCGTATGAATTTTGGAGTTATATGAATTCAGCCATTAAAGTAAATAATCCGAATGCTTTTTTATTAGCCGAAGTCTACAATCCTAAAGAATATAGAAATTATATTCATCTGGGTAAAATGGATTATTTGTATGATAAAGTAGAAACGTATGATAAATTGAAAGATATCATTCAAGGAAAAGCATTGCCTGATGGATTATCTGACATCCAAAACGGAATTTCAGATATTGAGCATCACCTGTTGCATTTTCTGGACAATCATGATGAACAACGTTTAGCAAGTCCGGAATTTGCGGGAACGCCACAAAAAGGGAAGCCTTTGATGGTGGTTTCTACAACCATAAGTACTTCGCCTACGATGGTTTATTTTGGACAGGAAGTAGGAGAGGCTGGAAATGAAAATGCTGGATTTGGTACCCATTCCAGAACGTCAATCTTTGATTATATAGGTGTTCCCAATCACCAACGCTGGATGAACGGAGGAAAATTTGATGGTGGTCAGTTAACGCAGGATGAAAAGGACTTGCGAGATTTTTATAAAAAATTATTGAATTTCTCTTTGAATAGTACTGCTTTAATGGGGAAATACCAAGAAATACAAACGGTGAATCGCCATATGACTCAAGGATACGATTCTGGAATTTATGCATTCACACGCTGGTCTGATACGCAAAAATTAATCGTTATCACTAATTTTTCATGGCTTACTACTAGCAATTTCGAGTTAAAAATCCCTTCAGATGTAATCCAAAAATGGAATTTGAAAGACGGAAATTATACACTTACGGATCAATTATACCATAAAAGTTCTGTTGAGCTGAAAGTATTCAATGGTGAAGGAAACGCGAAAATTACAATAGCACCTTCAGAATCGTTTATTTATCAATTGTAAAGGATTTTTAGTTAGCAAAAGGATAAAAAAAAGCTAATATAAATTTATATCAGCTTTTTTTAGCTCAAACGAATACTATTTTTTTGTTACAGCATCATAATTTTCTTCTATTTTTTTCCAATTAATTACATTAAAAAAAGCATCAATATAATTTTTTCTTCGGTATTGGTAGTCTAAATAATAAGCGTGTTCCCATACATCTAAAGCTAATATTGGAGTTCCGGGAACAACTGCATTACGCATCAAGGGATTATCCTGATTAGGTGTGCTGGTTACTTGTAATTTTCCGGATTTATCTAGAATCAACCATGCCCAACCGGAGCCAAATTGTTTTGTCGCTTCAACTTTAAACGCTGTGGTAAAGTTTTCAAATGAACCAAAATCTCTGGTAATTGCTTCAGCCAATGCATTTGATGGTTGACCTCCCCCTTTTGGCGTCATGCATTTCCAATACAAAGAATGATTGTAAAAACCTCCTGCATTGTTGCGAAGTGTGGGGTCATTTGGATCTAATTTACTTAATACTTCCTCAATTGTCAGATTTTCAAGTGGAGTTCCTAAAATAGCCTTGTTCAAATTGTTAGTGTAAGTCAAATAATGTTTGGAATAATGGATTTCTAAAGTAGTAGCTGATATGTTTGGGGCTAATGCATTGTACCCGTAAGGAAGTTTTTCCAGTTGAAAAGAACCTTCATTAGCCTTTACGTCCTCCGGAATTCCGGTTAATACTTTCTCTTCGGTCGTAGGTAAGGGAACTTCAACGACTTCGGTAAATTTTTTTTTATTACAAGAAATTATGCCAATCAGTAGCAGTATAACTGGAATTAAAAAATATAATTTTTTCATAATAATACTATTTTTTTAACAAAGAATAAATAGTTTCTATGTATTGTTTTTTGGCCTCATCTGAGGTAAGGTGGCTGATTTGCATCCATGCATTGGTTTTAAAAGCATCTCTCAAATGGTAAGTAGAAGTTTGTTTTAGATCTAAAGTTCCAAAAGTAGCTTGTTTGTAAAAGGCATAAAGTCGCAATTGAACATCTTGCGGTAAAGATGCCTGTGTCATCGATGAAGCTATTTTTACAGCTTCCAGAAATTGTAGCTCTAATTCTTTTTCATTCATTATCTTTTGGTAGCAATAATAGTTTTACCTCCAATTGCCTTTTGATTCAATTCAACATTAACTTCTGTTCCTAATGGTAAAAAGAGATCTACTCGTGAGCCAAATTTGATAAAACCGGCATCAGTTCCCTGAATAACCTGCATTCCTTCTTCAGCGTAATTTACGATTCTTCGGGCTAAGGCTCCGGCAATTTGACGGTATAGTACTTCACCAAAGGTTTTATTTTCGATGACAATTGTAGTTCTTTCGTTTTCCTCGCTTGCTTTTGGGTGCCATGCTACTAAAAATTTCCCAGGATGGTATTTGCTGAATTTTACAATTCCGCTCAATCCATAACGGGTGACATGCACATTAATGGGCGACATGAAGATGGATATTTGTAAACGTTTGTCTTTAAAATATTCGCTTTCATACACTTCTTCAATAACCACAACTTTACCGTCTACTGGCGCAAGAATTTGGTTTTCAGTGATGATTACGGTTCTTTTTGGATTTCTGAAAAATTGCAGTATGATGATCAAAAGCAACAGCGCTGCTATTTGTATGGCCATTTTGAGCCAGATGGTGTCTATGAAATTATCAGACAATAAGAGCACAACGGCAGTAAAAATAGTGCCTAATAAAATAGATTGGGTTCCTTCTTTATGAAACATAGTTTAAAATTTGATAAAATAAAAATATAATTGGTGCTACAAATATAACACTATCTAGTCGATCTAGGATGCCTCCGTGACCAGGCATTATTTTTCCGCTGTCTTTGACATCGGCAATTCGTTTGAATTTAGATTCAATTAAGTCTCCTATAGTACCTGCAATTCCAACAATAACAGCTATTGAAGTCCAGATTAGTATGGATCGTTCACTAAATTCAGGGTTGGCTTTTATGTAGTACTTTGAGATCAAATAACCGGCTAAAATAGCAAAAATGATTCCGCCTAAGAACCCTTCAATTGTTTTTTTGGGCGATATTTTTTCAAATAATTTGGTTCGGCCTATTGATTTCCCAATAATATAAGCAAAGGTATCATTAGTCCATATTAAGATGAATAATCCAATTATAATTTTGGGATTATAGTCATTTATTCCAAATGAAATTTTAGTAATAAATACAAAAGGTAATATGATGTAACCTAGTAAATACAAGTATTTTGATGAAGTGCTTATTTTTTGAATGTTATCATAAAATAAGAAAAGGATACATTTTATAGATACAACTAACGCTATAACCAATAAAACAACATCTAGTTGCTGTATGTTTATTGAAATTTCTAAATTAGAATTAAATAGCTGATTGAGGGTATCCGTAGTGATTTTATTATAATGGCTTACTAAAGTAACAGCTGTATACAAGGTTGCACCAAAAAGAACCGGTAAAATTTTATGTATTTGAATTAAATTACAAAATTCATAAATGGCAATAAGTAGAAAAATACCAAAAAGAATAAAAAAGCTTTCAGTAGAGTATAAAATAGAAGCAAGTAATAATAGGATATAAACAGCTCCCGATATACCTCGTTTTAGAGTTTCATTCATCTTACAGATCTTCTAAAAGCAATAAATAAAGATTTTTTGCAGAACTTCCGTATTGCGTGAAGTCTTCTTCTTTGGCTTTTTCGAAATATTTTATAGTAGTAATATTAGTAGGGTAGTCCCTTTCATATTTCTTTTTTATAGCGCTAAGTCCATCGCTTTTGGCTTCAAGAATTTGACTTGTATTTGCTAAAATTATAATGTTTGTGGGTAATTCGTTTGGTTTGTCTTGCTTAATTTGTTTTGAAGAAAACAATATAGATCCTTCTTCAGAAATTAAATTTTCACAACTGGCCAGTAAAAATGAAGGATTTTTTGGTTTAGAGAAACTTAATTTATTATCCTCAAGCATACTGAAAAGTTCTGGTTCATAGCATAAAACTTCACTTTCGAACCAGTCATTCTCTTCAAGAATATTTTCAAAGTGTTCTTTTACTTCCTCTGGATTTTCACAGTATAAAAACTTACCTCCATTTTTTTTAAAATTACTGATAAATTTTTCATCTATAGAGATCGTGCTATCAGCATTGGTTTTACTAAATTCACTTTCTTTATCTTCCTCAGAAGCCGGATTAATTGAACCAAAAATTTTTCTAAAAAGACTCATATCGCTGTCAACTGCTTTAATTTATTACTTGAAAACGTTCAAAGATAAAAAAATCTTAATTCAAAAGTAGTTTTTGAATTAAGATTTTAAAAATAATTAAATATTTAGATGTTTCTAAGACACTACTTCTTCAAGATTTTTATCAAATGTTCTTTTTCCGAATATAGCTTCTAAATCATCTTTAAAAATAACTTCTTTTTCGATCAAAATATTTGCGAGCTGATTCAGTTTGTCTTTGTTATCCTCTAAAATCTGAATGGCTCTTTGGTATTGGCCTTCAATTAGTAATGATATTTCTTCATCAATAACTTTAGCCGTTTCTTCAGAATACGGTTTAGATAAATTATATTCGCTTTGTCCAGTTGAATCATAATAGGTAACATTTCCTATTTTTTCATTCAAACCATAAACCGTTACCATTGCACGAGCTTGTTTGGTTACTTTTTCTAAATCACTTAGCGCTCCTGTCGAAATTCTATTGAAAGTTACTTTTTCAGCTGCTCTTCCACCCATAGTAGCGCACATTTCGTCAAGCATTTGGTCAGGACGTACAATTAAGCGTTCTTCCGGCAAATACCAAGCGGCACCTAAGCTTTGTCCTCTAGGAACAATTGTTACTTTTATTAGTGGTGCTGCATGCTCAAGCATCCAACTAACTGTAGCGTGACCTGCTTCATGAATAGCGATTGCTCTTTTTTCATCAGGTGTTACAATTTTATTTTTCTTTTCCAGACCTCCTACAATTCGATCAACTGCATCAAGGAAATCTTGTTTGTCAACTGCTGTTTTGTTATGTCTCGCTGCAATCAAAGCGGCTTCATTGCACACATTAGCAATGTCTGCGCCTGAAAATCCTGGAGTTTGTTTGGCTAAGAAGTCAGTGTCTAGTCCTTCCACTTTTTTCAATGGCTGTAGGTGTACTTTGAATATTTCTGCACGTTCGCGAATATCGGGTAAGTCAACAAAAATTTGTCTATCAAAACGTCCGGCACGCATTAAAGCTTTATCCAGTACATCTGCTCTGTTTGTAGCGGCTAGAACTATTACATTTGAATTTGTTCCAAAACCATCCATCTCTGTCAGTAATTGGTTTAATGTATTTTCACGTTCGTCATTTCCTCCGGACATGTTGCTTTTTCCTCTGGCTCTACCTACGGCATCAATTTCATCAATGAAAATGATTGCAGGAGATTTTTCTTTGGCTTGTTTGAACAAATCACGCACACGTGATGCGCCCACACCTACAAACATTTCTACAAAATCAGAACCGGATAAAGAGAAGAACGGTACTTGAGCTTCACCAGCTACGGCTTTAGCCAATAATGTTTTACCGGTGCCTGGAGGTCCTACGAGTAAAGCTCCTTTTGGTATTTTCCCTCCCAGGTTGGTGTATTTTTCAGGATTTTTCAAAAATTCAACAATTTCTTGAATCTCTTCTTTCGCTCCTTCTAAACCAGCAACATCTTTGAAAGTAGTTTTAATATCTGTTTTTTCGTCAAATAGTTTTGCTTTGGATTTTCCAATATTAAAAATTTGGCCACCACCACCACCGGCTCCACCAGACATTTTTCTCATAATAAAAATCCAAACGGCTATAATAATTATAATTGGCAATAAACTGATTAGGATATCTGACCAATTACTTTTTGCCAAGAAATTAAAATCGTTTAATTTACCTTTGGCAACTGCTTCTTCCAGCTTTTTTTGAAATATTTGATCATTACCAATGTTAAAAACGTAATGTGGTCCTTTATTAGGTCTGTCAAAAACATCTTTCGAAACTTTTTTGTGTGCTGCATCTTTCATTGCTGCCGCATTCAGAAAAACTTCAGCTTCGGTTTTGTTGTTTACAACAACTTTATCGATCTGACCTTTCTCTAAGTAGTCGTTAAACTTAGACGAGGTTAATTGTCCGGGTTCATTAAGACTGGAGCCATTAGTTATAAAACTTATAAATAAGAAAATTAATAATATTGCAGCGTAAATTAGCCAAGGGCTTACTTTAAACTTATTCGGATTTGGATTATTTTCTTTAGCCATTACTACGGATTATGTGTCTTTAGTATTTGTTTTCTATAGTTGTTATTTTAGCATCGCCCCATAAACTTTCGATGTTGTAGTACTCTCTAATATGTTTTTGAAATACATGAACCACTATATTCACATAATCCATTAATACCCATTCTGCATTATCAGTTCCCTCAACATGCCAAGGCTTGTCTTTTAATTCTTTTGAAACTGTTTTTTGGATAGAGTTGACTATTGCATTTACCTGCGTGTTTGAATTTCCATTACAGATTACAAAATAGTCGCAAACTGCAGTGTCTATTTCTCTTAAATCAAGGATAGTGATATCATTCCCTTTTACTTCTTCTATCCCTTTAATGATGTTCGCTAATAGAACGTCATTATTTATAGTCTTTTTCGCCATGAATTATTTTTAATATAAGTTTGTAAAGTTACCATTTTTTGTGATTATTTTTGAACCTTAACACAATATTAAATTATGTTTCACAAAAAAACGTATAGTAAGGTAATCAAACTCGATGCCATAGATTCTACAAACGAATTCCTTAAAGGGTTATCGAACAAACAAGAGCTCGAAAACTTTACTGTTGTTACCGCTGAGAGTCAAACAAAAGGAAAAGGACAAATGGGAGCTGTTTGGGTTTCTGAACCAAGTAAAAACTTAATAATGAGTATTTTGGTTAAGGATTTTTTAGTAGATATTTGTCAGATTTTCAGCTTAAATATTTTGGTTTCACTTGCTGTAATTGAGGTTTTAGAATCGCTTAGGATTCCTGATCTTAGTATCAAATGGCCTAACGACATTATGTCATACAATAAAAAAATAGGTGGCATTTTGATAGAGAATAGCATCAAAAGCGACGGAACAATTGTTTCTATTGTAGGTTTGGGACTCAATGTAAATCAAACTAATTTCGAAAATTTAGCAAAAGCTTCTTCTTTGGCCGTGATTTGTGCAACTGAATTTGATAAAGAAGCACTTCTTTCTTCTATTGTTACATCCTTAGAAAAAAATAGAGCATTATGGAATCAGCAATCCAGTACTTCTTGGAACAAATACACAAACACATTATACAAAAAAGGTATTCCCATGGCCTTTTCAGCTCATAATAACGGTAACTTTATGGGAATTATTCAGGGCGTTTCGGTATCTGGGAAACTTCTGGTTCTTCTGGAAGATGATCGTGTCGTTGAATTTGACATCAAAGAAATTCAAATGTTGTATTAAATGTGAAAATTCATAAAATAAAATTTACTCCTAAATAGGGTTTGCTGAAAAACTCAGAGACCTGTTTATTCTAGATTTTCATAAAAGATATAGTTATGATTTTCGTTTAAATCACACCTGTTTTGGTTTTGGTCAATTTCTAGCATTACCCTTTTTGATAAACTCTCGAATATCATAACTATCAGACTGGGGTATCACTCCTGCTAATTTGACTAGGTTGAGCACTAAAAATATGCTGTTAATCCATTAAATGACTTCCTCTATTGGGATTTTCATCATTGCTTGCTGAATCCGAATCGTCTTTTGGTTCACTCTTTTTCTGTTCCTGTTTAGTTTTTATAGCAATAATTTTCTCCGTGATTGGATTGATAACATCCAAATTTAAATGCTTTCGGAATGTTACAAATAAAGAAGCATCAAATGGAGGTACTTAGTTTCTCAAATATTGCTATATCCAATTGAAGTGTAAATTAATGTGTGTTTCTCAGCAGACCCTAAAGATTCATACTTTTTCACTTATGATACAACTGCGGAGTGATAACTTCTAATTCTTTGATCTGGATGTTGTCTCTCACAACTCAACTAAAAGATTTCTCATAAAAAAAGCTCGGTTATAAATTTTACGTACTTGTTACATAAGTTAAGATAAAGGTTCTAATGTTATCCAATTGTATGAATAAAGTTAGCAAATCCACAATTAAACTTTAATTAAAATATTTTTTTGTTTTTATCTGTTGAGATAGAAACAAAATTACAATCAAAAAATAAAACACAAGACACTTTAAAGCTATATAGATGAATATTTTAAGACCTTAATAAATTTTAACACACACTACCGAAAGACTCATAAATCAATTATTTAACAGTATATTTTTTTGTTAATAAATGAATATATTTTGTTAAAAGTATCATAACATACGCCATACATCTTACGAGTAAGTTTGCCCTCAAAAATCAAACTTCACAAAAAATGAAAATCTTAGGAAAAAAATTATTGTTTTTTTTATTTGTTTTTTCTGTTCACTTAATTAATGGACAAACAAAAACAATTACTGGAAAAATAACCGATCAGTCGGGGCTTCCATTACCAGGAGCTATTATTATGGTTAAAGAGACCAAATTGAGCTCAATATCAGATTTAGATGGAAACTATTCCATTAAAACTGAAAATGAAAAAACTTTAGTATTCTCTTTTATGGGTTTTAAAACTAAAGAAATTTTAACTTCTGAAACGTCTAAAATAGATGTGGTATTGGATGATAATTCATTGGCTTTGGGAGAAGTCGTAGTAACTGCTTTAGGTATCAGAAGAGAAAAACGAGCTCTTGGATATGCTTCTCAAGAATTAAAATCAGATGATATCAATAAAGTCAACTCCACTAATTTTGTTTCCAATTTATCAGGAAAAGTTGCCGGTGTTCAAATAACAGGTTCCGGAAATGGGATTACAAGCTCTTCCCGAGTGGTGATTCGCGGCGATAAATCGTTAAATATCAATAATAACAGTCCATTATTTGTTGTTGACGGAATACCGATAAATAACAATACGTATGGAGTTGGTGGCAGTTCAACCAATCAACGTGATTTACCAACGGATTATGGTAATGGGGCATCAGAAATAAACCAAGAAGATGTAGAAAGCGTGAATGTATTAAAAGGTGCAGCGGCATCTGCCTTGTATGGATCAAGAGCAGCAAATGGAGTTATTGTCATTACTACTAAATCAGGTAAAAAAAATAAAGGTCTTGGTGTTTCCATCTCTTCCTCTTTCATGACAAGTGAAGCGCTAAGATTACCTGAAATACAGGAGATTTACGGTGCAGGATCAAAATTAACCTATGATCCAGGAGCAGATACTAATTTAGGTCCTAGATTAGATTCCGGATTGTCTATTTTACAAAACGGAAGTCCAGGTTATTCTGTTGGTCAAGGAGTAGCACTTCCTTTCCAATTCAGATATGATTTAAATGACTTTTTCAGAAAAGGAAATTCAATTTCTAACTCAGTATCCATAACTGGTTCAGATGAGAAAACTAATTTTCGTTTGAGTTACGGAAAAACTACAAGTGAGGATATTGTCCCAAATTCAAATTTAAAAAGAGACAATATTAGTTTGAACTTAAACCATAAAATTTCAGATAAATGGAAAGTAATAACGATAGCTACTTATACAAAAAGCCGTAGTGACAATACTCCTGTAACTGGATATGGAAGTCAAGGGCTTATGTATAATTTATTATGGAATCATACCAATGTTGATTTAGACTGGCTTAAGGATTATTGGATTGTTAAAGACGTCAAACAAAACAGCATGTTCAGCTGGGGAGACAATCCTTTTAAAATTGCTTATGAAAACATTAATGCCTTTAAAAAAGACCGTCTATTTGGTAATATCGCTTCAACGTATGATTTCAATGAAACCCTTTCTTTAATGGTTCGAATGGGAATGGACAATTCCAATGATTTCCGCTGGTCACGAAGACCTATTGGATCTTCCAGATATTCACAAGGAATGTACCGTGAACAAAGTATCACTTTTACGGAGTACAATTCAGACGCTTTACTTACTTACGATCGTACTTTTGGAGATTTTTCAACAAAGTTTTCTGTAGGTGCAAACCGAATGAATCAATACACATCTGAAGGTAAAATTGAAGGACAAGGAATCAGTATTCCCGGAATTTACAATTTACAAAATATTAATGTAATGCCTATACAATCCAGAAATATCTATAAGAAACGTATAAATAGTACGTATGGAATGGCAAATATTGGCTATAAAAACTATCTTTATTTAGATCTAACCGCTAGAAACGACTGGTCTTCTACACTTCCGGCAAATAACAATTCTTATTTCTATCCTTCAGCATCTTTAAGTTTTATACCTACATCATTGTTTGAAATGAATAAAAACATTGATTTTTTAAAATTTAGAGCAAATGCCGCATCTGTAGGAAATGATACTGATCCGTATCGTCTAGTAAAAACGTATGAAAATGGAGCTTTAGCAGGTACATTAACAAATCCAAGAACTATTTTAAATAGTAATTTGAAACCTGAAATTGCAACATCCTATGAAGTAGGGGTCGAAGCTCAGTTTTTCAACAGAAGAATAACACTAGATGCTAGTTATTACATTACAAACTCCAAAAATCAAATTGTAGGTTTAGATGTTTCACAAGCAACCGGATCTACATCAAACGTAATCAATGCAGGAAAAATTCAGAATAAAGGAATTGAAATAGGCTTAGGGTTTACACCTGTTAGAAGTGAAAATCTAGAATGGTCAATTAATGCTAACTTTAGCCAAAACAGAGGAGTTGTAAAAGAATTAACAGAAGGAATTAGCAGTTATATAATTGCACAAGGTCCTAACGGTGGAACTGTAGAAGCTCGTGTAGGGGAAAGAATGGGAGACATGTATGGTAGAGGTTATCTTAGAAGTCCTGATGGTCAAGTTGTTTTTGATAATACTGGCTCTCCAATTTTAGACACTCAAATTAAAAAAATCGGAAACTACAATCCAGACTGGATGCTGGGTCTTTCTACTAATTTAAGGTTTAAAAATGTCACTCTTAATGCTTTATTTGATGTAAGACACGGCGGTAAAATTTATTCAATGACAAATGCGATAGGAATGGAAAGTGGCATATTAGACGTTTCATTACCAGGCAGAGAAACTGGAATTGTTGGTGATGGTGTGGTACAAAATTCAGATGGTTCGTACAGTCCAAATACAACAGTCATTAGTGCCGAAAACTGGTATTATTCAAATGCTTTTCGTCGTGATAATATTGAAGCAAATTCATTTGATGCTTCTTATGTAAAATTGAGAGAAATAAGCTTGAACTATAGATTTCCACAAAAGTTAATTAAAGCTGCAAATATGCAAAATATAAGCATTGGCTTAGTAGGAAACAACCTGGCTCTTTGGACAAAAGTGCCTAATATCGATCCGGAAACTCAATCTATAAGCGGAGGAACATTATTACCAGGATTTGAAGTTATGCAACTTCCATCTTCAAGAAGCTATGGTGTAAAACTAAATGTTTCATTCTAAAAAAAAAACAATCATGAAAAAATTTCTAATATTCGTTCTATTATTAAGTGTTTCAATTTCTTGTACTGATCAATTCGAAGAAATTAACACCAACAAAAACCAGCCAACAGCAGCCCAACCTAAAACATTATTACCAAATGTCATTTTTAATTTAGCAAATGAAAATGTATCGAATGCTTTTGACTTTGGAGATATTGTGGCTCAATATGGCGGGAACTATGAATACAATGAGCTAGACATATATAATTGGGGAGCTAGCAGCCGTTTCTGGAATATGTATAAATGGCTTAACGACATCAATGATATTAAAAAACAAGCCATTGTATTGAACAATAAAAATTATGAGGCCGTATCTTTAATATTAGAATCCTATGTAATAAGTGTAATTACGGATACGTATGGCAATGTCCCTTATTCGGAATCATCAAAAGGAGAAGACGGAATTTTGAAACCAGTGTATGATTCTCAAGAACAGATTTATACAAAAATACTTGAAAATTTAACTACTGCTAATTCCATAATCGAAACGAGCAAATCAATAGAAGGTGATTTATTGTTTAACGGATCCATGTTGAAATGGAAAAAATTCTGCAATTCACTTCATGTACGATTGTTAATGCGTGTTTCTAATAAGACAGTTGTAAATACAAAACTAAGTGAAATCATTTCGAACCCGGCAACCTATCCCTTATTTGCGTCAAACTTAGACAATGCAAATTACAAGTACACTGGTGTTTTTCCAAATATATCTCCTATGACTGATGGAATAAACCGATTGTATGGTTATAATATCGTTATGCCTTCAACCCATATCGTAAATACATTAATCACGAACAATGATCCGCGTCTGAATGAATGGATCGATCCAATTGCTGGAACCAATAATTATAAAGGGGTTCAGCCAGGTCTTGCTTTAGATCAAATTGGGGAACCAACAAAATACTCCCGTAGAGCCGAAGATTATTTTTATACAAAAACTAAAATAACTTCAATATTCATGACTTATAGTGAGTTAAATTTCTTGTTAGCCGAAGCCCGTCAACGAAATATAATTACTACCGGAACTGCCCAGGTGTATTACAACACTGCTGTAGAAGCATCATTTAATCAATGGAGTGTGACTATGCCTGCTAATTATTTAGTCACAACGGCACCTTATAGCGCCACCAATGATGTGTTGTATACACAGAAATGGCTGGCTTTATACCACACTGGTGTAGAAGCTTGGATAGATTGGAAAAGAACTGGAAAACCAAGCTTTATTCAAGCTGGTCCTGGAGCTAAAAATGGGGGTAAAATACCTAGAAGAATAATGTATCCAAGTATAGAGCAATCCGTAAATGCCGAAAATAATAGTGCTGCAGTGAAAGCAATCGGAGGAGACAACATTAACAATAAAATTTGGTGGGATAACTTTTAAGGTTTTATGACAGAACCGATTTTAAAAAAAAAACAATGACAAATTTCAATAGATTATTAATAATACTGCAATTATTTATATTAACAAACAGTATTTTTTGCAACGCTCAAAAAAATGAGAATCAAGGGACTTCACTCGATGAAAGTTTCAAAATCGCATTTGGCTCTTGTGCCCATCAGGACAAAGATCAGCCTATGCTTTTGAACACCGTGAAGCTAAATCCTGATTTATTTATTTATCTTGGGGATAATATTTATGGAGACACTCGAGACATGAATTTATTAAAAAATAAATATGAAAAATTAGCATTTAAAGCTGAGTTTCAAGAACTAAAAAAAAGCACTAAAATTTTATCGGTTTGGGACGATCATGATTTTGGAGAAAACGATAAAGGAAGACACTACCCTTTTAAAAAAGAGTCTAAAGAAATTTTTATGAACTTTTGGGAAGTTCCTCAAAACTCTGAAAGAAGAAACCATGAAGGTATTTATGGTTCCGAATATGTAAAACTAGGTGATAAAACACTTCAGATAATAATGCTGGACACAAGAACTTTTAGAGATAATTTATTAAAAAATGAGCCTAAAAATTCAGTTTATAAAAATGACTATATTCCATATAGTAAAAAAGACAGTACGATTCTTGGAGACAAGCAATGGAAATGGCTAGAAAATGAATTGTCGAAAAAAGCAAATATCCGAATCATTGCTTCAAGTTTGCAATTTGGACATGAGTACAACGGGTATGAATCTTGGACAAATATGCCTCATGAACAAACAAAATTCGTTGATTTAATAGACAAAACCAAGGCTAACGGAGTTGTATTCATTTCGGGAGATGTTCACTGGGGTGAGATTTCAAAAATGAATACAAAAAACACGTATCCATTGTATGATGTTACCTCAAGCGGGATAACCCAAACATGGACTAGTACTGAATCAAATAAAAACAGAATTGGCGATGTTATTATCCAAAATAACATTGGCTTAATAGAAATTTTTTACAAAAATAAAGTGCCATTGATAAAGCTAAACCTATTTGACAAAAATGGTATTGTGAGTAATCATAATTTTTTTCTATCAGAAATTTCATTCAATTAACGGGAATTATCTCTTTATGAGTAATTGATCAAAACATATTTAGATTATTATAATAAAAGTAATTTATCTCAAAATTACAATAGCTAATGACAAAGCGTTTAAAAAACCTAATCATTAGCTATTTTTTTTGGTAACTATTCAGCCTATTCTAAAAAAAAAATAGTTATTAACAATTTTAACTTTCTGTTTTTAGAAAAACAACTTTATTTTAAACAATTGTTTTTTAGTACATAACAAAAACATTTATTATAGAACAATCTGATTAGCTTTTTGTCATGTACTTAAAATATTATTATATTGTTACTACTTAAACAGTTTTTACAATTTATTCATATTGGCTGCTAAAGTTTCTATAAATTTTCCAATTGGTCCTTTTATCATCATGGCCATCATAGGGTTAAATTCTCCTTCAAAATCAAGTTTTACAGCACTGGATTGCTCTGTTATAGCCTCAATATTTGCTATAAGAGTAAATGGAAGTTTGTCACTTGCAGCTCCCAAAACAATTTTTACAGGCGCTACTTTTTCTTTCATTTTAAGTTTGATTTCGGGCATGCCTTTTAATCCAAAAATAAATGCATCATCACCAATAACCTCAAATTTAGCAATGTTTTCAGGCATTAGTTTTTCAAAATTTTTTACATCGCTTAATAAACCAAATAATTCTTGAGCGGATTTGGGTACAGTAACTTTTGGACTTTCTAAGTTCATGTTTTGTAGGATTTTGTTTTTATTTTTTTAAACTTAAATGTTCCAGGTAGACGGATTTACATTCCATTCTCTTAAAGTTTGTTCTTCTTCTTCAGTAATGTATCTTTTGGCTACAGCCAAATTTAATAAATTTTGATAATTGCTTAAAGTGTATAAATCCACATGTGCGCTCTTGAAATTAGTTTCAGCTACATCAAAACCATACGTAAATATCGCGGCCATGCCCTTGACATTGGCTCCTGCTTCGCGCAACGCTTCCACAGCAAGTAAACTACTGTTTCCGGTACTGATCAAATCTTCCACCACTATTACATTTTGCCCTTTTTGTAAAAAACCTTCGACTTGATTTAGTCTCCCGTGTTTTTTAGGTTCCGGACGCACATATACAAACGGGACTCCTAAACTTTCAGCAACCAGCATACCAATTCCTATTGCTCCAGTGGCTACACCGGCAATAACATCTGGTTTACCAAATTGTTTCTGAATATTCTTAGAAAATTCATCCCGGACATAATTTCGTACCGCTGGAAATGAGAGTATTAATCGGTTGTCACAATAAATAGGCGATTTCCATCCAGAAGCCCATGTAAAAGGATTTCTTGGATTCAATTTAATTGCATTTATTTGCAAAAGAAATTCGGCTGTTTTTTCGGCTGTATCTTTATTAAAAATCATAGTACAAATGTATAAAGTTTTTGTTAACGACAAACCACTTTTTTTAACAAATCATATCTCCAAGGAGACCGATTTTCAATTATTTTTGCTAGAAAGCATTGATATAGAGCAACTTATAGTAAAAATCTTTCAAAATAAAATTAATAAAGCCTATTTATACCATCCGGATGAAAGCTTGATTATGAAGACTTTGAAAGCAAAAATCCCGGTTACTAAAGCAGGAGGTGGCTTGGTGTACAATAAAAAAGGAGAAGTCTTATTCATTTTTAGAAACGGAAAATGGGATTTACCCAAAGGAGGAATCGAAAAAGGAGAGGAAATTGGGGATACTGCTATGCGAGAAGTAGAGGAGGAAACCGGAGTAAATGGCTTGACAATTTCCCATAAACTTCAAAAAACGTATCATGTTTTTAGACGTAACGGCAAGTACAAACTAAAAATTACACATTGGTTCGAAATGCAATCTGATTTTGAAGGAACACCTCATGGACAATTAGAAGAAGGAATTGATAAAGTAGCCTGGATGAATCCGGAGCAAATTAAGGAAGCTTTGAAAAATTCCTATGAAAATATAAAATTATTATTTGAAGAAGAAAAGCACTTGAGATAGTACTTCATTTTGTCAAAAGATAAGCTGATTGAACAGTTTTGAACTGATTTTTAAATTGGCATAGTAAGTTAAACACTAATTTCACTAATTTCCACGAATTAATCTGTGGGAATTCGTGAAATTTGTGTGTAATAAACATTTTAACGAGCGTTTTTTTATTTTAAAACACGATACACAGGATAGCGTAAATGTGCCTTTTCATAATAAACGGAATGTTTGTAGATCCAGTCCAGTTGCGCTTCCGGATTATTGATAAAGGTAACGTCACTTTGTTTTTTTAAATCAAATTCGGATTTTAATTTTGGATTATCTTTCAAAATTTGTGTTGCAGAATCTTCAAAAACATAATCGGAATACCCTTCTTTTTGTTGTAGCATCGTGTCGAAAAAATTCCAATTGAAAAAAGAATCGACGGCCTCTGGTTCCAATGTTTCCAATAGGTATTTGATTCCCTTTTGTTGTGTAGGAATAACGTAATCCCCTTTGGCGAAAGCCACTTTCTCCATTTTAGCGGTTACCGAAGTGTTTCGGTGTAAATAATGACCTTCGTATGCGGAACTTGCCGTTTTGAAATCCGCAATCCTGTAGCTTTCAACTTCAATTATTGTGTCCTTTTTTAATTGGCGATAGGAGATCGTATTGCTCTTTAATAATTCAATTACAGGCCAAAATCCTCTCGGAATTATATACGCTTCTGGTATTATTATCTCTTTTACCGATTTAAATTCCTTATTGTACGGAATATCTTTTTTGTACGGTTTTGTTTGGTCATAAAACAAACGGTTTCCGGAGGTGACGTCGCTTTTTTTGTAACTGGCTTCATAGCCTAAAAACGAAAAAGGAATCGTTTTTGTACTGTCAATTTCCCATTTTATCGTGTACGATTGTTGTGGTTTATACTGCTCTTCATTTTTTAATCGCAGTTGTTTGATTTTTTTGTAATTAGCATCTGTAAAATCAATTGCGGAACGCATGTATTCGTAAGTTACTTTCACCCGATCCACATAATTTTTTAGCATGTGCGTTTCTACCACAAACCCAATGGTGTTGAACAATGAAGTATAACCGGTTGCAAATCGTGGACTCTCAAAAAACTGACCAAAACCTTTGTCTGGTGTGTCCTGAAAAGCATTGACATAAGGCGTAGTTTCGATATTCTTTTTTTGTAAATCTTCGACCAAAGCAGGCATCATTTCAGTATTTAAAAAATTCCCTAAAATAGTTCCTAGTTTATTATGTTGGGTCATAATATACGTCAGTTTGTATTGGTAATCCGCGCCATTGCTGACGTGATTGTCAATAAAAACATCTGCATTTACTTTATGGAATATTTCTACAAAGCTTTTTGTGTTACGGGTGTCTGATTTGATAAAATCTCGATTCAAATCGTAGTTTCTGGCATTGCCACGAAAGCCATAGATTTCAGGTCCGTCCTGATTGGCTCTTGAAGTGGAGTTTCTGTTTAAAGCGCCGCCAATATTGTACACCGGAATACAAACGACAATGGTGTTTTTTGGCGCTTTTATTTTACCTAAAGCTAAATCTCTAAACAGTTGCATGGAAGCGTCAATTCCGTCAGGTTCCCCTGCGTGAATGCCGTTATTGAGCAGAATTACCGCTTTGTTTTTTTGGATGGTTCCAAAGTCAAATTGCTGTTCCGGATTAAAAATAACCATGTGCAAAGGCTCACCACTATCCGTTAAACCCATTTTTTGAATTTCGATAGTAGGGAAATCATCCGCCAGAAGTTTGAAGTACGCAATTGTTTCTTGGTAAGATGCCGATTGATTTCCATTACCTTTTTCGAAAAAAGTATCGTATTTATTGTTTTTTTGTGCAAAAGCACTGATGGAGAATAGTAAAAAAAGGAATGTGAAAAGTCTCATTTTTCGGTTTTTTAAATGGAATATCAAATGTAGCTTTTTTTAGACAGCTGTAGATATGAATGTAAGAAAAGGAAATACCCGATTGAAAAAGAATGAAAATACAAAATTCATAACTGAGAATTAAAAATTACCTTTGTCCAAATAAAAAAAATGAATAAGAAACACCATTCCAATAATATACTTTCGAATTTAGGCATCGAAAGCCTGAACAAAATGCAGGAAGTAGCACAAGATGCAATCTTGAATGATAATAATATTTTATTACTTTCGCCAACAGGTTCCGGAAAAACTTTGGCTTTTTTGTTGCCGATTTTAGAAATGTTACAACCCGAAATTCAATCGGTTCAATGTTTAATTTTGGTTCCTTCACGCGAATTAGGATTGCAGATTGAGCAGGTTTGGAAAAAAATGGGAACCGATTATAAAGTAAATGTGTGCTATGGCGGACACTCCATCGATACCGAAATCAAAAATTTAAGCAATCCTCCAGCAGTTTTAATAGGAACTCCGGGAAGAATCGCGGATCATATCGACAGAGGCACTTTCCGTGTGGATAAAATTCAAACCTTGATTTTGGATGAGTTTGATAAATCGTTGCAATTGGGTTTCCATGAACAAATGTCTTTTATAATTGGAAAATTAACGAAACTCAATAAACGCGTTTTGGTTTCGGCCACTTCCGATATTGAAATTCCACGATATACAAGAGTCGTAAACCCGACTATTTTGGACTTTATTCCAGAAAACGTGGCCGAAACGAATCTTTCGATGAAAATGGTCGTTTCGAAAGAAAAAGATAAAATAGGAAGTTTATTCAACTTGATTTGTTCGTTGAAATCACAATCGGCAATTGTTTTTTGTAATCATCGTGATGCTGCAGAGCGCATCAGCGATACGTTGAACGAAAAAGGAATTTATGCCACGTATTATCATGGCGGAATGGATCAGGACGAAAGAGAACGCGCCTTAATCCAGTTTAGAAACGGAAGTGTAAGTTATCTAATCACAACTGACTTGGCTGCTCGTGGACTCGATATCCCTGAAATGAATCATGTTATTCATTATCATTTGCCATCTAAAGAAGACGAATTTACCCATAGAAACGGACGTACAGCACGTATGCTAGCTTCTGGTACGGCGTATATTATTGCTCATGAAAGTGAGAAAAAAATGGATTACATCGATTACGGAATGGAAGCTTTGAAAGTGGAGAATTCCACTTCATTGCCAAAACCACCTGAATTTCAAACGATTTACATCAGTGGTGGAAAGAAAAATAAATTGAATAAAATTGATATCGTAGGTTTCTTTTCCCAAAAAGGGAAATTAGAAAAAGACGATTTAGGATTAATTGAAGTGAAAGATTTTATCTCATTTGCAGCGGTGAAATTCAATAAAGTGAAAGATTTACTTCACGCCATCAAAGACGAAAAAATGAAAGGCAAGAAATTCAAAATCGAAGTCGCTCGAAAAGTGATTAAGAAAGAAGAGGAGTAGTTTTTTAGTGTTCAGTTTTGAAAAGTGTTCAGTGTTCAGTCCTGAAGCTTCTGGGTTAGTTATCCGTAAAATAATTGACAATAAAAAAATCGTTAAAGGTAAATTAAATTTACTGTTAACGATTTTTTGCTTTAATGAAGTCTCTGATTACACTTATTTCTGACCACTGAATTTTTTTATCAACTCAGGTACTGATCATTAAAAACTGTCAACTGACCATTATATTTTCTTAACGTATTGTGTAATAATGACAATAGTCTGGCCGTCTACTTTACCCTCAATATATTCGGCATTTTCATGATCCAGTCTGATGTTACGCACTGCAGTTCCTTGTTTAGCTACCATGCTTGAACCTTTTACTTTCAAATCTTTGATTAAAACTACTGAATCTCCAATTTCAAGAATCACGCCGTTGCTGTCACGGTGAATGACTTTGTTCTCCTCTTCTTCGCCTTCACCTGTTGCTTGTGCCCAAGCCAAAGTATCTTCGTCTAAATACATTTGGTCTAATAATTCTTGAGGCCATCCAGAACCACGCAAACGGCTTAACATTCTCCACGCGACAACTTGTACGGCAGTATGTTCACTCCACATGCTATCATTTAGACATCTCCAATGATTTAAATCTACGGTATCCGGATTTTCAATTTGGTCAATACAGGTGCTACAAGCCATGATGTTTTCCTCAATCCCTCCTTTTTTGGTAGGCAATACCTGGTACACTTTCAGGTTCTCAGTTGCGCCACAAAGTTCACATTTTGACCCGCTGCGTTTGCTTAATTCTCTTTCTATACTCATGTTTAACGGCTTTTATTTTTGGCAAAATTACGGATTATTGCCTCGTTTTACAAGTTATATTAGGACTGTTTATTTGTCAAGTCGAGCGCAGTCGAGACCTATCCATTAGTATCGACTGCGCTCGACTTGACAAAATCGCTTTAAAATTATTTTACTCGGACTGCATCGGGAACCAGCATTTCATATTGCCCGTTGTTGCGAATTACATCTCGTACAATACTGGAGCTGATGTACGACGTTTTTGCAGCGGTCAATAAAAACACAGTTTCAATTTTTGATAACCGACGATTCGTGTGCGCAATTGCTTTTTCAAATTCGAAATCAGCAGGATTGCGCAAACCGCGAAGGATAAAATTAGCGTTTATTTTGTGGCACAGATCAATCGTCAAACCTTCATAGGTAATCACGGAAACTTTTGGTTCGTTTTTGAAGGTTTCCTCAATGAATTGTTTTCTTTCTTCGAGGGAAAACATATATTTTTTTTCGGCATTGATACCAATGGCAATAACGATTTCATCAAATAAGGAAATGCTTCTTTTGATGATGTCTTCATGTCCTAAAGTGATGGGGTCAAATGAACCTGGAAATATTGCTTTTCTCATTTATTTTTTCTGTTTTGTCATTCTGACAGCGGAGGAATGACATTATTTGAATGTATTCCTTTGTTTAAATGACACGTTTGTTTAGTATTTAAGAATTAAGTGATTTATTACAAAGCCAGTTCTATCGCATTTGTAAACAAATCTTCCAATGAAATTCCGGCGGCTTTGGCTTGTTGCGGAATCAAACTTTCCGTTGTTAATCCCGGAATGGTGTTCATTTCCAACATGTGTGGCTCTCCGTTTACCAATATAAATTCGCTTCGGGAAAAACCTTTCATTTTCAGGACTTCATATGCACGTTTAGCAATTTCACTCACTTTTTGAGTCATTTCATCCGAGATTCTCGCTGGAGTGATTTCCTGTGATTTACCCAAATATTTGGCTTCATAATCGAAGAAATCATTGTCTGAAACAATTTCAGTTATTGGTAATACGGTTACTTTTCCTTTATAATTGATTACTCCTACAGAAACTTCGGTGCCATCCAAGAAGCTTTCTATGATAATTTCGTTGTCTTCTTTGTAAGCAACTTCTATTGCAATGGGCAATTCGGCAGCAGTTTTTACTTTGGAAATACCAAAACTAGAACCGGCTTTGTTGGGTTTTACAAAACAGGGCAAACCTACTTTAGCTACAATTTCGTCCGTATTGATACGGTCACCTTTGTTTAAGTAATAGGAAGTGGCTGTTTTTATGCCGTATGGTTTTAAAACTGATAATAAATCGCGTTTGTTGAACGTTAATGCTGCTTGGTAATAATCGCAGGAAGTTTGCGGAATATGCAATAATTCAAAATAGGCCTGCATTAATCCGTCTTCGCCTGGTGTTCCATGGATGGCGTTGAACACACAGTCAAAAGTGATTTTATTACCATCAACAGTTACTGAAAAATCATTTTTATCGATAGTGAATTCGGCATCATCAGCATCAACATAAACCCATTTTTCTTTGAAAATATGGATTCGGAATCCGTTGTATTTTGTTTTGTCTAGAAATTGATATACGACGTTTCCGCTGATAAGAGAGATTTTATACTCGCTGGAATATCCGCCCATGATGATGGCAATGTTTTTCATTATATACGTTTAATCGGTTAAACGTTTAATCGATTGACCGACTAAACGAATTCTAAACAAAATTATCATTTTTTTTGAAACGAAATAGCTTTATCTTTGCCAGATATAAAAATAAATTTATGAGTTTACGTAAGTATCTTACCAGCCGTGTTTTCTTTGTTCAAATACTAATTGCACTTGCCATTATTGTCGCTTTGGGTTATTTATTTATGCATTGGTTGACTTTTACAACAGATCATGGACATGAAATTACCGTGCCGGATTTGCGTAAGTTGACAGAAGAACAAGTCGAGGAAAAACTGAATGAGCTGGATTTAGATTATGTACTTTTAGACAGCGTAGATTATAGAAGTGATTTTCCGCAATTTAGTGTAGTTAAGCAAGATCCAACGCCCGGTACGAAAGTAAAAGTAGGACGAAAAATATATATTAAAATAAATACTTCGGGATTTTCATCGGTTCGTATTCCGGATTTAGTCAATAAAACGTATCGCGAAGCAGTACCTACATTGAAAGCTTTAGGGCTTGAGGAAGGAGAAATTACCTACGTTCCCAATCTTGGAAAAGACATGGTGCTGGAAATGCGTTTCAAAGGCAGAAACCTGAAAGCAGGGGACAGAGTCTTAAAATCCTCCAAAATCGACTTGGTTTTAGGAGACGGAAAAATGAGTTATGAAGAGACCAGTGCTGCAGATACACTGGCAACACCAATAGAAGAAATACCAGTTGATGAACAATAATAGTGATACAATAGATTTAGAAGACGAGTTATTTGAACATTTTAGATTTGAAGTTCCTAAAGGACAAACGTCTTTGCGGATTGATAAATATTTGATGAGTTTGATTCAAAATGCAACTCGCAATAAAATACAAATTGCGGCGACTGATGGCAATATTTTTGTAAACGATGCCACCGTAAAGTCGAATTACAAGGTAAAAGCCCATGATGTAGTTCGGGTGATGCTTACGCATCCTCCTTATGAAAACCATATTATTCCGGAGAATATTCCGCTTGATATTGTGTATGAAGACGATACTTTGTTATTGATCAACAAATTGCCAGGAATGGTAGTGCATCCCGGTCATGGAAATTACACCGGAACTTTAGTACATGCTTTGGCGTATCATTTTGATAATTTGCCAATGAACAGCAGCGAACGTCCCGGATTAGTGCATCGAATTGACAAAGACACTTCTGGTTTATTAGTGATTGCTAAAACCGAAGCGGCTATGACACATCTTGCCAAGCAATTTGAAGCTAAAACTTCCGAAAGAGAGTATGTGGCTTTGGTTTGGGGAAATGTAGTCGAAGAACAAGGAACGATTGAAGGAAACTTGGCACGTCACCTTAAAGACCGCATGCAGATGGCGGTTTTTGCTGATCCGGAAATAGGGAAGCCAGCCGTGACGCATTACAAAGTGTTGGAGCGTTTTGGTTATGTTACTTTAATTTCATGCCAACTGGAAACCGGGAGAACGCACCAAATTCGGGCACACTTGAAGCACATAGGACATCCTTTATTTAATGATGAGCGGTATGGCGGTCATTTGATTTTAAAAGGTACTACGTTTACAAAATACAAACAGTTTATTGACAACTGTTTCAAAGCATTGCCAAGACAGGCTTTGCATGCTAAAACATTGGGTTTTGTTCATCCTACAACCGGTGAGATGCTGCGTTTTGATACGGAACTTCCGCAGGATTTGCAGGACTGCATCGAGAAATGGAGAGGCTATTCAAAGTCACATAGTACGGAGGAAGAGGAATAAAACAGGAAAAGCCCCAGAGATTGGGGCTTTTTTTGTTTCTAGTCTGAAAGTCTGGACTTAGAGTAATTGTATAAGTTAATTACAAATTCTTTTTTTTAATTGTCATATTAAAATTGATATTCGCTTTTAAGGCGCTAAACACTTTAAATATTGTTTCAATCGTTGGGCTATTGGTATTGCTTTCAAGTATAGAAATCTTTGCTTTTGAGACACTAATAAGTTTCCCCAATTGTTCTTGAATTAAGTTTTGTTTTTGTCTGGTATTTTAATCATCCGTCCTAAATATCCGTACGAAGTTGATATTTATGTTTTTCTCTTTCTTCCGTTTAATGTTTTCTGATATATTTATCTTTTATTTTTTGGTTGTCAGGGCATTACCTTTTTTGGTCTATCTTCAAAATATTTTGCTGGCTCTTGCTATTTCGTTTCTGGGAACTTTTTCTGTTTTTTACAAATTCGTGGTTTGCAAAAACTTACGTATTTTTATTGTCTGCTTTATCCCAAAAGCCAACTAAGTAAGTCGGAAGTTTAAACGTCATAAAGTCAAAAGGAGCATTATGCTAAACATTATTTTAAGATCAATCTGTTTGGACAATAGTTTTGCAACAAAGACACGCCCATAAAAATGAAAAGCCTAAAAAAAAACCGACTTGTTTTCACAAATCGGTTTGTATTTTAATGAAGATTTTTGTTTATACAAATAAGCCTTCGATGCTTAAATAATGTTCGCCAGTGTCGTAACAAAAGGTTAATATTTTAGCATTTTCTGGGATTTCTGGTAGTTTTTTTGCTACCGCTGCCAGAGATGCTCCAGAGGATATTCCTATGAACATGCCTTCTTCTTTTGCGGCTCTTTGGGTATAGGCAAATGCATCGTCTTTGCTTACTTGGATGGTTCCGTCCAGTAAATCAGTACGCAAGTTGGTAGGTATGAATCCTGCTCCAATTCCCTGAATAGGGTGGGGAGCCGGTGCGCCACCGCTGATAACGGGAGAAGCTTCGGGTTCAACTGCATATACTTTAAGGTTTGGGAAATGTTTTTTCAATATTTCGGCACAACCCGTGATGTGCCCTCCGGTTCCTACGCCGGTGATCAAATAATCCAGACCGTCAGGGAATGCTTTTATAATTTCCTGTGCCGTGGCTGTTTTATGAATTTCGATGTTGGCGGGATTTTCAAACTGAAGTGGTGACCAAGCATTAGGTATTTCGGTAACTAATTCCTGTGCTTTTTCCAGCGCGCCTTTCATCCCTTTTTCACGGGGCGTCAAGACAAATTCGGCTCCATAAAGGCTCATGAGTCTGCGTCTTTCTATGGACATTGATTCAGGCATTACCAGTATTAATTTATAGCCTTTTACGGCCGCAACCATCGCGAGTCCAATTCCTGTATTTCCGGAAGTGGCTTCAATGATAGTACCTCCGGCTTTTAATAATCCTTTGGTTTCGGCATCTTCAATCATGGCAAGAGCGATCCTGTCCTTGATACTGGCACCGGGATTGGCACGTTCTAATTTGATCCATACATTGTGATTGGCACCAAATAAACGATTGATTCTTACATGTGGGGTGTTGCCTATTGTTTCGAGTATGTTATTGTATTTCATAATATTTATATAGAGAAAAAATTAATATCTTTTATTTCCTGCTGATTCAGAACCGTATTTTTATTGGATTGCATAACAAAGGAATACGGATTCATACTCTTGGTGATAAACGTGTTTCCGCCTACAATACTGTGGTTTCCTATGATGGTGCTGCCGCCCAAAATAGTGGCATTTGCATAAATAATTACATGATCTTCTACGGTAGGATGGCGTTTTTTTTCCTGCATATTTTTCTCTACTTGCAATGCTCCCAAAGTGACTCCTTGATAAATGCTTACGTGTTTCCCTATGATTGTAGTCTCGCCAATGACAATTCCGGTACCGTGATCAATCATGAATGGAACATCAATTGTGGCACTGGGGTGAATGTCGATTCCGGTTTTGCTATGAGCATATTCGGTTAGAATTCGCGGCAGCAGACACGAGGTACGAGAAGCAATAGCGTTAGCAATACGGTAAACTTCTATAGCAAAAAAACCGGGATAGGAATTGATAATTTCCTGAATACAATCAGCAGCGGGATCCGTATCCAGAATAGCTTGTGCATCTTTTTGCATCGAATCATAAAGTTTTGGAAGCGCGCGATAAAAAGATTCGGCATCATCTAGAATTTCATTGGCCGTTTTGTCTTTTACAATTTCCGACAGGATAGCAATAAAACAGGCTTTGTTTTGGTCCAAAAGCAATTCAATTTGGATCGTTTCTAAAGCTTTCTCCGGAAATAATATTTTGAACAAATCATCAATCCAATTGATGATTTTAGAGGAATCTATGGCTCTTACCCAATTTTTATTTTGGTTTTCATGCAGTGTATTCGAAAAACGGTTGGTTTCAGTATTCATTTATAATGGAATAAAATCAGAATTAAACGAGTAAAAATCCTCGAAATACAAATATAAAGCAGAATTGAATAGATTCATAACCCTGCTTTGTAAATAAATGTTAATATGTTAAATTCCCACAAAATAAGCGTTTGGTGTTGGAAATGATTTCATAAAAAAATCCGATTTGTATGAACAAATCGGATTAATAAATCTGAAATCAAAAATTGTTAATTTACAATCTATAAATGTATTACCTCACCATACGCATCAGCAACCGCTTCCATAACCGCTTCACTCATGGTTGGGTGTGGGTGAATTGATTTTAAAATTTCGTGTCCTGTAGTTTCCAGTTTACGCGCTACAACTGCCTCAGCAATCATATCGGTAACTCCGGCTCCAATCATGTGACATCCTAACCATTCTCCGTATTTAGTATCAAAAATTACTTTTACAAAACCATCTGGTGTACCGGAAGCTTTTGCTTTTCCGGAAGCTGAAAATGGGAATTTACCAATTTTTAATTCGTATCCTTTTTCTTTAGCTTGTTTTTCAGTCAAACCTACAGAAGCAATTTCAGGAGTGGCATAGGTACAGCCCGGTACGTTTCCGTAATCGATAGGTTCCACGTGTAATCCTGCAATTTTCTCCACACAATTGATTCCTTCGGCAGAAGCTACATGTGCTAGTGCTTGTCCTGGCGTAACATCACCAATAGCGTAATAACCCGGAATGTTAGTTTGGTTGTAAGCATTTACCAAAATTTTATCTTTGTCAGTAGCGATTCCTACTTCTTCTAATCCTATGTTTTCAATGTTTGTTTTGATTCCAACAGCCGAAAGTAAAATCTCAGCTTCTAACACTTCTTCTCCTTTTGCTGTTTTTACATACGCTTTAACACCTGCTCCAGTGGTATCAATTTTCTCAACAGAGGAGCTGGTCATAATTTTGACACCTGCTTTTTTCATAGAACGCTCCATTTGTTTCGAAATGTCTTCGTCTTCAACAGGAACTACATTAGGCATAAATTCTACAATAGTTACCTCGGTTCCCATAGAGTTGTAGAAATGTGCAAACTCTACTCCAATCGCTCCAGAACCAACGATAATCATTGATTTTGGTTGTGTTGGTAATGTCATTGCTTGACGATATCCTATTACTTTTATACCATCTTGAGGCAAGTTTGGCAATTCACGAGAACGTGCTCCAGTAGCGATAATGATATGATCTGCACTGTATTCAGTAATTTTATTGTCTTTGTCCGTAACATCAATTTTTTTTCCTGGTTTTAGTTTTCCAAAGCCATCAATCACATCGATTTTATTTTTTTTCATCAAGAATTGAACCCCTTTGCTCATTCCGTCAGCTACGCTGCGACTGCGTTGTACAACAGCAGGGAAGTCTTTATCAAATGATGAAATAGTCAATCCGTAATCAGAAGCGTGTTTTAGATAATCAAAAACCTGAGCTGATTTCAGCAACGCTTTCGTCGGGATACAGCCCCAATTCAAGCACACACCACCTAAATTTTCTTTTTCGATTACGGCTACTTTAAAGCCTAATTGTGATGCTCTAATAGCTGTAACATAACCACCTGGACCACTTCCTAAAACTATAATATCGTATTTCATTTTTATGTGTTTTTCTTATTTAATTGATTGGGCGAATTTAAGGATTTATTCTGTTTTGAGAAAGTTTCAAACTAATAAAGTAGCAAACTAACTAATTTTCAAGAAAACATCTTTGTTTTGAACAAATTGCAGAAGTGTAAATCGATCTTTGTTTTTGTAACTGCTATTCCTTTGCAGCAAAAACTAATTTGCTACCGAAAACTGAGAATCATACAAATTCTTGTAATACCCACTTTCGCGGTTGATTAATTCCTGATGCGTTCCTTGTTCTACAATCAGTCCTTTGTCCATTACCACAATTTTATCAGCATTGACAATCGTGGCCAAACGGTGCGCAATCACAATCGAAGTTCTGCCTTTAGTAATGGTTTCTGTAGCACGCTGAATCAATTCTTCAGAGTAGGTGTCAATCGATGAAGTAGCTTCATCCAGAATCAAAATACTTGGATTACTCACATACGCTCTCAAGAAAGCAATTAATTGACGCTGACCGGAAGAAAGCATAACGCCGCGTTCCTTCACGTCAAAATCATAATTATCCGGTAAGCTCATGATGAATTCATGGACGCCAATATTTTTGGCTGCAGCCAAAACCTGTTCCCGATTAATTTCAGGATTATTCAAGGTGATGTTGTTGAAAATAGTATCGGCAAAAAGGAAAACATCCTGCAATACTACTGCAATTTGTTTACGTAAGGAACCTAAAGTGTAATTCTCAATATTGTGATTATCGATGTAAATAGAGCCACTATTGATTTCGTAAAAACGATTCAGTAAGTTTATGATCGTAGATTTTCCGGCACCTGTAGACCCTACAATGGCAATCGTTTGACCGGCACTTACCTCCAGATCGATTCCTTTTATTACTTCTTCATCCGGAATATATCCAAAACGGACATTCTTGAATTCGATATCTCCTTTAAAAATTGGAGCTTCAATAATTCCGGTATCCTGAATTTGATCTTCGGTGTCTAAAATGTCAAAAACACGGTTTGCCGCAATCATTCCCAGTTGCATCTCGTTGAACTTATCAGCAATTTGGCGCAACGGGTTAAACAACATTCCAATGAACATTGTATAGGAAAATAAATCCCCAAAAGTGGTAAAATTATCTCCGTTCAAGATCTTGATGCCGCCATATAGTACAATAAAACCAAGGGTTAAGGACGAAATGATATCTGCAATAGGAAAAAATATGGAGTTATACAGAATGGTTTTTATCCACGCTTTTTTGTGCTTGTCATTTATGTTTTTGAATTTGTTGTATTCAATTTTTTCACGATTAAAGAGTTGTACAATCTTCATTCCTGTCACACGTTCCTGAACAAACGAGTTCATGTTAGCGATTTGATTTCGCACTTCTTCAAAAGCGACTTGCATTTTACGCTGAAAAATTCGGGTAAAATAAACCAGAATGGGCATTGCAATAATTACGATCCAAGTCAGTTTCCAGTTCATGTAAAACATGAAAATCAGTACTACGAACATTTTCATCAAGTCACTGATAATCATAAACAAACCCTGACTGAAAATACGAGCAATGGATTCTATATCCGAAACCGAGCGTGTCACGAGCTGTCCTACGGGAACGTGATCAAAATATTTCATTCGGAAACTCAAAATGTGTTGAAACAGTTTTGTCCGAATGTCTTTTACAATATCTTGACCGAGCCAGTTTGCCCAATACACAAAGTAAAACTGCGAGAATACCTCCAGCAATAGTACAATTCCCATCAGGATCACATACAATAATAATCCCTGTTGGTCTTGGGTCGAAATGTAACCATCTACAGTTTGTTTCAATAAATACGGGCGCAATGCCGCAAATACTGATAGCGAAAAGGCAAAAATAATCACTCCGTTAAAACGCCATTGATAGGGTTTAGTAAATTTTAATATTCGTTTGAATAATCTAGTATCAAATGCTTTTGCTTTCATGTTTTTTGGAGCTGTTTCCTGCTATTCGTTGCAATCTTTTATGTTTTTAAAGAAAAACATAAAAGGATTTTCACTACTATCAGGGCTATTGCGTAATGTAATCGTAATCTATTTTGGTTAAATACAAACCATGTGCCGGAACCGAAAAACCAGCTTTATCTCGGTTTTTACTTTCTATGATGGCAGTAAAATCAGCCAGTGTACTCTTGTGTAATCCTATATTTACTAATGTTCCCACAATGGAACGAACCATATTGCGTAAAAAACGGTTGGCAGAAATGGTAAAAATCAAATTGCCGTTTTCTTGTTTGTCTGCGCCCTGTTCAGCTGTGCCTCGAGTCCAATATGCTTCAAAAATAGTGCAGTCAAAGGTATTTACATCTGTGTTGACTTTTGAAAAACATTGAAAATCAGTGTGATTGAATAATAGTTGCGCCGCTTCATTCATCAAATCAATATCTAATTTTTGATGGAAATACCAACTTTGTTCTTGCAAAAAAACATCTTTGAATGTATTGATGTGATATTCATAGGTCCTTTTAGTGGCATCAAAACGAGTGTGCGCTTCATCGTGAACCGGTATAATGTCATAAATAACAATGTCTTTGGGCAAGTAGGAGTTGAGTTTGTGCAGTAAACTTGGAATATCAATTGGTGTTTCAAAATCAAAATGGGCATACATTTCTTTGGCGTGAACCCCGGTATCCGTTCTACCGGCGCCCATAAGATTGACGGTTGTGTTCAATAGCACCGAAAACGCTTTGTTCATCGTTTCCTGAACAGAGGCAGCATTGGGTTGGTATTGCCAGCCGTGATAATGGGTTCCGCTGTATGCTAATTTGATAAAATATCTCAAGTGAATTTTTTTGAAGCCACAAAGATACTTATTAATTTTTTTGCCACGAAGTTGCCAAGGTGCAAAGTTTGTTAAGTTTCGATTTGATTTTTTATTTGGAATTCGAATGTATATTTTTACCACAAAATCGTAGCCCAGATTACTTCACTAAACTTTTATTTTCATAAGAGTTCAGTGAATGTAAACATTTGCAGTGGGAATCCTTTATTGTTTTTTCTTTAAAAACAATAAAGATTGAAACGGATAGCTGGACACGAGCGAAGCGAACTGGCGAAGCAAATTGCTTCAGATTACTTCGTACCTAGTAATGACACTATAAATATGAAAAAAATACTTTTGCTTTCTGACACGCACAGTCATATTGATGATACCATTTTGAAATATGTTGCATTGGCTGACGAAGTTTGGCATGCGGGTGATATAGGCGATTTGGCCGTGACTGATGCGATACAAAAGCTGAAACCGTTGCGCTGCGTGTATGGAAATATTGATGATGCAACGGCGCGACTGGAATTTCCGTTACACAACCGTTTTATGTGTGAAGGCGTTGATGTTTGGATTACGCATATTGGCGGTTATCCGGGGAAATACAATCCCAATATTAAAGCTGAGTTGGAAGCCAATCCGCCAAAATTATTTATTTGTGGACATTCGCACATTCTAAAAGTCATATTCGATAAAAAACATAATTTATTACACATGAATCCTGGTGCGGCGGGAAAAAGTGGTTTTCATCAGGTGCGAACGATGTTGCGTTTTGTGATTGAAGGAGATAAAATCAAAGATTTGGAAATTATTGAGATTGAAAAACGGGTCTGATTATTTTTTTTTGATAGGTGATGGGTACTATTATTTTTATGGTTGTACCGAAACCTATTTTGGAGTTTATGACAATAGTTCCTTTCAGATTATTGATTCGTGCTTTGATTTGGTTGATGCCAAAACCTTCAAGGATATGAAATTTACTAGAATCAAAACCTTGGCCATTATCCATAACATTGACATTCAGAAAATCATTATCTTCGTGAATGCTTAATTCTGAACGTGTTGCCTGACTATGTTTTATGGTATTGTTGAGGAGTTCCATAATTATGAAATAAATTTTAATTTCGAAATCTTCATCATAACGGGTTTTTCGATCTACGGAACTTGCGTATTCAAAGTACAGAATGGAATTGGAGTTTTTTTCACACAAATCGTCTAATGCATCAAATAATCCAAAACGGGCTAAAAGCGAAGGCATCAGTTCGTGGGATAAATCCCGTACTTGATCGTGTGCTTCTTCAAGAATAGCCTTAGTTTTTATGATTTCTTGTGCTGAATATTGATTTTTAGAGGTATACGCATGAAGATGTAGTCCTGCTGATGAAAGTAAAGCACTAATGTTATCATGCAAAAATGCCGCAATTTTTTTTCGTTCTAATTCTTGTCCGTTAATGGATGCGTTGATCATGTTTTCCTGAACTTTGCTTTGTAAGTCCTTTAGTTTGTTTTTTTGTTTTAGTTGTGTGTTTTGAGAATAGAAGTAAAAAAGGATGAAAAATAGCAGTAGAACAGCAATTAGTACAATCACAATTTTTTTATTTCTGGATTGTTCTTGCAGTAAAAAAAGTTGTTTTGTTTTATATTCTGTTTCGATCTTGTCGATTTCTCTTTTGTACTCATCAATTTCAAGGTTTATGCCAGCAACATTCGCTTTATTGTGTTTTTCTTGGTCGTTTAGTTCCTCAGTAATTGTATTATATCGGACTAAATTTTTATAGGCATTTTTATAATCATTGTTTTTCAATAAAAATTTAGAAAACTCTAGGTGGGAATATGATAAATCAGATTTTTCAGTTCCTTTAATTCCTTTTTCAATTGCTTTTTGGAAAAAATAATGGGCTTTTTTAGTGTTGTTTGTATGGCTATGATACATGCCGTTGAGCATATTTAAAGCTACAATTGTAGACTCGTCTCCATGTTTTTTGTGGTGTTTGTTGATGTAGTTTAAATAGGGAAGCCCTTCTTGATAGCGATCATTGTCGAAATAGGCCCACGTCAAATTGAGTTTTGTAAATATAATTTGTGCTGAATCTTTTGTTTTAGTGCTGTAATGCAGTGATTTTTTATAATAATAAATTCCTTTTTCATATTGTTTTTTATCAAAGCAATAGATATTTCCTAAATTATTGTTTAACCAATTTTTTAAAACATCATTATTAGTTTTATTAGCGTATTCCAGTCCTTTGTTGTAGTAGAAAAAAGCTTTGTCAGATTCCGATAATTGATCAAAATTAGCAGCAATGGTATTATAAGCTCTTGCTATCAGGTTGTTGTCCTTGATTTTGATTGCTTGGCTCAAAGCAAGTCTCGATTGTATTAAGGACTTCTCGTAATTACCAGCTTTCATATGCTGATTAGCTTCTTTTGCTAATGTTAGAGCTTCCTTTTTTGAAGTTTCTTTCTTTTGAGCACAAACAAAACTACCAGTGAGGTTCAATAGTAAAACTAAGACTATAGCAATTTGTTTCTGAGACATAAATAATTGAATAGATTGGTTATTTCTGGTTTTTTAAATCCGCCTTATTTTTCAAAATAAACTGACTTTAAATCAGGATTAAATTGGTTGGTTTTCTTTTTTTTAATTAAAAAAACAGCATTTAAGTTTCATCTAAATTCATTCAGGATTTGATTAATTTATTTTTAAGGGCATATTTCACTAGGCTTATAGAGTTTTTTGCGCTGAGTTTTTTCATTATGTTTTTGCGATGGGTCTCTACGGTATTAACACTAATAAATAATTGATCACTGATTTCTTTGCCGCTATATTCTAATGAAATCAGGATTATGATTTCCAGTTCTCTTTCGGTTAAAAGTGAATTTGGACTTGGGACTTGTTTGTTTAGTTTTGGATTGTCTTTAGTTACGGTACTGAATATTTTTTCTCTAACAGATTTACTAAAATATTCTTCACCATTAGTAACCGCTAGAATGGCTTCAACTATATTTTCTCCGGCACATTTCTTAGTTAAGTAACTGCTGCAGCCTAACTTCATGACCTCTTTTATTATTCGTAAGTCATCATAACTGGACAAAATGATAATCTTACATGGAAATCCTTTTTTAGCAAATTCTTTGAGGACCTCAATGCCGTCTTTTTCCGGCATGTTAATGTCTAAAATAAGAATGTCCGCTTTATTATTAGTGACTTCCTCATAAATATTAGTGCCGTTTAAGGAATATCCCACTACTTCAAATGTAGGGATTGTGTGTAATAAAGTTCTAATTCCATCAATAAGAATTTGATGGTCATCAGCAAGATGAATCCGTATTTTTTCTGCCATGTTGTAATTATCAGATCCAAATTTATAAAAAATATTCAGCTAAATTTTAAATTATAAGGTTTTTATTGCATTGCAGATATAAAAAAACCCGAATTGTTACATTCGGGTTTCCTTCGCACTAATAAACTAAAATTTATAGGTTTACCTCAATCTGTCCACAGATTTTACAAGATCCTCATCCTTTTTGATTGCTTTATTGGCCAAAACCAATAATACGATAGCAGCTACAGGAAGAAACATCCCAATACCTTTCTCCGAAACAGCAGGTGTTTCTCCAGATAGATTTAGTGAACGATATACAAACAATCCTAATAAAATCAAATTTAATATGATATTCAATCTGCCAATAACAAACTGATTTTGTCTTTTTTTATAGGAAACAATACTAAATAAAGTCAACGTAGTACTCAATCCCAATAGTATAGTATACACTTGACTTTGCATAAAATAAAATGCCTTACCGGTATCCATTGTCCATAATGGAATAAAAAACAGTAAAATACCAGTTACTACAAATACGAGTAGTAAATAAATGGTTTGAATTCTTTGTATCATTTGTTAAATATCTACCACAAAAATATATTTTCTTTTTTATAAATACTATTGTATCATTAAATTTTATTCGTAATATTGCATCATAATACCGTAAGCACTTCATACTGCGGTTGATTCATTTTAATGTTTACTACCTATCTTTTACATTATTTTCAAAATTAATTAAACTCCTAGAACATTCATGTTTAATATTTCTGCATTAAAAGAAATGAAGCTTTCTGAGCTTCAAGAAATAGCTAAATCAGCTAAAACCATAAAATTTAACGGTGTAAAAAAAGAGACTTTAATCAGTCAGATTTTAGCGCATCAAGAGGCTAACGTTGATTTAATATTAGAGACAAAAACCAATAGTAATCTGGAAGAGGATAAACCAAAAAGAACCAGAATACTGCCTGTAAAAAAAGTTGCTATTCAAAAAACGATGAAAAATTCATTTTTTGAAACCGAAGAAAATTTGACAGCATCTTCTGTTTCCGTTGAAGACCATTCTGTTGAAATATTGCCAGTTGACAAAGACGACGATTCCTCTTCTGTTCAGGAACTTGAATCCGGAGCTAAAAAAATAGGAAAGGTGATTAAGTTTAATAAGTCAGCGTACGAGAAAAAAATTGCTTTAAAAAAGGATAAGGAAGAAGGAAAAGAAACAGCAAAAGAGACTGATACAGTTGTAGATATAACTACACAGGAGAAAGAAGAAGTTTCAGCTCCGGTTAAAAAAATAAATCCAAACCAATTACACAAACAAAATCCTAATCCAAGTCAAAATGGAAATGGGAATCAAAATCCAAACTTCAAAAACAAAAAAAATAATTTTGCTGCTTCTGATTTTGAATTTGATGGAATTATAGAAAGCGAAGGTGTGCTGGAAATGATGCCGGACGGCTATGGTTTCTTGCGTTCTTCGGATTACAACTATTTAGCGTCGCCGGATGATATTTATTTGTCGACTTCTCAAATCAGATTGTTCGGTCTTAAAACCGGAGATACTGTAAAAGGTGTAGTTCGCCCACCAAAAGAAGGAGAGAAATTTTTTCCATTAGTTCGGGTTTTAAAAATAAATGGACACGATCCTCAAGTGGTTCGCGACAGAGTTTCATTCGAACATTTAACGCCTGTTTTTCCATCAGAAAAATTCAAATTGGCAGAAAAGCAAAGTACGATTTCAACACGAATTATCGATTTGTTTTCACCAATAGGAAAAGGACAACGCGGAATGATTGTGGCGCAGCCAAAAACAGGTAAAACCATGTTGTTGAAGGAAATTGCCAATGCTATTGCGGCCAATCATCCTGAAGTATATTTGATTGTTTTATTGATCGATGAACGCCCGGAAGAGGTTACGGATATGCAACGTAGTGTGCGTGGTGAAGTAATTGCTTCTACATTTGACAGAGAACCACAAGAGCATGTTAAAATTGCGAATATCGTTCTTGAGAAAGCAAAAAGATTGGTTGAATGTGGTCACGATGTAGTGATTCTATTGGATTCCATTACACGTTTGGCCAGAGCGTATAATACGGTTCAGCCTGCTTCAGGTAAGGTGTTAAGTGGTGGTGTGGATGCAAATGCATTGCAAAAACCAAAACGTTTCTTTGGAGCTGCCCGTAATGTAGAAAATGGGGGTTCATTAAGTATTATTGCTACGGCATTGACTGAAACCGGCTCGAAAATGGATGAAGTTATTTTTGAAGAATTTAAAGGTACTGGTAATATGGAATTGCAATTAGATAGAAAAATTGCTAATAAACGTATTTTCCCAGCTATCGATTTGACTTCTTCTAGTACCAGACGTGACGATATGTTATTAGATCAAAAAACATTGCAAAGAATGTGGATCATGAGAAAATACCTTTCGGATATGAACCCAGTAGAGGCGATGGATTTTATCAATGATCGTTTCAAGAAAACCAAGAATAATGAAGAGTTTTTAATCTCAATGAATGATTAGGGATATTAAAAGAGAATAGAATAAACAAAACAGATAACACATAAAAAAATCCTCGATTTATTCGAGGATTTTTTTTTGAATTCTAGAATCTTAAATCTAGATACTATATTATTTCTTTTTGTACTCTTTTTTCTTTCTGTTCTGAGCTTTCTTTACGTTCTAATAAAGCCATATAAAATCCATCAAAACCTGACTCTGAAGCCAATATTTTTTGGTCTTTAATAAAATTGAATTGTTTTCCAATGTCAGTTGTCAGGAAACGAGCAATTTGATCTTGATTTTCGGAGGGTAGTATAGAACAAGTAGCATACACTAATTTTCCGCCGGGTTTTACAATTTTAGAATAGCTTTCTAAAACTTCCGATTGTACCTTACGGATGTTGTCGATGAATTCCGGTTTCAATTTCCATTTAGCGTCCGGATTTCTTTTCAGAACGCCTAAACCACTACAGGGTGCGTCAATCAAAACACGGTCTGCTTTTTCGTGTAATTTTTTGATGATTTTTGTAGAGTCAATAATTCGGTATTCAATATTGAAAGCGCCGTCTCTTTTGGCCCTGATTTTTAATTGCTTTAATTTGCTTTCATACAAATCCATAGCAATTAATTGTCCTTTATTTTCCATCAAAGAAGCAATGTGCAACGTTTTTCCACCAGCACCTGCGCAGGTATCCACAATACGCATTCCTGGTTTTACATCAAGAAAAGCAGCCACTAATTGGGAGTTGGCATCCTGAACTTCAAAGAAACCTTGTTTGAAAGCATCAGTCAAGAAAACATTGGCTCTTTCTTTTAAAACCAAAGCATCTGGTTGATTTTTTAACGTTTCTGTTTCAATGTTTAAATCCATCAAAATAGCACGCAGCGCTTCTCTGGTTGTCTTTAGCGTATTTACCCTTAAGATTACTTTAGCAGGCTGGTTTTGAGCTGTAATTTCAGTTGCCCAAACTTTTTCGCCTAGTTCCTTAACTCCTAATTCATCCATCCAGTCTGGAATAGATTCTTTTAAAGCTCTCACTTTTGAAAGTTCATCAAAACGTCCTTTTATTTTTCGTTCTGGAGTGCCTTCCAGCTGTCGCCAATCCGGAATAGGATAGCCTCTTAATACCGCCCAAACAGAAAACATTCTCCAAAGATTGTCTCTGTCAAAGGGCTCTTTTACTTCGGCTATTTCTGCGTATAATCTTTTCCAACGCACAATTTCGTAGATGGTTTCGGCAACAAACTTTCTATCAGAACTTCCCCAACGTTTGTCTTTTTTTAAAGATCGGGCAACTACTTTATCCGCATATTCTCCTTCGTTAAAAATGGCGTTCAAAGCGTCTATTGTTGTGTAAACTAAATTTCTGTGTAATCTCATTTTAAATAATTGAGGTGCAAAGGTACTATTAATTGATTGAATGTTATATTTTAAATAATGAATGTTGTTTTTAAATTTTTCGACATAAAAAAACACTGTATTATTACAGTGTTTCTTGGAGGATTAAAAAAACAGAAAGAATTATTTTACTCTTGTCAGTCCAATGTTCTCAGGAGCATGGAGCACCATTGGAAATTGTTCCACTTTTACGGAACTGCTATCCAAACCAAAGGCTCTTTCTTCAGATAAACTTAATTTTTTAATGAAGAAATAGGAGTTCATAATTATTTTTTCGTGCCAACGTAAATCACTGTCATTGGAAAGGAATTTTTCGGATAATACAAATTTGAAATCACCTATGATATTATTTTTATTCAAAGATTCGTAGCGGCTGGTTATATCTACTTCTCCTTTTTGCACCATATCCCGGATTACCTCTCTAAACATCAGATTTATTTTTGTGGGTTCTCTAAAACCAAGATTAAAGTCTACACGATACAAATCATCTTTGACAATTTCAGTTACTTTATATTCGGTTTTATAAGGTTCAGTCAATATATTCACGTGAACAAACCAATAAATATCAGCTCTTTTGGGTCTTTTTTGTAAGATGGAATACATTACTTTTTCTTCGATCTCGTCAATTCTACCGGCATTAGTCATATATACTAAATGTGTTGCGTATTTAGGAATGGATAAATCAGCACTTAACTCCACTAGTACTTTTTTGTAGTCCTCAATTTTAACAATTTTGGTGTAACTTTTGTTAATTTTTTTGGCCAGGTACCAAATAGTCATTATACCTATTAAAGTGATTGCTATAAAAAGCGTTACATAGCCACCTTCAGCAAACTTCGTAACATTAGCTGCGAGGAAACTAAATTCGATTATTAGATAAATAGTAATCAATGGAACTATAAAATATAATTTCACTCTTTTCATTATCAGGTAAAAATTCAGTAAAATAGTGGTCATTATCATACACAAAATGATCGCCAGTCCATAAGCATGCTCCATATTACTGGATTCTTCAAAGTGCAGTACAATTCCAACGCAACCAATAAATAATAACCAGTTTGTAGACGGAATGTATAATTGTCCTTTTAATTCTGTAGGATATTTTATTTTTACTTTTGGCCAAAAATTCAATCGCATTGCTTCATTTATCAATGTAAATGACCCGCTGATTAAGGCTTGTGAGGCAATAACAGCTGCTAGAGTAGCAATTATAATTCCTATAGGCTGAAACCAGTCCGGCATGATGAGATAGAATGGGTTTCCATTTTTTCCTCCTAAAGTTTGTAATGTCTCTCCTTCGTGGCGAATTAAATAGGCGGCTTGTCCAAAATAATTCAACACTAATGCAGTTTTTACGAAAATCCAGCTAATTCGGATGTTTTTTCGTCCGCAATGTCCCATGTCTGAGTATAATGCTTCAGCTCCTGTTGTACACAGAAATACAAAACCTAAAACAAAAAAACCTTCTGGATGGATGGTCAATAAATGATAGGCGTAGTAAGGATTGATTGCTTTTAAAACTTCGGTGTGTTGTGAAATTTGTGCGATTCCAAGTATCGCTAGCATCCCAAACCAAATAAGCATCATTGGAGCAAAAAATTTACCGACTAACTTGGTGCCGAATTGCTGGATAGAAAAAAGTACAAAAAGAATACTTATTACAATTGGAATGGTATTGATTTCTGGATAGTACGTTCTTATTCCTTCAACTGCTGAAGATACGGAGATGGGTGGCGTTATGATTCCGTCAGCTAATAAAGCACTTCCTCCGATTATAGCCGGGACAATCAACCACTGAATTTTTGTTTTTTTGACCAAAGCATATAAAGCAAAAATTCCGCCTTCGCCATGATTATCAGCGCTTAACGTGATTAGTACGTATTTGATTGTGGTCTGCAGTGTAAGGGTCCAAAAAACACACGATATTCCACCTAAGACAATATCCGAATTAATAATGTGGGTGCCAAGTATGGCTTTCATTACATACAATGGTGAAGTTCCTATGTCACCGTAAATTATTCCTAATGAAATTAATAAACCTCCTAATGTCCATTTACTGTGCAGGTCTTTGTGCGATACGCTCATGTGTAATTTTTAAAAAACTTTTCAAATTTACACTTTTAAAATAAATTAGCGCTTTTTATCCGATAAAAAAGAAACACGGTTTAGGGAGCCGTGTTTCTTTTTTTGTATTTAAGATTTTTAGGAGCTTCTATTTTCATTTTTTGAAGAAGAATTGCCTCTTTGAGATTCCGTTCTCTGAGGACCTGATGCTCTTGATGTGTTGCCTCTGTTTTGAGATTCCGCTCTTTGCGGTGCTGCTTGCCTGGAAGGACTTGTTCTGTTTTGAGAATATTCTCTGGACGATTCAGCTCTTTGCGGTGCTGCTTGTCTGGAAGGACTTGTTCTGTTTTGAGAATATTCTCTGGACGATTCCGCTCTTTGCGGTGCTGGTTGTCTGGAAGGACTTGTTCTGTTTTGAGAATATTCTCTGGACGATTCCGCTCTTTGCGGTGCTGCTTGTCTGGAAGGACTTGTTCTGTTTTGAGAATATTCTCTTTGCACTATTGCTCTTCTATTAGAATAACCGGTTTCATTTCTGGATACTCTTCTTTGATCTAATTCATGGCGGTTATTTACAGTACTATTTCTTCTGGAAAAAGACGCATTTGGATGTTGTCTTTCATATCCGTTTGAACGTCTTGAATTGTGTAAAACTACTGCACGATTACTTCTACGGTTATTGACATAGTTATAATTGTTGTTGATATTCAAATTAATGTTTATGTTATTTATGTATCTAAAAACGGGAAATGGATTCCAAGCATAATAATAGGACGGATAATAATTCCAATTCCAAGTGGAATAGTAAGGGCGGTAATTAGTAGACCAGAAGGATGCATAAATTACTGGAGTACTGTAATAAACTGGCTCATAAATGTAATTTTGTCCATACATAAATTCATTACCAACTATTTGTACATGAATTTTATTGTTTCTGTCTTTCTCAACATCAATTGTTGCAACATCTTGGTAGATATCTTCATCAATCACTGACTGAACGATGATTAGATGGGTTCTGTTTTCTACCGTTTCAATAATCCGTAAATAGTCAACTTCATTATCATTATTCAAATCTAAATTTGATATTTGCAGCTCAGGATCATTAAGGCGTCTTTCAAAATCCTGCAGGTCTCTAGAATCACCAAAGATATCAGCAACAGCTCTCAGATCAAGATTATCACTGATTTCGGCATTCACAGCATTTACGTATGTTCTGTTTTGTGCCTGTATTTGTGTTGCGAAAACAGCGGTCAACAGACTCAATAGTAATAGTTTCGTTTTCATAATTAATTGGATTAAGTTTTTCCTTTTTTTCAATATCCAATTACTGTGCCAATATAATTTGGGTGCTATTTGTATTTATATTATTAATTGTAAATTAGCCTTAAAATGTACAAAAATGAAAAATATTTTTTTAATGCTGTTGGTTTTAAATGGATTTGTATCCTGTAAAACAAGTGTTTATAAGTCGGAAAAGTTACATAACGTTAGTTTTCAGTCCGTTGAAATTGATACCTTATTTCAAGATCAAATAAGTATCAGAGCGATTCAAATTGATAAAAACAAAATCTGGTATGCTGCTGATAAAGGTAGATACGGGTTATATAATTTAGATACCAATCAAAAAATAGAGCACAAAATCACCAAGGATTCTTTGATACTTGATTTTAGGAGTATCACTCAAACAGCCAATCATATTTTTATTCTCAATGTGGCAAATCCTGCAGTGTTGTATCAAATTTCAAAAGAGGAAAAGGATTCACAAATAGTATATCAGGAAAGCCATGAGAAGGTCTTTTATGATAGTATGCAATTTTGGGATGATACAGAAGGTATTGCTATGGGAGATCCAATCGCTGATTGTCTTAATATTATTACAACGCGTGATGGAGGCCGATCATGGAATAAAATTTCGTGCGATAAATTACCAAAAGTGATGCAAGGCGAAGCTGCTTTTGCGGCAAGCAATACTAATATTGTAATTAAAGGGAATAATACTTGGATTGTTTCTGGTGGAAAAAAAGCAAGGGTTTTTTATTCTCCTGATAAAGGAAAGTGTTGGACCGTTTTTGAAACTCCAATGGCACAAGGAAAGGCAATGACCGGAATTTTTACTGCCGATTTTTATGATGCAAAAATCGGTTTTGTAGCAGGAGGGGATTATGAAGATCAAAACCAGAATTTTTCCAATAAAGCCCGTACTGCGGATGGTGGGAAAACATGGGGGCTTATTGCTGATAATCAAGGATTTGGGTATGCTTCCTGTGTGCAATATATTCCTGAAAGCAATGGTAAGAAACTCGTTACTGTGGGGACTTCAGGGGTTTATTACTCCTCGGATGGTGGTGAATCATGGCAACAAATAGCAAAGGATAAAAGTCTTAATACGCTCCGGTTCATAGATAAAAAAACGGCTGTTGCTGCAGGGAAAAATAAAATGATTCGGATCAATTTTAAATAACAAAAACATCCTAAGCTCAAGTTTTTACTTGTGTTTAGGATGTTTTATCGAACTAATAAAAAAAGATGTTATTTTTTATGCGCTTTGTTGCGGTATTGTTGCAACAGCTTTCTATTGAAGTCTTCCTCTGCTTTTTTAAGTTTTAAAATTTTTACAGATGGAAATATTTCTCTCAAATTTTGAACAAATTTCTTCCGTAAAAAAAACAATTCTTCTTCGGTTTCTTCTATTTGAACTAAAAATGAATTGGATTCTTTCTCCGTGATTTGATCTAAAGATCCATCATTCATTCTTCTCATGAAACTTTTCATTTTCTGATGTCTTAATTCAAATTGTTTGTCATCAAACAGGTTGTAAATAGGCCAGAATTTTTCGGCTTCACTAGTGGTCAAGTTTAACTCAGTTGTCAAAAAGGCTACTTTCAAAGCTTTAATTTGTTCTTTTTTCTCTTTCATGTTTTCATGTTGGCCATAAAAATTAAAGGAAAGAAGTAGCAACAGTATTGGGAATATTTTTTTATATTTCATTTTTGTTTTATTTATTGTAATCGGTGAACGCGTTTTTTATTCTAAAAGAAGATGCTCCAGATTAGCATTTTCGGATAAATGATCCTCTATAGCTTCATCTTCTAAAACTTCATTATCTGCTTTAATATTATTGATATCTTCGGTTTCTAATTCACTTATTAAATCATAAGGGTTTACACTCGATTGATAGGTTAAATAATTTTCCAGAGTGAGCGTGTCTATTTCGTTAGGGTTGCTTGCTGACGGGCTTAAAACAGGAATCATCAGGGCTATTACTAAAATTGCTGCAACCATTAGAATCCTGTTTTTTCTTTTTTGAAAAATAGAAAATACTTTTGGCTCCTCTATGGGTAATTGCTTCATCATTTTTGCTGAAAAATTTTCAAAATAATGGTCAGGAATCTTAAATCCAGTCTCAATTTTGGGCTCGTTTTCTAATTTAAATGTTTTCATACTATTCATTAGACAGTGGTATTGCAAAAAGGTTTAATTAGTAGATACAAATGCTTCTATTTTTTTTACAGCAAGGTGATAGGAAGCTTTTAACCCTCCAACTGAAGTGCCTAAAATAGCAGATATTTCCTCATATTTTAGTTCTTCAAAATATTTCATTTTAAAAACTAACTGTTGTTTTTCAGGTAATAAAGCAATTGCTTTTTGTAATTTTAGTTGAATTTCGTTTCCATCAAAAAACACATCAGCTTCGAGATTATCAATAGTTTTACTTTGTAAAATTTCAGACGATACCGTATTGATTTTTGATTTTTGTTTCAAAAAAGTCAATGCTTCATTAGTAGCAATACGATACATCCAAGAGAAGAGTTTACTGTCTCCTTTGAAATTTTTTAAATTTTGAAATATTTTGATAAAAGTATTTTGCAAGATATCATCTGCGTCATCGTGATTTAAAACAATGTTACGAATGTGATTGTATAACGGTCTTTGATACTCTTGTAACAACTGCTGAAACGCTTGATTTTGTGTTTTAGAGTTCAACAAGTTATTTATATATTCCTGTTCGTCTTGCAAATTTTTTATTTATGAATTTAGAATACTCTTTATCAAAAAGGTTTAATTCGGAGGAAAGATAATATTAAAATTCAGATTGTTCTTCTTCCTTTTTTTGTGCAGGTTCCGGTGTTTTTACCGCTGGAGGTTTATTGATTGCTGCTGGAGCAAAGACTTTAACAGGAATTACTTTTGGTTTTATTGGAAAGTAAATGTCAGTAATCCACTTTGATGGATTTTTTATTTCCGCTTTGCCGATGGTATAGTTCTCTAGGTGTGAAAATTTAGTGTCAATACTTATTTTGTTAGCATTGCTGTACGCTGTTGTTTTATCTAGCGCTTTTTTTATGTGTGAATAATCACCGGTTAAGGTTGTTTTCAAGGCTTCGAAAGGTTCGAGTTTACCGGATAAAATATCACTGCCTGAACTGGTTAAAATTTGATTTTTTATAGGGATACAAAAAGACAATCTACTCAATCCATTTACTGGATCGTAAGTGTGATAAATAATAAAAGGCTTTCCATTCAATTCTATATTGTTTTGTTCACAAAAAAGAATGATTTTTGGAAAAACGATTCGGGCATTTTTAGTGATATTTGAAATTTTGCTTGTAAAAGTTTGGTGCAAATAAAAAGTTGCTAGTTTTTTTACCACACCTTTTACCTTTATTTGATGGGTATTTATCTCGTAAACTAGTGTTTTGTCTAGATTAGCCAAGCTTTTTTCCTGCATGGCACCTATAACTGTATCGATACCGCCGTTTAACGCAGCAGTGATCTTCATAACGAAACTCATTTTCCCGGCGGTTTTCCAGGTGACCTTTGTTCCGCCAACCGTGTCTTTTAAACTCAAGAAAACGGATGATACCCCTCCGTTGTAATTTATTTTTTGAGAAATACTTTCATTTTCTTTTACAAAAACCGTTTGCATATCCCCTTTGACTTCTTTTCCTTCCCAAGTGAAGGAAGCTCCCTTTCCTACAGTGTTTTTAGGATAGGTGATTATAATTTCAGGATCTTCAACGATCCAGGCACCAAAATCCTGCCAATTTTTATAATCATTAACAAAATTAAATACCGTTGATTTAGGAGAATTAATAACATGACTTCTTTGTACAGTGAATTCCCCTTTTTGTGTAGCTACAAAAATGGATAAAGCCACTAAACTAAGCAGCAACAAAAGAAATAAATATTTTATAATCCTCATGATATCTAATTGTATTAATTTTTGTAAAGTTAAAAATTTAATTTACAAGTCGCCAAAAGTGTTAAATAAAAAAACGCGACTTAAATATTTTAATTGAATAGTTGTTTTACGAAAGGAATACTATGGAAGAAGGAGTTCTAGAATAAAATTTATAGGGGACATGTTCAGGCAGACTATTTGGCACATTGCACTAATTAGCAATTAGGATTTGTTTTTAAAATAAGAAAAGAACAAATTAAAAAAAGTCCTCTTTTCAGAAGACATTTAAAAAAAAACTAACGTTTGAAAAAGACTTTTATCAAAAATAAAATGCCAATAAAAACTCCAAACCCAATTAAAATTTTATAATTTCCTTTATAAAATTTTCGGTGTAACGCTAAATCTTTTCGGTAGGCATAAATCATTGCAATACTGAATGCAACAAAAAAAAAGCCGGCAAAAATGAATTGTCCCTGACTAAACATACTTTATATTATTTTTGACAAATTTAGCTATTTGTTTAATAATAGTTTGCTAATTTGTATTTTCATTTAATAAAATTTAAATTATGCAAAAACAAATTAATGCCGTCAAAGAATTCCATACCGCTTTCAAAATTGGGCATAGCGAAACTCCAATAGCCGGCTTAGCTGAAACCAAACATATCCTTCGTTTCAATTTGATGAAAGAAGAGAATGAAGAATATTTAGAGGCTGTTCAGAATAATGATTTAATAGAAATTGCCGATGCATTAGGCGATATGATGTACATTTTATGCGGAACGATTATTGAGCATGGACTGCAAGACAAAATAGAAGCCGTTTTTGATGAAATTCAACGTAGTAATATGAGTAAGTTGGGTCAGGATGGGGAGCCTATTTACCGTGAAGATGGTAAGGTCATGAAAGGGCCAAATTATTTCAAGCCTGATTTCTCTAAAATAATTGGTAAATAGAGGTAGAAATTTCAGAAATTCTTTGATGATGTGTATGATATAAAAAAGCGATTTTCACACTGAAAATCGCTTTTTTTTAATTTTTAAATCTTTGAATTATACTTTAACAGTCCAGCCAAAAGGATCCGCATCTAATTTATTTTGGATATTTTCTAATTTAGTTTTCAGTTGCAAAGCCATTGTGTTTTCAATTTTTGGTAATTCATGATACACATCCTGATAGGAGAATCCTGAAATGGGACTTACCACAGCAGCTGTTCCTGCACCAAAAATTTCTTTTAAAGTTTCGTTTTTAAATGCCTCAACAAGTTCAGATACTAAAACTGAACGAATTTCTACATTTATACCTTCACTCTTTGCTAAATCAATCAGTGTTTTTCGAGTAACACCATCAAGTATTCTTTCACTTACAGGAGCCGTTAATAATGAGTCATTTATTCTAAAAAACACATTCATCGTACCGGCTTCTTCTAATTTTGTGTGTGTGGCATCATCAGTCCAGATTATTTGTTGAAAGCCTTCTTTATTTGCTAAATTAGTTGGATAAAATTGGGCTGCATAATTTCCGGCTGCTTTTGCAGCTCCAATTCCACCATTAGCCGCCCTGCTGTAATGCTCCGCAATTATTACTTTTACATCACCTGAATAATAAGAGGAAACAGGCGATAAAATAATCATGAACTTATATTCATTTGATGGGTTTGCAATTACTCCGGTACCTGTTGCAATCATAAAGGGTCTGATATATAAGGCATTTCCTTTTCCTTTTTTTATCCATGCTTCGTCTAATTGCAGCAATTGATTTAAACCATTCAGGAATATATCTTCTGGAACTTCCGGCATAGCCATCCTAACAGCAGAGGTGTTGAAACGGCTGTAGTTTTGATCGGGTCTAAAAAGCCAAACGTCATTGTTCTCATCTTTGTACGCTTTCATACCTTCAAAAATAGCTTGACCATAATGAAAAACTCTTGACGATGGATCTAACAAAAAAGGTGCGTAAGGCTTAATGACTGGTTGTTGCCATTCCCCATTTTTAAAATCACATTCAAATAAATGATCTGAAAAAACAGATCCAAAGCTTAAACTTTTAAAATCAACTTCATTTATTTTTGAAGTGGGTGCTTTAATTATTTCAATTTTGCTAGTTTGAGTTGTACTCATGATAATGTATTGTTTATTTTTATATGTTACTACAATTGGGTATTAAAATCTTGATTATGCAAAAAGAACTTTAATAATTGCAAAATTAAATAAAAATCACTAAAATACTTGACAAAACACCATTAATTATAGCCTTTACGTACGATTTATTTATTTTTGAAAAAACAGAAAAAATCAGCATCAATTTTATGGGATTTGCATAATAAATGTACTTTATTTAGGACAATCATTTTAGTTTTGATTAAATTTGGACTGCTCATATAATTATAAAACTTCAAATAACCTCAAATAATAATTTTGAAAAGAGAAATAATACAAACACTTGATGGTTCCACAACCATACGAATAGAGGAATGGGATGAGTGTTATCATTCTAAACATGGAGCCATTCAGGAAGCGCAACATGTCTTTATTAAAAACGGACTTTCCTTATTTCAAAATAAAGCGGTTTCTATTTTAGAAATTGGTTTTGGTACCGGATTGAATGCTTTTATTACCTTATTAGAAGCAAAAAAAATGAATCAGTCTATCGATTATGTTGGCGTAGAGGCATATCCTATATCTCCTGACGAAGTTTTATGTATGAATTATGTTACAGAGTTGAATGCTGCTCAAGAAAGTGACATTTTTATAGCAATGCATCAAAGTGTCTGGGGAGAGAAAATAGCGCTTAGTAATGATTTTTTGTTGACTAAAAGAAAGCAGTTTTTTGAAGTAATTGACGACAATAACACATTTGATTTGATTTACTTTGATGCTTTTGGTTACAGAGTGCAGCCTGAATTATGGAGTACGGATATTTTTAAAAGAATGCATACAGCACTGAAAAGTAATGGAGTTTTAGTGACTTATGCAGCCAGAGGAGTTGTAAAAAGGAGCATGTTAGAAGTAGGTTTTACGGTTGAAAAATTAGCCGGACCACCAGGAAAAAGAGAAATGTTCAGAGCTACTAAAAAATAAATGTTTGTTAAGTAGCTTATTATCAATAATATATTATATTTTTGATCAAAAGTAGTACGAAAAATAAAAAAACTAAAAACTACGTTAAATAACTATGTTCTAGTTGTAAAAAATGTATTTTTACATCACTTTCAATTAAAATCTAACCTAAAATCTTCATTAATTATGTCGAAAATCATGTATGATTATACTAAATCAGTTTTAGAAAGAGTAAGCTTTGATGTTATGCTTTTTAGCAAAGAATTAGAAAAAGCTATTAAGACATTATTGCCCTATGAAATGGATCAATTACGGGAGTGGTTATTAAATTTCACTATTGGTAAACCGGAACTAAAGCACTGTTTACTAATAGTAAATTCATAGTAAAAAAGGAACCATAAACGGTTCCTTTTTTTATTTTTTTGCGATGGGACTTATTATCTGAACATTTTGAAAAACAATTGCTCCTTTTACAACTCCTGTTATGGTATTTCGAAGTGCATCTATTATTTGAATTTTTAATTCGCTTTTAGGAAAAATCAAACTGACTTCTCTTGCAGGCTTAGGTTCTTTAAAATGACGAAGTTTTAGCTTGTCTTTTTCTTTTAAATCTAAGGTATGCAAATAAGGAAGCAGCGTTGTTCCCAGACCTTCATCAGCTAGTTTTATCAAGGTTTCAAAACTGCCACTTTGTATTTGAAAATGGTTGATTTCATTTTTACCAGTACTCTTGCATAAGTTTAAAATTCCTTCTCTAAAACAATGTCCGTCTTGTAATAATAAAATTTCATCCAAGTTTAAATCTGAAACTTCTATTTCTTCTTTTTGAAAATTATGGTGGTTTTCAGGGATGTACGCAACAAAAGGTTCGAAATACAAGACTATTTCTTTAATTTTTTCTTCCATCAAAGGAGTTGCGGCAATTGCAGCGTCCAGGTGTCCATTATTGAGTTTAATAATAATTTCTTCGGTATTTAACTCTTCGATAATAAGTTTTACTTTTGGATATTTTTTTATAAAATTATTTAGAAACATTGGCAATAAAGTAGGCATGATTGTTGGAATGATGCCTAATCTAAATTCACCGCCTATAAAACCTTTTTGTTGTTCAACAATATCTTGTATTCTATCAGCTTCATTGACTATATTTTTTGCCTGGTTTACAATTTTATACCCGATATCAGTGAGCTGGATTGGTTTTTTGGTACGGTCAAATATTTGAATACTTAATTCTTCTTCTATTTTTTGAATTTGCATACTCAGTGTAGGTTGAGTAACAAAACATTTTTCTGCAGCAAGAGTGAAATTCTTGTGTTCAGCTACTGCAAGTACGTATTTTAATTGAGTAATTGTCATGGTTATAATTATATCTGATACAAATTTAATAAAACAATAACTTTTTATTATAGTGTTTTTCGTTAATCTTACACTAAATTTGTCATATAACGGAAATAAATATAAAACAACATTAAAATGAAAACAAATATTTTAGGTTTACCGGTAAAAGAGTCAGAATTAATAGCAACTGAACTAAATGTTTTGTTAGCTAATTTTCAAGTATATTATCAAAATTTAAGAGGAATTCATTGGAATATTAGAGGAAAGCGTTTTTTTGATTTGCATGTAAAATTTGAGCAATTATACACGGATTCTCAAATAAAAATTGATTTAATTGCTGAAAGAGTTCTCACTGTTGGTGGAACGCCGCTCCATACGTTTGAAGACTATATAAAAAACAATCAATTAGTAGTTGGTAAAAATATTTCAAATGATGAAAAAGCAGTACATTTAATTGTTACATCACTATCTCATTTATTAAAGATTGAAAGAGTAATTCTTGACAAATCGGCACAAATCAATGATGAAGGTACAAATGCGATGATGAGTGATTTCATTTCAGAACAAGAAAAGACAATCTGGATGATGCAGGCCTGGCTTGAAGAAAGTTTGTAACACTTAAAATTCAAAAAAAAACCAGATAAAAATGATGCATTTTTATCTGGTTTTTTTTTGAATTTTATTTTTTTTAAAATAAATAAAAACTGTTACTTTTATTATAAACTAAATTCTATTTTTGCGACAATGAAAATGATATCTAAAATATTTTTAATTCTATTTTTAGCTTTCCTTGTCACCCCAACTATTGTTGCGGTGATTGAGAAAAGTTCAGATATCTCTGTTTTCTATAGTTTTTCTGAAGAGGAACACGTTCACAAAGAAATTAAAGTATTATTTAGTTCTGAATCTTCTTTGGAAATAATTATTGCAACAAAATTATCTTCTAGTGCTATTCTTTCTGAAAATTTATCAAAGCATGATAATATTACCTCTTCTATATTTATACTACCACCCAACCAAGTTTAAGACAGTGTTGGTTTTAGTGTTTCTTAAATCAATTTTCACATACTTTCAACGTGAAAACAGCTCTTTGTATTCAATCTTTAGTTTGGTATTATGACAAGAAAAATTAATCTTTTTGCTACCCTTAAATCTGATTTTGCATCAGGATTAGTGGTTTTTTTAGTAGCTTTGCCCTTGTGTTTGGGTATTGCAATGGCTTCGGGTGCTCCATTATTTTCAGGAATTATTTCAGGAATTGTTGGAGGAATTGTCGTTGGGTATTTAAGTACATCACACATCAGTGTTTCAGGCCCTGCAGCAGGTCTTACCGCAATTGTTCTTACCGCAATAACGGATTTAGGTGCATTTGATGTTTTTTTGACGGCTGTTTTTATAGCAGGTCTAATACAATTAGTTCTAGGATTTCTTAAAGCAGGAAGTATATCTAATTATTTTCCAACAAATGTCATCGAAGGAATGCTGGCCGGTATTGGAATTATAATTATTTTAAAACAATTGCCTCATGCCTTTGGATACGATAGCGATTTTGAAGGCGATTTAGCTTTTATGCAAAAGGACGGAGGTAATACATTTTCAACCTTATTAAATATTTTTGATTATATTCAGGTTGGATCTATAATTATCACTTTAATCTCTGTAGCGGTATTGATTTCCTGGAATAAAGTCCCTTTTTTGAAGGATTTAAAATTAGTTCCTGGTGCATTGGTTGCTGTAGTTTTAGGTGTTGTTTTGAATGAGATTTTCATCAGAACAGGAAGTCCGTGGGCTATTACTAACGAGCATTTAGTTTCTTTACCGGTTCCTACCAGTCTGGAGGAATTTAAGACGATTATAGTTACTCCCAATTTTTCTGGGATTTCGAATCCAAAAGTTTGGATAGTAGCCTTTACTATTGCAATAGTCGCTTCGATAGAAACGTTATTGAGTATTGAAGCAGCAGACCGAATGGATATTCAAAGACGTTATACGCACACTAATATGGAATTGAAAGCACAAGGTGTTGGAAATGTGATAAGCTCACTTCTAGGAGGTCTTCCCTTGACCTCGGTAATTGTGCGTACCTCAGCAAATTCTAATTCAGGTGCTAAATCAAAGATGTCTACTATAATTCATGGGGTACTATTATTAGTGAGTATACTTGTAATTCCTGTTATCCTGAATAAAATTCCATTGGCTACATTAGCCGCAATTTTAATTTTGGTTGGTTACAAGTTAGCTAAACCAGCCACTTTCAAACATTTTTTGGAAAAAGGGAAATATCAATTTGTTCCTTTTATTGCGACTCTATTAGCAGTTGTTTTTACGGATTTATTAAAAGGGGTGGCATTAGGAATTGTCATCAGTGTTATTTTTGTTTTAAAAGGAAACCTGAAAAGAGCTTACAGTTTTAGAAAAGAAGAATATGAAGATGGTGATGTTATCCACATTGATTTGGCGCAAGAAGTTTCTTTTTTGAACAAAGCAGCCATCAAATATACTTTAAACGAGATTCCTGAAAATTCTAAAGTAATAATTGATGCCAAAGACACCGTGTATATAGCGCATGACATTTTAGATTTGATATATGAATTCAAAACAACAAGAGCTATAGATCATAATATAAAAGTCAAACTCAAAGGATTTAAAAAAGCCTATGATTTAGAAAATACTCAAGAAACCAAAAACCATGTAACTATTGAGCATTATTATGATGCAGCAAAAAGGGTAATGGTTAAACGAGAGGTGCCTGACGAAGAATTCACTAAAAATAAAAATTAATTTCGCACTAATAAATTTAAAAATGAGTCCTTTACAAAGCATTAATTTGTCACTAAGTAAGGATATAAACAAAATAAGTACACAACGATTATGAGTGATTTTTATAAAAAAATACTGGAAAATAATGAAAAATGGGTAGAAACATCTTTGGCTTCTGATCCTAATTATTTTGAAGACCTGGCCAAAGGGCAAACACCACCCTTATTATGGATAGGCTGTTCTGACAGCAGGGTTCCTGCAAATGAAATTATAGGAGCTAAACCAGGCGAAGTTTTTGTTCATAGAAATATTGCTAATATGGTGGTTCATTCAGATATGAATATGTTGAGTGTACTGGATTACGCAGTAAATGTATTGAAAGTAAAACATGTACTGGTATGCGGACATTATGGTTGCGGCGGTGTCAAAGCAGCTATGGGTAATGATTCTATTGGTATCATTGACAACTGGATTCGTCACATAAAAGATGTCTATCGTTTGCACAGTGCCTACTTAGATTCTATTTTAGATGAAACAGAGCGATTCAACACTTTTGTAGAATTGAATGTTAAAGAACAAGTTTATGATTTGGCTAAAACTTCAATTGTTCAGGCAGCATGGCGAAATGGTCAGGACTTAACCTTACACGGATGGGCTTATGGTCTTAATTCCGGTTTTGTAACGGATTTAGAGGTGAATATCAGTTCCGAAAAAGATTTGGATGAAGTCTATCAGTTGAAATTTTAATCCCCAAAATTTGTAATAAATAAAAGCCGCTTTTAGCGGCTTTTATTATTCGTCATCAAGATTTTCGTTAAAAGCGGAGGGTAGTAGTTGAGGTATAAATTTAATTAAAATAGGCAGCAATAAGCTACCGCCAGGAAGAAGGAATATAGTCAACGACGGAATGGTTTTGCAAATTTCCAGTAATTGTTTCTTGACTTTTTTCTTCTCTTTCTCGTCTAAATCCCTGCGAGTAGAGTAGGCTAATAGTACCATTAACTCCTTACTTTGTGCGATTTCCTTAGACAATCTGTTCTTATTACGACTAATCAGTGTGACCACACTTTGAGTCGTTTGGGCATAAAAATGTTTTACTGGATTTGAATAATTAAAATAAGGAATTTCCTTTTTATGTTTCGTAATAAAGGCATTCGTATTGCGGATACTTTCATCCGAAAAACCATCCGGGATCGAAACCGTTTTAGCCAGTGAATGCAAAAAATAAGCTTCATTATCTTCAATTTCTCCATCACTCCATAAAGCCATTCCTGCAAGATCTATCAAATAGTATTTTTCTAAGTCATTTGAAAAATAATCTAGTTCAAGTGTCTCTAAGCTTTGTACTGATACCTTAGAGAATTTACTGTAGCGAATAGAAGCTTCAAAAAGCTTGATTAATAAATCATCGTATTGAGATTTTTTTGTTTTAATTTTTAAAGCAAGTGTGACCACATTTACAATAGTTTCCTCGATCTTTTTTAAATACTTTTCCGGAATTTCACCATGAATTAAGTATTGGCGAAAGGCCAAGACATCAATAAACAGTAAGGCATTAGTTACTAGGTGAGAAAAATTTTTACTGATGATGCTATCATTTGTTTGAACACGCTCATCAATTATTTTTTCTAAAGTTAAAGCAGGAGAATTCTTTGGCAGTATTTTTTTAAATAGGTTAAAGCCTTGAGGATTCATTTGATTGTAAAAAGTAACGGCTTGTTTAATGAAATTATCAGGGCTGATATTTTCATTTGTTAAACAAAAAACTGCATGCAAAGTATTTAAAAGTGCGACTTTTGAAATCTCTTCTTTGAACCAACCCTTAGTTTCAATAGGTGCTACAGTTTCAAATGCAATGATATGGCCATATATAAAACCTGTTTCTCTAACTTTTTGATAAAATATATCGGTAGTTTTTGAAACCGTTTCTTTTGAAAACTTTTGTTCAATAAAAAATTTATCTATCCAACCTGATGCTGAAGGGTTAATCATTGCTTTAATTTGAAGGTACAAAGCTATACTTTTTTTCGTAATTTTAACTTCTGTTTTTTAGTTTAACACAGATATTACTTTTAATTAGTATTGGTTTTTTTAATTTTGAACAGTACGGATTTCTAACGAATAATTATTAAAAAATGAAGTCTCAGAGGCCCCTTTTTTTTAAATAAAAAACCCGGAATCCTACTTTTTAATTCAGGGTTTTTATTGTTTTTTAAGAATTAAATAAGTTTTCGGCGGCATCCCAATCAACTACATTCCAAAAAGAGTTTATATAATCAGCTCTTCGGTTTTGATTTTTAAGATAATACGCATGTTCCCAGACATCTAAAGCTAAAACGGGTTTTCCTTTAAGTCCCTTCCCTCGTAATCGCATCAAAGGATTGTCTTGGTTTGCCGTAGAACCTATTACTAATTTTCCGTCTTGCACCACTAACCAGGCCCAACCGGAACCAAATCTTTTCATAGATGCATCACTAAATTGTTTCTTGAATTCATCAAAAGAACCAAAAGTTGTGGTTATGGCTGCTGCCAATTTGCCTTTTGGAATACCACCACCATTAGGTTTCATTAAACTCCAAAACAAGCTGTGATTGTAATGTCCGCCTCCGTTATTCCGAATGGCTTCTGGGAATTTAGACATTTTTTCAAAGATACTTTCTAAAGATTTTGAATAATCAATTAAGTTTTTATCCAAAGTATCAATGGCTTTATTCAAATTTGTCACATAAGCTTGATGGTGTTTGCTGTAGTGAATTTCCATTGTAGCTTTATCAATATGAGGCTCTAATTCATTATAGCTATAACCTAATTTAGGAAGACTGTAGGTTCCAGTAGTATCTGTGAAAGCTGCTTCATAGGGTTGATTGTCAATTTGCAGTACTGGCTGGGCAGCAAATGCAGCATTGAATAATCCAGAGCCAATAATTGTACCTGTAGACAATAGGGCCGTTTTTTTTAAAAAATTTCTTCGTGTATTATTATTTTCCATAATTTATTTGTTAGTCTTAAATAGGGATTAAATATTTGTATAAAAATAATCATTAATAGACCGACTTGGGTTAATAAAGACTTAAAATTTGATTTGTTTTACCTACAATGATATTTTGAATATCTATTTTTTTTACGGAAATTATATAAATTTCATTTTGAATTGGCATATCCTGAAATTAACAAGTATTTAAAAATGAAGTAATTAGTTGCTTTTTTAACAAGTTGAATTTAAACTAAAAAAACCATTCGTTTTGCGAATGGTTTTTTTAGTTTAAAATTAATTCTTAGTTGTGGCTAAAGCCAGAACTACAACATTGTTGATGCATAAAGCTATTGGACTCCTCATGCCATGGGAAATTAGCATTGTATGCGTTGTTTTCCCAATAAAAATTTTCTCTTTTTTTAGGTTCGTTACCTATTTCATTCATTGTTTCGGATTCGTACATTCGGCCATTTGCGATGGTATACAATAACGTATTGGAGTTTTGGATATTTTCTAATGGGTTTTTATCCAAAACTAAAATGTCAGCCAATTTTCCGGTTTCTAATGAACCAATGTCTTTTCCGGCTCCGATATAATTGGCTGCATTAATGGTGGCTGTTTTCAAACTTTCTAAATTGCTCATTCCACCTTGCTGTATACTCCATAATTCCCAGTGTGCTCCCATTCCTTGCAACTGTCCGTGTGCTCCCATATTGACTTTTACGCCATTGTCAGCAAGCGTTTTTACGGTTTTAGATGTCAAAATATGATCGTTTTCATACTCTTCATCAGGAGCCATCATGCGGTATCTCGAGCGGGAATCAATTACGGCCCTTGGGGTGAATTGGAGTAGTTTTTTGTTTTCCCAAACATTTGTTTTTTGATACCAATAATATTCGGCATTCAATCCGCCATAATTTACGATTAGGGTAGGAGTATATCCTACTTTACTTGTACCCCAAAGTTCGAGTACATCTTTATAAACGGGTGCTACTGGTATATTGTGTTCCACTCCGGTATGACCGTCAATCACCATGGTCATGTTAGTAAAGAAGGTCGAGCCGCCTTCTGGTACCACATTAATTTCTTCTTCTCTGGCCGCTTGCAATACCTGTTGACGTTGGTCACGTCTTGGTTGATTATAGCTTTTTACAGAAAGTGCTCCAAAAACTTTGGTCCGTTTTACTGCAAAACGAGCGTCATCAATAGTATTGACAATTGCTTTAAAGTCTCCTTCAGCACCGTACAAAATAAATCCGGTTGAATATATTCGGGGTCCTACAATGGCACCACTTTTTACCATTTCCGAAAGGGTAAAAATAGATTCCGTGTTAGAAGACGGATCATGCGATGTCGTTACTCCAAAGGCTAAATTTGCATAGAAAGGCCAATTTTGTTGGGTGGTTAATCCATAACGAAAAGCACCTACATGGGCATGAGCATCTACCATTCCGGGCATAATAGTTTTACCAGTCAGGTCATAAACCATAGCCGTTTCAGGAATACGAATGTCACTTGCATTACCAATGGCTTCAATCCGATTTTCATTGATTATAATACTACCGTTTTCAATCACTTTGTCGCCGTCCATAGTGATGATACGAGCATTCGTCAGGGCAATTCTGCCTTTTGGTTTATCAACTTTTGATTTTAAATCTATTTTAATACCTATATCAGATGGTTTTTCAACTTTTTCAGGTGAATCCGGTAAAAAAGTAAATCTGTTTTTTACGGCATTCGAAAAATAAGTATTGCCTAACATCCACATCACGTTTTTGCTATTGGGTGACCAATGTAAATTAATTCCAGCCTCTTTTGACAATTCTGACACAGGTACATTCGTAGTTTTTTCGTCCAAATCTACTTCTTGGCCGTTGATGTTTAATGGAGCCACATAAGCTTTGTGTAAATGGGTGAAAGCGATCCACTGATTGTCTGGACTTGGCACCAATCGGTTAGCATATTTGGATTTAATATGGGTGCGTTCTTCTTTTCCGTTAAGGTCAACACTTTTGAGTTCTTTGGTTAAATCCCCAAAAAAGACTCCCCCAGTTTGGAAGAAAATACGATTTCCTTCTTTAGTAAACACAGGATATTCTCCTTTTGAGGTAATAAATTTTGATTTGCCACCTGTAACATTCATGGTGTAAATCCCTGGTTTTTTTGAAAAAGCAAAACCTTGATCCATATTCCCGCCTTCCTTGACGTAGACAATTGTTTTTTGGTCAGGAGAGAGACTTGGTGTTCTGTAAATTCCTTTTTCAGAGGTTAATTTGACAGATTTTTTACTTTCTAAATTAATCTTTCTGATAGTGCCTAAATTTGTGTCGTTCCAACTAACATAGATTATCTCTTTACCATTAGCGGTAAAAGTAGGTTCTGCTTCAAAATCAGTATCTGTAGTCAATCGTTTTGGACTTCCATTAGGCAAGCTTTTAGTCCATAAATATCCTAAAGCTCTAAAGACTACTGTTTTTCCATCGGGAGCGGTTACAGCATCACGGATCATTTTTACTGTAAAGTCATTGTCAGTTATTGGCGTATCAGAATGTACCCGATCTGCAATGTCAATAGCGACATCGGCTGTGAAAGGAATCTGTGTTACCTGATTTGTTTTTGTATTTATTTTTTGAATTTTACCTCCGGTCCAAATTATAATGTCTTCATTGTTTGGCATCCAATTGAAATTAGGATACACACCAAACAAAGCCCAAGCGGCTTGTTGATCTTTGTTAAGTTTATCATAAACGGGACCTTCTTCACCTGTTTCTAAATTATGAACATACAAAACCGTTGCGGTACGCACTCGTTTTACATACGCTAACAGTTTACCATCTCTTGAAATTTGTGGTCGAGCGGCGCCTCCCGGACCACCCGTAATTTTTTCTGTTTCTCCCGTTTCAAAATCATAGCGATTGATAGCATAGATTTCACTGTTAGGATCTTTATTGTATTTGAAATAACCACCGGGAGAAACGTCTTCACTGTAATACATGTATTTGCCATCAGGAGAAATTACAGGTTCGTTAACATCTTGCTGGTCGTTTTTTCGTTTGGTCAATTGTACGCCACTACCACCGCTAATGTGGTATTGCCACATTTCACCAGCGCCAAGAGAACGGCTTGATGTAAAGTGTTTTCTTGCTACCAGATAATTGCCGTTGGGCATCCAAGTCGCATTGTTCAGTAGTTGAAAATTTTCCTTAGTGATTTGTTTCACTTCACTTCCATCGGCTTTCATGAACCAAATATTATCGCCACCACCAGCATCGCTAGTGAACGAAATGTGTTTTCCGTCAGGGCTGAATCTGGGTTGTACTTCAAAAGGAATACCGGAACGAAGTATTTTTGCTGTTCCGCCTGTTATAGGCATTTGGTAAATATCTCCCAAGAGATCAAAAACGATAGTTTTCCCGTCTGGACTCACATCGAGGTTCATCCAAGTTCCTTCGGATGTGGTAAATTTATGGGCCTTGTAATTGAATTCTTTTCCAGGTTTTGCGACATCCCATTTCGGCTTTTCCTGTCCATAAATGGTGGAAATAAAAGAAAATGCGAGTAGAAATAAGCTTGTTTTTTTATTCATTAAAAAGAAATTAAATAGTGATAGAGGATAAATATAGGTAATAAAATGAAGTAGTTTGTATTTCTATTTATATCTTATTGCTATAAAAGCAAAAAACCACCCGCAGTTGCGAGTGGTTTTTGTATCAATTAAAGCAGTATTTTTTTTTGTAATTAAAAACAATATTCATTTTCAGCTACTAATTTAACCGTTATTGTTTCTCTTAATCCTACAACATTTGGCATATTTGTATATTTAGTAAAACGACGTAGTCCCATCAACATCATACGTTGTTCATCGCCTTCAGCAAAGGAAATAACACTTTCTTTTCCTTTTTGAGTAACAATATCTACGGCTTTATACAAGTATAATTTGGCCATTGCAATTTGCTCTTGTACTTTAGTTTCTCCTTCTTTTTTGGCTAACTTTTCCGTTCTAAGGATTGTGCTTTCAGCCATATAGATTTCGATTAAAATATCTGAAGCGGCCATCAATAACTGTTGGTGTGCATCTAAATCCGGACCGTATTTTTGAACAGCTCCACCGGCTACCATTAAGAATGCTTTTTTTAATTTGCCAATCATTTCTTTTTCTTCTGCAAACAATTCAGAATAATCAGGGGTTTCAAAAGATGGAATTCCCATTAATTCTTCTTGTACTTTTGAAGCAGGACCTAATAAATCTATATGACCTTTCATCGCTTTTTTAATCAACATCCCTACTGAAAGCATTCTGTTGATTTCGTTAGTTCCTTCGTAAATACGGGCAATTCTGGCATCTCTCCAAGCACTTTCCATCGGAGTGTCCTCAGAGAATCCCATTCCGCCAAAAATTTGAATTCCTTCATCAGCACAATTTTGTACATCTTCAGAAACGGCTACTTTAAGGATTGAACATTCAATAGCATATTCTTCAACGCCTTTCAATTCTGCTTCCTGATGTGAAACTCCTTCGGCTTCACGAGCTATAATTCTGTCTTCAATATCTTTTGCAGCGCGGTAGGAAGCGCTTTCTCCAGCGTAACAACTTGTAGCCATTTCTGCTAGTTTTGCACGGATAGCACCAAACTGAGAAATTGCAGTATTGAACTGGATTCTTTCATTAGCATATTTCACTGAACCTGAAATAACTCTGCGCTGTGCATCCAAACAAGCAGCTGCTAATTTGATGCGACCTACATTCAAAGCGTTCATGGCAATTTTGAAACCGTTTCCTCTTTCGGACAACATGTTTTCTACAGGAACTTTTGTTTCATTAAAGAAAACCTGACGCGTAGAGGAAGCACGTATTCCTAATTTATGCTCTTCTTCGCCCATTGATATTCCGTTATCAGCTGTGTTTTCTAGGATAAAACCAGTGATATTTTTATCATCACCAATACGGGCAAAAACGATAAACAATGAACAAAATCCAGCGTTTGAAATCCACATTTTTTGTCCTGTGATTTTGTAATGTGTACCATCTTCTGATAAAACAGCTTTTGTTTTTCCAGAATTAGCATCAGATCCTGCGCCTGGCTCTGTTAAACAATAGGCTCCAAACCATTCGCCAGAAGCTAATTTTGGAACGTATTTTTGTTTTTGTTCTTCTGTTCCGTACAAAGTTATTGGCATAGTCCCAATTCCGGTATGTGCTCCAAAAGCAGTTGAGAATGAACCTGTTGCTCCCGAAATATAATCACAAACCAACATTGTTGATACAAATCCCATTCCTAATCCACCATAAGCTTCAGGTACAGCAACTCCTAAAAGTCCTAAGTCCCCAGCTTTTTTCATGGTTTCTTGTGTATACGCATAATCCTTTTTCTCAAAACGATCTTTGTGTGCCCACAATTCTTTATCTACAAATTCTTTTACAGAGTCACGCATCATTAATTGCTCTTCTGAAAAATCTTCTGGTGTAAAGATATCTTCGCACTTTGTTTGTTTAACTAAAAACTGACCGCCACGGGTTACGTTTTTTTCAATTGTATCTGCCATTTCTTGTTATTTTAAATGATGAATTTTATTTATAAATTGAATTGTCAATATTGTCATTCCAAACAAGGAGGAATCTCAGTAGCTAATTCTGCATTAATAGTAAAGATTCCTTCTTTGTCGGAATGACAAACGGATGGAAATCTTTGACTACAAAAGTTCGTAAACCCCAGCAGTTCCTTGTCCAGTTCCCACACACATACTCACAATTCCGTATTTGTTGCCTCTTTTTTTCATTTCGTCGAAGAGTTGAACAGACAGTTTTGCTCCGGTACAGCCCAGTGGATGTCCCATTGCAATTGCTCCACCGTTGACGTTTACGATATCAGGATTCAATCCTAATTCACGAATTACGGCTAACGATTGTGATGCAAAAGCTTCGTTTAATTCAATTAAATCAACATCATTTAATGTTAATCCTGCTTGTTTCAATGCTTTTGGAATCGCTTTTACCGGGCCAATTCCCATTAATCTTGGTTCTACTCCTGCCGAAGCGAAGTTCACCAAACGAGCAATAGGAGTAAGGTTCAGTTCCTTAACCATTTCTTCGCTCATGATTAGAACAAAAGCGGCTCCGTCACTCATTTGAGAAGAATTCCCGGCAGTTACACTTCCGCCTTCTTCAAAAACAGGACGTAAACCAGCCAAAGCTTCTACTGAAGTTCCAGCTCTCGGGCCTTCATCTTTATTTACGATATAGGATTTGGTTTCTTTTTTACCATTTTCATTGATAAATGTTTGTTCTACCGTAATAGGAACAATTTGTTTGTCAAATTTGCCTTCGGCTTGTGCTTTAAGAGCTTTCAGGTGTGAGTTGTAAGCAAACTCATCTTGGTCTGCACGAGACACATTGAATTGTTTGGCAACAGCTTCTGCAGTTAGCCCCATTCCCCAATAGTAATCTTCGTTCCCCGCTTTTGCAACAGCATAATCCGGAGTTGGTTTGTACCCTCCCATTGGAATAAAACTCATGCTCTCGGCACCACCGGCAATAATACAATTTGCCATTCCCGATTGAATTTTGGCTGTAGCCATACCAATTGTTTCTAATCCTGACGCGCAATAACGGTTTACGGTTACACCTGGTACATCTTCGATTTTCAATCCCATTAAGGAAATTAATCGTCCCACGTTTAGTCCTTGTTCTGCTTCTGGCATGGCATTTCCTACCATCACGTCATCGATACGTTTTTTGTCAAAATCAGGCAACTCATTCATCATAAACTGAATGGTTTCTGCTGCCAATTCATCAGGACGTTTAAATCTAAACACGCCTTTTGGGGCTTTCCCCACGGCTGTTCTGTATGCTTTTACTATATAGGCTGTTTTCATTTTTTTTTTTTAAGAGTTGAGAATATAGAGAATAAATAATAGACTTTAAATTTTGTTTTTAATCTATATTCTATTCTCCTTGTTCTATTTTCTAATTGCGTAACGGTTTCCCTTTGGTTAACATAAACTGGATTCTTTCTAATGTTTTTCTTTCTGTACAAAGAGATAAGAATGCTTCACGTTCCAGATCCAATAAATATTGTTCGGTTACTAAAGTTGGTTCTGATAAATCTCCACCAGCCATAACATAAGCTAGTTTGTTAGCGATTTTCTTGTCGTGTTCCGAGATGTATTTTCCGGCTTCCATTTGGTCTGTTCCTACTAAGAACATTCCCAAAGCTTGTTTTCCAAGAACTTTTACGTCGCTTCTGCGAATTGGTTGTGTGTAACCTGCTTCTGCCATTAATAAAGCGTGTTTCTTTGCTTCAGCAATCTGACGGTCTTTATTCACAACGATGATATCTTTTCCGTGTTGTAAAAGTCCGGTATCAAAAGCTTCGTAACCTGAAGTAGATACTTTTGCCATAGCGATCGTCAAGAAATATTCTTGCAATACGTTCAACTCCACATCATTTTTATGGAATAAATCTGCAGCACGCAATGCCATCTCTTTAGATCCGCCACCGCCAGGAATAACTCCAACGCCAAATTCTACTAATCCCATATACGTTTCGGCTGCAGCAACAACTTTATCAGCGTGTAAGCTCATTTCGCAACCACCGCCAAAAGTCATTCCGTGTGGCGCAACCACAACTGGAATTCCGGAGTAGCGCACGCGCATCATTGTGTCTTGGAACATTTTGATGGCCATATTCAGCTCGTCGTATTCTTGCTCGACGGCCATCATGAAAATCATTCCTATGTTAGCACCCACAGAGAAATTCGCTGCCTGATTTCCAATAACCAATCCTTGATATTCTTTTTCAGATAAGTCAATCGCTTTGTTGATCGCCTGTAAAACATCGCCACCAATCGTATTCATTTTAGACTGGAATTCTAAGTTCAAAATTCCATCTCCTAAATCTTGAATAATGGCGCCGCTATTGCTCCACACTTTTTTGCTTTCGCGTATGTTGTTCAGGATAATAAAGGCATCCTGACCAGGAACCTTAGTTGCAGATTTTGTTGGAATATCATAAAAATAAGTAGCACCTTCTTTTATTGAATAGAAACTTTTAGTTCCATTAGCAAGCATATCAGTTACCCAAGCAGCTGGTTCAAGGCCTTCCGCTTTCATCATTTCGATTCCTTTGGCAACACCAATGGCGTCCCAAATTTCGAAAGGACCATTTTCCCATCCAAAACCGGCTTTCATGGCATCGTCAATCTTGTATAATTCATCTGAAATTTCAGGAATTCTATTGGAAACGTAAGCAAACATTCCCGCAAAACTTTTACGGTAAAATTCGCCTGCTTTATCTTTTCCTTTTACCAAAACTTTAAAACGGTCAATAGGTTTATCAATCGTTTTTGTCAGTTCTAAAGTGGCGAAAGACGCTCTTTTAGCCGGACGATATTCTAAAGTATCTAAATCCAATGATAAAATATCCTTGTCTACTTTTTTATAAAAACCTTGACCAGTTTTGCTTCCCAACCATTTGTTCTCCATCATTTTGTTGACAAAATCCGGCAATTTAAACAAATCGTGTTGCTCGTCATTCGGACAATTTTCGTAGATTCCGTTGGCAACGTGCACCAAAGTATCCAATCCAACTACGTCAACAGTTCTGAAAGTAGCTGATTTTGGTCTTCCAATAACTGGACCGGTCAATTTATCCACTTCTTCAATCGTCAATCCCATTTCTTTAACTAAATGAAACAAACTTTGAATCCCATAAATCCCGATTCGGTTTCCAATAAACGCTGGAGTATCTTTGGCCACGACCGAAGTTTTACCCAAGAATTTGGATCCATAATCCGTAAGAAAATCCAAAACTTCCGATGCTGTGTGCGGGCCAGGAATAATTTCGAATAATTTCAAATAACGCGCAGGGTTAAAAAAGTGTGTCCCGCAGAAATGCTTTTGGAAATCGTCGCTTCGTCCTTCACTCATAAAGTGAATTGGAATTCCAGATGTGTTTGAAGTTACTAGAGTTCCCGGTTTTCTGAATTTTTCAATTTGTTCAAAAACCATTTTCTTGATGTCTAACCGTTCTACAACAACTTCAATAATCCAATCCACAGTAGCGATTTTCGCCATGTCATCTGTGGTATTTCCAGTAGTAATTCTGCTAGCAAATTTTGGATTGTAAATAGGAGAGGGTTTCGATTTCAGTGAATTGGCCAAATGCTCATTTACCAATCGGTTTCTAACGATTTTGCTTTCTAAAGTCAGTCCTTTTTTAGCTTCCGCTTCGGTAAGTTCTCTTGGAACAATATCTAATAACAGAACTTCAACTCCAATGTTAGCAAAATGACAAGCAATTCCTGAACCCATAATTCCGGATCCAATCACTGCAACTTTTTTAATTGTGCGTTTCATATAAATAATATTTGATTTTCATTAGAAAATGACAGCGCTATTTTTATTGAAGGATTTCAATTTTGGCGGTGTCATTCGCTGTTTTTTCAGTTTGTTCCGCCAGTTCGCTGGCGCTCGTGTGCGTAAATATATTTTTCTCTTGAATTAATTCATTGATGGCTTCTGCAACTTCAATAAAGTGCTGCAGTTTCTCTTCCGAAATAGTTTGTTTCACCGTTTCATTGAATTTCAACACCGTATTTTTTGACAATTCTCTTTTTTCTTTACCAAAATCCGTGAGGTAAATCAATACTCCACGGCCATCCACTGGATTTTTCTTGCGAATAATCAAGCCTTTTTCCTCCATAGATTTAAGGGTTCTGGTTAAGCTGGTAGCTTCCATTCCCATTTTTGGTCCTAATGAGGTCGATGGCGTCCCACCTTCCTTATCAATACTCAATAAAGCGAACCCAGTAGCCATGCTCGCATCGTATTTCGAAGCTTCTTCATTATACATTCTGGCCACTGCTTGCCAGGTGGCACGTAAAATATAATCTATCGTTTTATCTTTCATAAGTAACTATATCGTTTTCAAATATAATAAAAAATACTATGCACGCATAATATATTAAAACATTTTTTTGTTAAAAAGCATTAAATATAAAAAATCTCCACTGAAATAGAGGAGATTATACTCTTTTTTTAAGAGTAATTAATTTTTTGGTCGTATCCCTGCGTAAAAACTCCGGGTCGGGCTGTACGTTGTATCCACGCTAAAAAGCGTGGGATGCCACTTCCATCCCTTACGCAAATCCTGCTGAGGAGAATGATTGGGGATTTTAATTTAATTGTTGGGATTATGGATTTACGTAATAAGTAGTTTACTATCGTTAAATTTGATTTTTGAGTTTATTGTTCTCGACTAAAAACCAAAAAACCACGAAAATCAATTCGTGGTTTTTTTATAGTATCTTTTATTTAACCCTTCTTAAACTCCCCTTTATCCACATCTTTCAAGAACTTAATCACACCCGGAAAATAGGTTTTTGGGTCATCGTATTGTGAAAGGTGACTTCCGTTAGGACAAAACAAGAAACGTCCGTTTTGGACTTCGTTAGCAATCCATTTCATGTGTTCGGGATCCATAGTATCGTATTTAGAACCAATACTCAAGGTTGGAACAGTAAGGGTTTTTAGTCTGGCTTTGACATCCCAATTTTTAAGGGAGGCATTTCCAGTGATGCCAAATTCACTGTGGCCTTGCATAAAAACATATACATTAGGATTAATGTGCTTGAAACATCTGTTGATGGATTCTGGCCATTTTTCGAGTGGCATTCTCAAAATATGTTCCGTGTAGTAATGTTTGAACAGTAATTCGCTGTATTTTGGATTATCAAAATCATTATTTTTTTCGATATCCTGTAATTGCTTTAGGATTTTAGAATCCATTTGCGGTGCCAGAACGTCTTTTGCGTAAGCGTTATATTCCTGAGCACTCGCCATCATATTTGAGATAATTAATCCTTTCAGGTTTTTTTGGTATTTCAAAGCGTATTCCATTGCTAGGATTCCGCCCCAAGATTGTCCCATCAGGTAAAAATTAGAACTGTCCAAGCCTAATGCGATGCGCACTTGCTCGACTTCCTCCACAAAACGTTCATTGGTCCACAAACTGTTGTCGTTGGGTTGGTCGCTGTAATACGAGCCTAACTGATCGTAATAAATGTATTCAATGCTTTCGTTGGGAAAATACCCGTCAAAGGCCTCGTATAATTCATGGGTCAAACCTGGGCCGCCGTGCAGCAACAACACCTTTATTTTAGGATTATTGCCCACTCGTTTGGTCCAGACTTTAAACGTGCCTTTTGGCGTATGAATCGGAATCATTTTGATGCCGCCTGTGAGTTGGTCGTCCCGTTTGGAGAAATCTAAATAATTTGCTTTTATGGAATCTTCCTTTGGTTTTTCCTGACAATTAGAAAAAAAGAACACACTGACAACGGAGTAAATCAAGACTTTTAGTTTCATAACGGCTAGTTGTAGATTTTATGGAATAAATCAATGTATTTTTCCATTACTATTTTTCGTTTTAGTTTCAGGGTTGGCGTAAGCTGTCCACCTTCCACAGACCATAAATCCGGCGTTAGCTCAAAACGTTTTATCTTCTCCCAATTTCCAAATTTTTCGTTCAGATTGTCAATTTCCAATTGGATTCTTTCGATTACTTTTTCGTTGGCAATTATTTCTTCATTGCTTTTTCCTATGTTGATTCCGTGGATAACGGCCCATTCTTTGATGAAATCAAAACTCGGCTGAATAAAGGCAGCCGGCATTTTTTGACCGTCACCAATAACCATAATTTGTTCAATGAAACGCGATTGTTTCATCGTATTTTCGATTAATTGTGGGGCAATATATTTACCACCTGAGGTTTTGAACATTTCTTTCTTACGATCCGTGATTTTTAAGAATCCGTCTTCGTCAAAAATTCCAATATCACCAGTGTGAAAATAGCCGTCAGTTATTACTTCATTGGTCAATTTCTCATCTTTGTAATAGCCCATCATTACGTTTGGTCCTTTACAAAGGATTTCGCCGTCTTCAGCAATTAACACTTCCACATTATCAATTACTTTACCCACCGTTCCCACTCTGAAACCACCATTTCTAATATCATTTACAGAGATTACCGGAGAGGTCTCGGTCAATCCGTAGCCTTCCATAACTGGGATTTCGGCAGCGGCAAAAATGCGGGCTAGTCTTGGTTGCAAAGCAGCGCTTCCGGAAACCATTAAATCGAGGTTTCCACCCAAACCTTCCTTCCATTTACTAAAAATCAGTTTGCGGGCAATTTTGAGTTGTAATTCATACCAAAAACCATTTTTGCCATACGGCTCATAGATTAAACCTAAGTCAATCGCCCAAAAAAATAGTTTCTTTTTGACACCGGTTAACTCAGTTCCTTTAGCGTATATTTTATCGTATACTTTCTCTAAAAGTCTCGGAACGGCAGTAATTACTGTTGGTCTTACTTCTTTTAGATTGTCACTAATTTTATCAATTGATTCGCCAAAATATACTGAAACTCCGTAATATTGGTATAAATACAAAATCATTCTTTCAAAAATATGGCAAATAGGAAGGAAGCTTAAAGCACGGCTTTTTCCGGCTTCAAACGGAATTCTCGAAGCACTGTCTAAAACATTCGATACAATGTTTTTATGAGAAAGCATGACTCCTTTTGGTCTTCCCGTTGTTCCGGAAGTATAGATTATTGTGGCTAAATCTTCAGTTTTTACGTTATTTTTGCGTTGTTCCACTTCGTTTTGGTTTCCGTTGTCTACGCCAAGAATCAGTAATTCATTCCAGTTGGTGCAACCTTCTATTTCGTTGAAGGAATATACTTCTTTGAGTGTAGGAACTTTATGTTTGATGAGGTTTACTTTTCGAAGCACTTCGGCATCCGATACGAAACAGTACATAGAACCGGAATGGTTCAGAATATATTCGTAATCTTCTTCTGAAATGGTAGGATAAATGGGAACGGTTTGTGCGCCGGTTTGCAACACACCAATATCCATAATATTCCATTCGGTTCTGTTATTAGAAGAGATGATAGCAATTTTATCGTCTTTTTGAACACCCATTCGGAGTAGTGCTCTCGAAACGGCATTGGCTTTAGCGATATATTCCTGTGTAGATGTTTTGATCCAAACTCCATTTTGCTTTGTTGTTAAAGCATCCGGAATGGAATTGTATTTTTCTTGCTGATAATAAGGGAAATCAAAAAGGCGGGTGATATTTGTCATTATAGAAAATATTGGATTTGATTGCAAATTAAAAAAAAAATAAGGATAAATTTTAAAAATTAGAAATTATATCGCAAAATTATGAAAGGATTGTTACTATTTAACGAAATCGTTTTCATGAAGTAAAATTTTAGTGTAGGATTATAATAAAAAAGCGTGTACGGCCGTGCGAGATTTTCCGGCTTCGTACCCTTTTCAATGTGCCGTTAAACTTTAGTGCCTAGTCACTAATGTGAACTATAAAGTTTTTGTAACACAGTTATATAATCTATTCTGTAAAAAATCTTAAAGAAATTTTTAATGATCCGCATTATAAATATTATAATTTGTGTCTTAATTTAAGTATGTACTCGTTGCAAACGAGCACCAAAGAACATGGATAAACGAGCGCCAGTGAGGAAAAGCGTTCAATAGATCATTAGTATTTACAGAGAATCGTTGGCGCAGTTTTGAAAACCGTATCAATTCCAATTAGCCACTAAAATAAATCTAATAAAACCAATTCTAATTCATTTTCTAATCCGGTCTTCGGTTTTTAGGGCTTTATTCTTAGCAGACATTTTTTGTTTTAAAAACAGCAAAAAGCCCTGAATTGCTCATAGTTTTTTGCATTATTTGCTCTCTGTTGTGGGCACAGTTTGTAAAACTGCGCTAACGATTGTGGTATATTAGCGCGGTCAGGTACATTTTAATTTATAAAATTAACAAAAAATTGGAACGTATACTTTTTTTGAAAAAAAAAAATCTAAATTATTTTAAAACTTCTTTTAAGAAAGAATTCATGCGCTCCCAAGAACGTATAGCAGCTTTTTCGTTATACGCTGCTCCTTTTGAATTATCATTACCAGCTTCAATTTCAGTAAAGGCATGTACGGAATTTGCATAATAAATCATTTCCCATTCTGCTTTTGTATCTCTCATTTCTTGTTGAAAGGACGACACTTCCGTTGCTGGCACATAGGTGTCGTCAGCACCATGTAAAACCAGGATTTCAGCCGTGATTGGATTATTTACCCTTGCGGCATCATGTCCTAAACCTCCGTGAAAAGAAACTGCACCTTGAATTTTCATTCCCGCTCTTGCGGCTTCCAGTGCTCCTGTTCCGCCAAAACAATAGCCTATTACTACGATATTGGCAGGATTTGCGCCTGCTTTTACTAATTGGTCTAAAGCAAGTTGAATGCGTCTTTGATAATCAGCTACATTTTTTTTGTAAAAACCAGCTTGCTTTCCGGCTTCTTGTGTGGTTACGGGATAATTCCCTTGGCCATAAATATCTGCTACAAATGCATAATAGCCCATGCTTGAAAGTCTCTCAGCAGATTGTTTTGAATGTGTATCGATTCCTTTCCAAGCGGGAAGGATTAGAATTCCGGGTTTTGTTTTGCTTCCTTTTTTAGGTGCAATAGACAAGCCATTTAATTGTTGGTTTCCATCCGTGTATTTGACGGATTTTAATTGTGCAAATGTGTCATTGGAAAACAAAAAGAATCCTAAAAAGACAAAGAAAATATTTTTCATATTAGATATTTTTATTTTTACAAATGTCTCAATCAATTTATCCTAAAACTAAGACTTTGATTTTTTAATTGATGATGTAATTTTTAATTCTTATGGCGTACAGACAAGCGATTACTCGCCGGGATGATATGTTTTTTCGGCATTTTTCTGGACATCCTCTTTATAAAACAATACGTCTTTGAATTGTCCTTTTCGGTACATTTCAGCTTGATCGTAAAAATGTTTCGATTTTGAATCACCGCTATTTCCTCCCGCAAGTAACGATTTGGCTTTTATTTTTGGTCCAAATTCCACCGCACACACAAAACTATTTCCGTTAAATCCGTAGCGTTTTTTGGTATCTTTTTGATAATTGCTTTTAAAAGCAGGTAAACTTCCCCAAAGCGCTGGTCCATAACTAATAGGTAAACTTTCCAAAGCATCACTATAAACCAGATTTATGTCGCCTGATGTTCTCTGGAAACGATTGATTTCGCCCCAAGGAATTTGCCAAGTACCAAATTTTATTTTCAATTCGTTTATCACCATTTGCAATTGTGGAATCAGTTGATCTGGAAACGCATTTTTAGCAAAATCACGAGTATTTTCTACTTGGTCCTTTTGGCCCTGATCAATATATACTTTTTGAATAATGGGGTTTAATTTATAAGCCCATTCCACAGCTAAGGTGGTAGCCACAGAATTTTCCCGGGCGTAATAATCCCAGTTTTTCAATAAGGTTATCGGTTCTGACAGTTCTGTATAAAGCGTATCTTCGGGACTGATGTTTTTCTCAAAACTGGAAATTAAGGATGGAATTAACACTTCGAGAGCCGTTAGTTTCGTGTCGTAACCGTCAGCAATCACTTTGTCTAGTGTATATTTATTGCCTTTGTTCAATAATCGTACAGCATTTAATCCTCTGAAACTTTCTCCGTCTGGAGCCATATAAGGCAAGTAATTTTCTTCTTTTGGACTATAATCTCCTGCCACGGTATATGGTGTAGAATTACAGTTTTGTAACCAGCCGTTTATAGGATTATAAGAATGTACTGTTTCTGAAACTTCATGTAATCCTTTCCATTGTGTAGCCGGTGTCGTACCGTCCATTATTTTTGACCAATTTAGGTTTTTGTCCCGAATGGGAACAAAATTCCCATGCCAGTAGGCAATGTTTCCTTCTTTATCGGCATAAACAGTATTGTTTGAGGTATTGGCTTTCAAATCCATTGCAGTTTTGTAGTCTTCAAAACTTTTTGATTTTGTTCGTATCCAACTTTGTTCCAGACTTTTCATCGAACGGTTATTGGATTTTAAGCTAATCCATTTCCCGTCTCTTTTAGCCATGATTGGACCGTGATTGGTATAATAAGTATTGAATGTTTTAGGAATCAATTTTCCATTTTCCAGATACTTGATGGTTATTTTTTTCTCGACAACTGGAACTAATTTGGTATCGTATTCGTAAAATAGTTTGTTGTTTTTGGTCACGATTTTCTCGGCATACATATCCGCAACATCAACACTTGAGGAGGTATGCATCCAGCCACAGTTTTCGTTAAATCCTTGGTAAATAAAAAATTGTCCCCAAGTAACGGCTCCATACGCATTCAGCCCTTCTTGACTGCTCATCTGTATTTCTGGCCTGAAATAAAAAGTGGTATGCGGATTAATGTATAAAATGGCATTCCCAGACGCTGTTTTTGAAGGTGCAATTGCAAATCCGTTAGAACCCGTTTGTACGTCTTTTTCTCGTTCTATATAGGCTACTTTATCGGTGTTTCCCGAATAAAAAGCTTTCAATTCTCCAGTAGAAAGATCAGCTGTGCTTATGGCTCCAATACTTCCGTCAGTCCAAAGCAATGGAAACCAAGGCTCAAAATGAGTTAATAAAGCGGGTTTTACTTCGGGGTGATTGTATAGATAAAAGTTGATCCCGTCCGCATAACTGTTTAATAATTTTTTCAACCAAGGCGCTGCTTTTTTATAATCGTTTTTAGCATCTTCGGTATCGATTAAAAGTTTAATTTCTAAATCATTGTACAAAACGGACTGTCCTTTGATTTCGGAAAGACGGCCCAGTTTTTCAATGTAATTCATTTCTACCCGTTTGAAATCGTCTTCACATTGTGCGTACAGCATTCCAAAAACGGCATCTGCATCCGTTTTGCCATACACATGCGCAATTCCCCAATTGTCTCTGATAATAGTGACTTGTTGCGACATTTTTTTTAGTCTTTCTAGTTCTTGGTTTGATATCTTTTGTGAAAACAGGGAGCAACTAAAACAAAAAATTAAAACTGCAAGGGGTAAATGGTTCTTGAAATACGTCATTATTATTGAATTTTAATTAGAGACTTACGTTTCGTTTAAATGCACACCCCAGTTCGATTATGGAATCTGTTTTGGCAATACCCGGAATAGTGTCTATTTTTTCATACAGAACTTTACGCATGTGCTCATGATTTTTGGCAATTATTTTTATATAAAGGGTAAAAGATCCGGTGATATAATAGCATTCCGTTATTTCTGGAATGTTTTTCAGTTCCTCAATAATCCGGTCAGAATCTTGGTCTTTATTCAAGGTAATTCCTGTGAATGATCCCCAATCATATCCAATTTTCTTTTCATTGATGACCGGTTTTATTCCGATAAGTATTCCTTGTTCTGTTAATCTGTTCATGCGCTGATGCACCATTGTATTTGATATTTTTAGATTGGCTGCAATAGCAGAATACGCCATTCTTCCGTCTTTCTCTAATTCTTTGATAATGTTGATATCAAACTCGTCTAGTATATCCATGTTGGTTTACTTATAAATGATGCTTTTGTGTTTGTATAAAAGTACTTATTTTTATTTATATGGGAATAGTTCTATTATTTGAATTTTATATTTAAAAAATGACTTTTTTTCATGTAAATTAAGTAATTTATTTAAAATAATACTTTTAAAAAAGTCAAAATATTTATTTTTATTGTCAATTTAAAAAAAATCTGTAGTTTTGTACTTTGTAATATCAAAATAGGAATATCATGACACACACAGAACAAAACCTTTCTTCAAAATCGGAAGCGTTAATAGCTAAAGAAAATCAATACGGAGCACACAATTACCATCCTTTACCTGTGGTTTTAGAAAGAGGCGAAGGGGTTTATGTCTGGGATGTAGACGGAAAAAAATATTATGATTTTTTATCGGCCTATTCTGCCGTAAACCAAGGGCATTGTCATCCAAAAATTGTGGATGCAATGATAAAACAAGCACAAACATTGACCTTAACTTCACGTGCTTTTCATAATGATCAACTAGGACCTTTTGAGGAATATGTGACTAAGTATTTTGGTTTTGATAAAGTGTTGCCCATGAATACAGGTGCTGAAGCAGTGGAAACTGCTTTGAAATTGTGTAGAAAATGGGCCTATGAGATAAAAGGAATTCCTGAAAATCAAGCACAAATCATTGTTTGTGAAAACAATTTTCACGGAAGAACAACAACAATCATTTCATTTTCGAATGATGAGAGTGCCCGTAAAAACTTTGGACCATTCACTGCTGGATTTATTAAAATTCCGTACGATGATGTTGACGCCCTAGAAAACGTATTAAAATCAACCCCAAATATTGCTGGATTTTTAGTGGAACCAATTCAAGGAGAAGCGGGAGTGTATGTTCCTGCCGAAGGATATTTAGCAAAAACAAAAGCGCTTTGTGAAGCACATAACGTTCTATTTATCGCGGATGAAGTGCAAACAGGAATTGCACGCACGGGAAGATTATTAGCAACTTGCGGAAATTGTGACTGTAAAAAAGGATGTGAAGGCAGACCGGAAGTAAAACCAGATATCCTTATTCTAGGAAAAGCTATTTCGGGCGGTGTGTACCCAGTTTCGGCAGTTTTAGCGAATGATCCCATTATGAATGTGATTAAACCAGGACAACACGGTTCCACTTTTGGAGGAAATCCTGTTGCAGCGGCTGTGGCTATTGCTGCACTGGAAGTAGTGAAAGAGGAAAATTTAGCACAAAATGCGGCGTACTTAGGCGAAGTTTTAAGAACAGGACTTAACGAAATTGCTTCCAGAAACCCATTAATTACGTTGGTCAGAGGAAAAGGATTACTGAACGCCATAGTTATCAACAGTGGTGAAGAATCTGATTTAGCCTGGAATATTTGTATGAAATTTAGAGATTATGGATTATTGGCAAAACCAACACACGGCAACAAAATTCGATTTGCACCACCATTAGTAATTTCAGAACCTCAAATACAGGAATGTTTGGGTATAATTGAGCGAGCTCTAAACGATTTCAAATAATTTTAAGTACAATGGGAAAATCTATAAAATTAATAAAGAACAGATCCGATATAGGTGCTGGTACACGAGGATCCGACTTAGGGATTGATGCTATCGAAATTGCGGCAATCAATCAAAACAGTGATTATTTTAATCAGTTTGAGTTTGAAGATGTCAAAACGCACAACGAATCCATATATGATAAAAACCGAAGTTCTTCGGCTAAACGAATTGAGCATGTAGTGGAGCAATGCACCAGAGTTTGTAATGCAGTACAGAAAAATTTAGCAGGAAATTATTTTCCAATTGTTTTATCAGGTGATCATTCTTCGGCATTAGGAACATTAAGTGGTATAAAAGCAGCTTTTCCGGAACAAAATATCGGGGTGTTTTGGATTGATGCCCATGCGGATTTGCATTCACCTTACACTTCGCCATCCGGTAATATTCATGGAATGCCACTATCTGCGGCTCTTGCGGATGATAATTTGAGTTGCCAGAATAACGAAGTGCCTCCGGAAACCCAACAGCACTGGGAAGACATGAAAAATATAGGTTGTAAGGGACCGAAAGTTTTGGCAGAAAACCTGGTATATTTTGGCGTTCGGGATACCGAAGAAGAGGAGGATAAGCAAATTGAAAAATTGCAAATCAAAAATTATAAAGTTGATGAAGTGCGGTATCGCGGTTTACGAAAGTGTGTCGCGGAAGCATTAACTAAACTATCGCATTGTGAAGTGCTATATGTTTCTTTTGATGTGGATTCTATGGATTGTGATATGATTTCTTACGGGACTGGAACACCGGTTTCCAAAGGTTTTGATCAGTATGAAGTAATAGCGATCATCAAACAAATTGTTCAAACCAAAAAAGTAGTTTGTATCGAATTTGTCGAGATTAACCCATTATTAGACACCAAAGGAAATAAAATGGCAGAAACTGCTTTTGAAGTTTTAGAAGCCATTACCTCAGAACTGGTTATTCCTGCAGAATAATTTTTTTTAGCGTGTATAAAAAAGCCCGAAATCAGTTTTAGATTTTTTGGCATCAACCAGCCGGGCAATGAATTGTGTTCGGCAGGAGAAAAAAGCGTTAGGCTATCCCCAACATGTTGCCAGGTACCACCGCATTTTTCTTCTTTATCCAGGAGAGAAACGTTTAATTTATTGCGTTTTAAATAATATCCGCAAGCCAATCCGCTTTGTCCGCCACCAATGATAATGACATTTTTAATTTCATTCATTCTGTTTTGAATCTGGATTAAATTCTATTTTAGTTTTTTAGATTACCACAGATTCACTGTTTTAAAACAAGTTTAAAACAAAAGAGAGTCTGTGATAAAATAGTTGAGTTCTCTAGTAGCGGAACATTTAAGAGGTTCCAGTTTTTGGGTCTAATTCGGGTTTTGTATAATATTTTTTTCTAAACCAAAAAGCGACGTTTACCAATGCAATTAGCGCCGGAACTTCGACCAGAGGACCAATAACGCCGGCAAATGCTTGTCCGCTGTTGATTCCAAAAACGCCAATTGCAACTGCAATAGCCAATTCAAAATTGTTTCCGGTTGCCGTAAAAGCGATTGCGGTAGATTTAGAATAATCAGCACCAAAATACTTTCCGAGAAAAAAACTGATCACAAACATTAAGGTGAAATAAATAACTAAAGGAATAGCTATCCGAACTACATCCAGGGGGATTTGCACAATTAATGCGCCCTTCAGACTAAACATTAATATGATGGTAAATAACAAGGCCACTAAAGTAATAGGAGAAATAAAAGGTATATACTTGTTTTGAAACCAAGTTTCGCCTTTGAGTTTTATAAGACCATACCGGCTGATTATTCCCAAAGCAAATGGAATTCCTAAATAAATACCTACGCTTTCTGCAATTTGACCAATACCTATCGTCACATCAAAACCGGTATAGCCAAAATACGGTGGCAAAATGGTTATGAAAACATACGCATATACGCTGTAAAGCAATACCTGAAAAATACTATTCAAAGCGATTAATCCAGCGGCATATTCTCTATTACCGTCGGCCAGATCATTCCAAACCACTACCATCGCAATGCATCGGGCTAATCCGATCAAGATGACTCCAATCATGTATTCCGGATATCCATTTAGGAAAAGTAAGGCTAATGAAAACATGAGGATTGGGCCTACCACCCAATTCAGGAACAGGGAAGCACCCAATACTTTGGTGTTTTGGAATACGTCTCCCATTTTACTATAATTCACTTTGGCTAATGGCGGATACATCATTAAGATTAAACCAATGGCGAGTGGGATATTAGTTGTTCCGCTGGAAAAAGAGTTGATAAAATTCCCACTGGAAGGGATGAAATTCCCTACAGCAACACCAAGTGCCATTGCAAGGAAGATCCAAAGGGTTAAAAATCGATCTAGGAAACCTAGTTTTTTTCTTTCTGCTGCGGGAAAACAAGTAGATGCTGACATATTTATAATTTTATTTGGGAGAAGACATAAAACATTTCGGTGGCAATCTGTAAACTTCGCTCCTGATATTTTTCGGCTTGTTGTGGAGTGTTGTCAAATGCTTTTGGATCTTCAAAAGTAATTGGGATACGTTTTTCAGCACCAGCGATAAAAGGACAGCCTCCATCTGCTTGAGAGCAAGTCATAATCGCTGCAAATTCATTTTTCGGATTAAAATCATCATCGTAGGTCTTGGAAAAACCAATAATAGGAGGCTCATTTTCTCCATATTTTATGGTGTAAATGGGATTATTTCCTGCTGTGATTGCTTTGATTTTGAATCCTGATTGTACTAAAGTTTGGGCAACCATAGGAAATAAAGCAGTTGCTTCGGTCCCACCAGAATAGCAAAATACATTTTTTACATTGAAATGTGCTGCGGCTGTTTGTGCCCAAACTTGTGCCAGATGACTTCTTCTGGAATTGTGTGTGCAAATCAAATTCAATCTGATCTCTTGTTGATGGGCTACTTTTGTCTGAATAAAGTCAATTAGCGGTTGCAAAATAATTTTGCGTTCAACTGAAATATCTTCAAAACCAAAGGCAGTTATTTGTGTTTCTATTTCTGGAAACAAGTTTGTTTTGATTAATGTCATATCTTAGTTTTAAAATTAACAACAGCCACCACCAGGGGTGCAAGTATTGGTTTGACTTGGAATTTCGGATAATTTTACTTTTTGTTTTTCGGGAAGAATTCCGCATTGATCCTCTGCCAAACAAGCCGTTTGCTTGTTGATTAAGGTAAATGCTGTTCCGTTGAAACTAATGTCGTATTTCCCAATAGTTTCTGATTGGAATTCGACTTCTACTTCATAATCTTCAATGCCCAGTATTTTTTCTGAAAGCGCAATAATTTCTAAAAGTTTTTTTGGTTTTAGGCGGTGTTCAAAGTCATTGGCATCCCATAATTGAAAATTTACCACAGTTTCTTTTCTAACTTTTCCACCGCAGTCAATAAAATTTTTAGTGATCAAACCCACTTCAGTTACATGGAAATGTTCAGGAACAAAGGTTCCGTTTGGTAATACAAAAGCAACATTGTCTAATGTGATCAACTCTTTTTTAATTTCGGATAGTTTCATTATTTTTGTAATTTAAAAATTAACAGCATTGATTTTTCTTGTTTTCTAAATAAGTATTGATGTGCTGAAAAAAGCCTTTTATTTTATTAAAGCCTTCTTCGTTTAGGCAATAACAAATTGCATTTCCTTCAAAATTGCCTTTTATGAGTCCGGCATTTTTAAGTTCCTTCAGGTGCTGCGAAACCGTAGGCTGGGCTAGAGGCAGTTCGTTTACAATATCACCGCACACACAACTATCCACCTTGATGAGGTGTTGAATAATAGCAATACGTGCAGGATGGCCTATGGCTTTGGCTAAAGTTGCCAATTCGTTTTGCTCGTCTGTGAAATGGTCTGATTTAGTAATTCCCATCGTTATATATTTATATTGCAATATTACGATATAGATTTGAAATAAACAAATGATATTGATTTTTTTAAAGATAGTGTTGATTTTTAAAAGTTACCTTTAAAAATTAAAGTTCAAATACTTCTTTTGGGATGGCGTGAAACCCCACTGATCGTACTTGATCTTGAATAACACTTACAGGAATCATCTTGGAGGTGTGTATTGTAAATTCTCTAGGGAAAAGATCAGTATTCAAAAGGACGTCTATTATTCCGTCTAACTTCAGCAGACTTGCTTTAATTTCTAATAAATCTAAATCTTTGATCGCATTGGTACCAAAAATTTTACCATGATTTCCTGGAATTACATTGTCAGTGAGTATGCTCATGATTTTGTGTTTTAAATTAGTTGTTTTTAGGTGTCTAAGTATTTTAAGATTAGTTGTTTATACTTTTTAAAACAAATAAACAATCATTTTTAAGTTTTAAAATGCAATAGGTTTACTAAGAAAAAATACGAATGCACCGGAACGGTTTGAAAAAGGATATCGCTACTCTAGTGTTAAATAAATTTGCGTAAGATTACGCTTTATTCACCTGTCCGATTGTTATTTTATACTGAAATAAGCAGCATGAAAGATATATTGTCGCAATTATTAAAAAGAGTTTTGTCATAGATTTGAAGGTTTAAAACGATTTTTAAAGCTAAATGACGAATTAATTTGTGTTAATCTGTGAAATCGGTAGTAAAGAAATTTAGAGTTTTAATAAAATACGATATTAAATTGTAGCTATTATTTTTTAGTACATGACAAAAATATATTTTAATAAAAATCGATACAATAAATAATAATTAATCAGTAAAAACACTGAAATTTAGTATATTAAAGAATTATTACCAGATAATATTTCTAATGAGAAACATCGGTCTTGAGAGTAAAGATACAGCGTTAATTTCAGTTTTGCAAATTCATTTTAAAGTCAAACTCGATCTAGTTAGGGTCAGGGTCAAGCTTATTTGTTTATTTATAACCGCTTTTTGTCATGTAAGTAAGTCGAAAGTTTAAAAGTCGTAAAGTCAAAAGAATTAACTTTAAGTAAAACAGCTTTAAATCAGATTTTTACATGATTTTATCCTGATTTTAAAATACGACATTATACCATGGTTATTACTTATTTAAAATTGATTCAGTAGAATATTTTGATTCCGTGTCTTGTCCATTAGCTCCTGAAGGTCGAGGAAGTTACCTCGAATTAATAAGTACCACTCTGGATAATAATTTAGCTTCAAGTTGGGTAACTGCCACCGCTGACGGGCTCTTAACTCAATCCTATCACTACTATTTTGAAGATTCAGAGTATTACTCCCATCAGAGGCATTAAAGTATTAATATGTTAGGCGCTTTAGTTCAAGAGATCAAAGTAACTTTGGAAGCGGCAAGTATGGTTTTAAGTTCTTATTCTAGTGAGATGTATTTTATTACGGTCTATAATCAGGACGACATCACCCGAACAATCATAAAAAAATAAATTTAATAAATAATAGGAATCATTATTAAGAAAAGTTGCGAAAAAGGTCAGATTTTCACACGGCTTTTCTTATGTTTAAGAGAATAAAATGGAGCAGTAGTTTTTCTAAAGCTTTTTTTTAGTGCTGTTTTTCTTTTGAAAATAGTTGAAAATCAGAAAGTAATTTTAAGTGCAGCCATTTAATAAGAAGGAAACTGCGGCTTATTATTATTATTAAAAGGGATTGATTATTTGCTATTCAATGTTTAATTCAAAAAAAAAAGTGTATTAGTTTTATAATCAGCTAGTAGCGTTCAAGAAATAATCAGTTTCAGCAGTGTACCGTTTTATAGAATCTTGGGGTGTTTTGAGTTTAAAAAAAGTTTCGGTGTGATCATAAGAGTTTATAATTAAATTTATTTTACATTTGTTCATTAAATTTCGATAAATGATAAACAATGTAAAAAATATGTTCAGTATAAAAGATCTTGAAAATCTTTCAGGGATAAAAGCGCACACCATACGAATCTGGGAAAAAAGATACAATATTCTGCAACCCATGCGTACCGACACTAATATCAGATTGTATGATTTAGTGAGTTTGCAAAAACTGCTAAATATTACATTGTTGCACGATTATGGCTATAAAATTTCAAAAATAGCAACTTACCCTCAAGAAAAAATACCCTCTTTAGTACGTGAAATAATTTCGAACAAAACAGCAAAAAGTCATGCCATAAGTGAATTTAAAATGGCCATGATGAATTTTGATCAGGAGCTGTTTTTTAATACCTATAATTGGTTAATTGCAGAAAAATCATTTAAGGAAGTATTTCACCAAGTTTTTATACCACTGATGAATGAACTGGGATTATTATGGCAATCGGACACGATAACTCCAGCCCACGAACATTTTATCAGCTACTTAATTAAACAAAAATTATTAGTTAACACCGAAAAACTACAAGTTTTAAAGCAAACAAAAGTAGATAAAGTTTTTGTACTGTCACTTCCTATGAATGAAATTCATGAATTAGGTCTGATGTACCTGAATTATGAGATTTTATTGCATGGCTACAAAACTATTTATTTAGGAGAAAGTATGCCTATTGAAAATCTGAAAGACTTAAAAAAACATTTTGATTCCATTATTTTTGTTTCCTACCTTACAGTACAACCAGAAAGAGATCAACTCGATGGATACATTCAAAAAATGTCCAATGAGTTGGTGGATGATACGACTGAATTATGGTATATTGGTCGTATGATTGAGTTTATAAAAAGAGAGGAACTTTCAGATCGAATTACTCTTTTTAGTTCAATTACTGAATTGGTAGATTGGATCTAGTTGTTTTTGTTTAAACATTTCGTATATTTGCTAAACAAATGAAGGATATGAAAAAAATTACAATTATAGGTTCTGGATTCTCGGCTCTAGCTGCTGCTTGTTATCTGGCAAAAAGTGGTCACGATGTGACGGTGTATGAGAAAAATGAAACAATTGGAGGGAGAGCACGACAATTAAAAAAAGAAGGTTTCACCTTTGATATGGGCCCAAGTTGGTATTGGATGCCAGACGTATTCGATCGCTTCTTTGCTGATTTTGGAAAGAAAACCACTGATTATTACGAATTAATAAAATTAGCACCAGCCTATCGCGTGTACTATGGAGTTGATGATTTTATTACCATAGCAGATAATTTAAAGGATATTACAATCGCTTTTGAAGCCATCGAAAAAGGAAGTGGAGACCTGTTAAACGAGTTTATGGCTAAGGCCAAAAGTAATTACGACATCGCCATCAAAGATCTAGTGTATCGCCCCGGGATTTCTCCACTAGAATTAATAACGGCAGAAACCGCCATGAAAGTGGGTCAGTTTTTTAGTACTATCAGTAAAGATGTTCGCAAGAAATTCAAAAACGAAAGATTGATTCAAATTCTGGAATTTCCGGTTTTATTTCTTGGTGCTAAGCCATCTGATACCCCGTCATTTTACAGTTTCATGAATTATGCTGATTTTGGTCTGGGAACTTGGCATCCTAAAACAGGAATGTTTGATGTAGTTCGGGGTATAGAAAGTTTAGCAAGAGAGTTGGGAGTGAAATTTCAAATGAATTCCAACATCGAAAAAATCATCGTAGTGCATAAAACAGCCAATTCAATTCAGGTAAATGGAGAAATCATTACCTCTGATGTAATTCTAAGCGGAGCCGATTACCATCACACGGAAACATTGTTGGATATGGAGCACCGTACTTATTCTGAAAAATATTGGGACAGTCGCGTTTTTGCACCATCATCATTATTGTTTTATGTTGGTTTCAATAAAAAAATAAAAAACATTTCACATCATGCCTTATTCTTTGATGTTGATTTTTATCAGCATGCCAAAGACATTTATGATGAACCACAGTGGCCAAAAGAACCCTTATTTTATGCTAATTTTCCATCAGTGACAGATGAAACTGCAGCTCCGGAAGGAATGGAATCAGGGTTTTTTCTAATACCTTTAGCTCCCGGAATCAACGATACTGAAGCACTCCGAGAAGAATACTTTGAAAAAATAATGGATCGTTTCGAAACTTTAACACAACAAAAAGTACGCAATACTATACTATTTAAACAATCCTTTTGTAAAAATGATTTTGTATCAGAATACAATTCATACAAAGGAAATGCCTATGGAATGGCAAATACATTATTGCAAACTGCCTTTTTGAGACCTAAGTTAAAGAGCAAGAAAGTGAAAAATTTATATTTTACCGGTCAATTGACCGTGCCCGGACCAGGTGTTCCACCAGCATTGATTTCCGGAAAATTAGTGTCTGAGTTAATTAACAAACAATTTTTAGCACAACAATTATGAAACAATTATTTGATGATGTATCTTTTAAATGTAGCAAATTAGTCACTAAAAACTACAGTACCTCTTTCTCTATGGCGGTTTATATGCTCTCGCCCAGTATTAGGGATGCCATTTATAGTATTTATGGTTTTGTCCGTTTTGCGGATGAAATTGTAGACACTTTTCATGGTTTTGACAAAGAAAATCTGATCACTGAGTTTGAAGATGAGTACTACAAAGCCATTGACAGAGGGATTAGTTTAAATCCTATATTAAATTCTTTTCAGCAAACGGTAAACAAATACAACATCTCTGATGATCTCATTCAGGCATTTTTAAAAAGCATGAAATTAGATTTAATCAAATCGGATTATCACAGTAAAGCAGAGTATGATGATTACATTTATGGATCGGCTGATGTGGTAGGTCTTATGTGTCTCAAGGTTTTTGTTGCCGGAGATCACAAACGATATGAGCAACTGAAAAACGAAGCCATGCGACTGGGATCTGCGTTCCAGAAAGTGAATTTTCTTCGGGATTTAAAAGACGATAATCTTGTCCTGAACCGGAATTATTTCCCAGGAGTCGATTTAAATTCCTTCGATGAAAATGCTAAAGCGGCTATCATTAATGAAATTGAAGCAGATTTTAAAGTAGCCTATGAAGGAATTGTAAAACTTCCTATTGAAGCTAAGTTTGGCGTATACACCGCTTTTGTGTACTACAAAAAACTATTAAAAAAGCTAGAAAACACTCCGTGTCATGAAATTGGAAGTGCAAGAATCCGAGTTTCTAACTACACCAAAGCCGGATTACTGGCAAAATCTTTTGTCTCTTATAAATTGAAGTTAGTTTAAGTTACAGCTTGTTTTTAAATATTTTTTAATTAAACATAGAATAAAATGATATTTTTTTTGATATTTATAGGTACTTTTTTAATAATGGAATGTGTCACCTGGTGTACCCACAAATTCGTTATGCACGGCTCAATGTGGTACTTTCATGCCGATCATCACCAACCAAAATACACTAATGTTTTTGAACGAAACGACATTTTTTTCGTCATTTTTGCCATCCCAAGCATCCTGCTTTTCTATTATGGTGTCGAAGGAGGACTGAATTATAAATTCTTTCTCGGACTGGGAATTATGTTTTACGGCCTTTGCTATTTCATGATCCATGACGTCCTAATTCACCAACGTTTCAAGTGGTTCAAAAACACGAACAACAAGTATTTAATAGGATTGCGAAAAGCCCATAAAGTACATCACAAACACTTAGGCAAAGAGCATGGAGAATGTTTTGGCATGCTGTTCGTTCCTTTAAAATACTACAAAATATAAATTTAATTTGGGCGTGACCCCGCTTTCACTAGTGTTACAGCGGGGTCAGGCTATCCGTTCCCGCTTTTTTATACCAGGCAAAAAAGCCAGGTATAAAAAGAGCTTCACTACTATCCCTCACGCAAACCCAGTGTTCCATAACGGTATTTATCCTTAAAATACAACCATGAAAATATACAAACAAGAAACCGTACAGCACGTGAATGCAACTGTCCAAGAATGTTGGACTTTTTTTTCCAATCCAAAAAATCTTCAAAAAATCACACCAGAAGGAATGGGTTTCCAAATCACAGATTTCGATAATAAATCTATGTATCCCGGGCAAATCATTCAATATAAAGTAACGCCACTTTTTGGGATTACCTTGTCGTGGATGACGGTAATTACACAAGTAAAGGAAAATGATTATTTTATTGATGAGCAGCGTTTTGGTCCCTATAGTTTCTGGCATCACAAACATTTCTTTGAGACCACACCAAATGGAACAAAAATGACCGATGTGGTCCATTACGGTTTGCCACTTGGTATATTGGGACGAATCATGAACACCTTAGTCGTGAAAAATAAATTGAAATCCATTTTTGCGTATCGTGTTGCAAAAGTGGATCAAATGTTTAATTCAAAGTAATGAGCAAGCAAGAAATTTCTGTTTTTTGGTTTAGACGCGATTTGCGTCTGGAAGATAACGTTGGATTATTTCATGCTTTGAAGTCTGAATATCCGGTTATTCCGTTGTTTATTTTTGATGATTCCATCTTAGATACTTTACCTAAAAACGACGCTCGAGTCGGTTTTATTCACGAATCACTTTCTAAAATAAATAGACAATTACAGGAAATTGAAAGTTCACTTTTGGTTAAAAAAGGAAAAACTACCGCTGTTTGGCAATTTTTATTAAAAGAATTTGATGTTAAAGAAGTCTTTTTCAACAAAGATTACGAACCGTACGCGATACAACGTGACTCTGCAATTTGTGAATTTTTAGAAACTAATAAAACCATTTCTTATTCTTTTAAAGACCAAGTCATTTTTGAAGAAAAAGAAGTTACTAAAGCAGATGGATTGCCCTACACGGTGTATACACCGTTTAAAAATAAATGGCTGGAGAAATACAAGTCAATGACTCCAGTTCAAGAATATGATACTGCTGCTTATTTTGCTAATTTCTATAAAAACAGTTTTGCTTTTCCCACTTTGGAACAAATAGGTTTCGTAGAAAGTCTTATCAAAGTAAAACCACATAACCTTAAATTCATTGCAAATTACCAAGATATAAGAGATTTCCCAGCCTTAGATAAAACTTCTTATCTTTCGCCACATCTGCGCTTTGGAACGGTAAGTATCCGGAAATTGGTCAATTGGGCATTTAATAAAAATGATGTGTTTTTAAGTGAACTAATTTGGAGAGAATTTTTCATGCAAATCTTATTTAGTTTTCCAAAAGTCGGTACGCAAAACTTCAAATCAGCCTATAATGGGATTCAGTGGCGCAATAATGAAGAAGATTTCAAGCGCTGGTGTACCGGAACAACGGGCTATCCAATGGTTGATGCCGGAATGAGGCAACTCAATGAAACCGGGTATATGCACAACAGAGTTCGCATGGTTGTCGCGAGTTTTCTCTGCAAGCATTTATTGATTCAATGGCAATGGGGTGAAGCCTATTTTGCCGAAAAATTATTGGATTATGAGATGTCTGCCAATGTTGGCAATTGGCAATGGGCTGCGGGAACAGGTTGTGATGCCGCACCATATTTCCGAGTTTTCAATCCGGAGATCCAACAAAAAAAATTCGATGAAAAAGGAACTTATATCCGCAAATGGATTAAAGAATTCGATTTAGGATACAAACAGCCAATGGTAGAACATGCGATGGCTAGAGACAGAGCTATTGCGACGTACAAAGCCGGAATTTTGAAGTGATTTATTTTAGCATATAAATGATGTAGGTTTTATACAGGGAAAAAAATGTATAGAATTTATATGTTATAAATTATTTTATTAATTTGTTCAGCATGCCATTAAATATAAACCCGTGAAACGGCAAAACAGAATACCAATATAAATTTCCCCAAATCCCTTTTGGGAGGAAAGTAGCCGATTGGTACAGCGTATTTCCTGTTATTTTGAATTCCAGCCACGCTTCACCAGGTAGCTTCATTTCGGCAAATAAGATTAATTTTCCTTCTTGTTTATTGGCATATAGTACGCGCCAAAAATCCAAAGCATCACCAGAATGAATCTCGTGTCTGTTGGTTCTTCCTCTTCTACTACCTACACCTCCGTATAATTTATCAATAAAACCTCGTAAACTCCAAAGCCAATCGCCATAATACCAACCGGAATCTCCACCAATGGACCAGATTTTATTTATAGTGTATTCTCGGTCTATGATTTCCATTTTGCGTCGGTCTATAAAGCAATCTTTTTTTGGAACCTTCAAATATTCTGACATGTTACTGTTGAAACGGCCGCTAATGAGGGAATCTTTCCAGCTCGAAGCTACTTTGTCTTCATCTACTTTTATCAAAGCACGGGAAAGTGCCTTTTTGTAGGTCATTGGCGTAACATGCAATAACTCATTGATTTTATTATCACTGCAAACAACTTCTACTTTCATGCTGCTGACCAGTGCTGAAGCCAGTCGATAAGATGTTGAGGTTACAAAATACAACCAATAGGAAGATAATTTTGGCGTCATTATAGGAACAGTAAAGATCCATCGTTTTAGCTTTTTGGCTTCTGCAAAACCCAAAAGCATCTCTTTATACGTTAAAATATCAGGTCCGCCAATATCAAAACTTTGATTATAAGTAACGGGGTTTAATAATGATTTGGATAAAAATTCAAGAACATCCGGAATTGCAATGGGCTGGCATTTAGTATTCAGCCATTTTGGGGTAATCATTACAGGCAGTTTATTGATTAAATCCCGAATTATTTCGAACGAAGCACTTCCAGAACCTACAATAATTCCTGCTCTTAGAGTAGTAGTGGGAAAAGTACCGGTATTCAAAATTTCTTCTACTTTTTTTCGCGACGATAAATGTTTGGATAATGATTTATCGTTGATAATTCCACTCAAATAAATTACTTGTTTGGCTTTGGTTTTATTCAAGCGATGCACAAAATTTAGAGCCGATTCACTTTCCAATTCATCAAAATTAGCAGCTGAACCTGACATGGAATGAATCAGATAATACGCCGCATCAATAGTTTCTGGAATAGCTGTCAATGTTTCTTGATTTAGGAAATCTACCTCAATTATGGTAATATTTTTTTGATATTCGACCGGACAATTAAATCTGTTTTTATCTCTTACACAACAGATTATATCGTGCCCTTGTCCTGACAATAGGGGTAAGAGTCGTTTCCCGATGTAACCTGTTGCACCTGTTAAGAGAATTTTCATAAGTTTCTATATTTTGCCATCATATCGTAAAGATACTACCTTACCGCTTTAATTGATCCCATTTTAATCTTTTCAGGTTTAATTCCTCGAAGCTCTACTTCTATTTTTTTTTGCCACAGATTCACAGATTAAAAAGATTTTTGAAAATCTGTGACAGTTATTTAGTTAATACCTCTGGGGCCCTGCCCCGAGGTAGTTTATTTTGGGTTTTTGCATTTTTTTAGCCACTTTTAATCTGTTTAATTAGTTGTAAAAATTAAATTTAACTCAGTTTAGTAGAAATCAAACTAATAAATTCTCTTCTGGTTTTATTTTTTTCGAACGCGCCTGTAAAAGAGGAAGTGGTAGTAACTGAGTTTTGTTTTTGAATTCCTCTCATCTGCATACACATGTGTTGCGCTTCAATTACTACCGCTACTCCAAGCGGATTCAGAGCTTCCTGAATGCAATTTTTTATCTGATCTGTCAACCGTTCCTGCACTTGCATCCTTCTGGCGAAAGCATCCACCACTCTTGGTATTTTACTCAAACCAACAATTTTACCATTAGGGATATAAGCAACATGCGCTTTTCCAAAAAACGGCAACATGTGGTGTTCACACATCGAATATACTTCAATATCTTTTACCACAATCATTTGATGGTGGTCTTCACTAAATAATGCCGATTTTAATATTTCTAATGGATCTAAGCCGTAACCGTGCGTCAAATATTGCATGGCTTTGGCTACACGTTCTGGAGTTTTTTCAAGTCCTTCTCTGGTTACATCTTCACCCAAATCACTAATTATGGTTTTATAATTTTCAGCTAATGCTTCGGTTATTTCTGCATCATATTGCTCGACTTTCTCGTAACTTCTCATTTCTTTTATCATGGTATACTGTATTTCAATTTTAATTTTGGCTATTTTTTTTTTTGGATTCTTGTTTAAACAAACCATTTATAGATTTAAAAAAAACAATCATTCTTTATATATAAGCTTAATTTCTTAATGGTTAATTTTTCTTTTTTGTGTGGTTAACAATAACTTGTTTAGATTTTAAAAGTCACTATTCCGTAATCCATTTCGAATACCTGACCTGAAATTGATTTTGCATTTTCAGATATCAGGAAGTCTACCATGTGTGCTACTTCCCGAGGTTTCAAATAGCCTTTCATCGGGTGGCGTTCTATCATATTCTCTTTCATACGGTCATTTCTCAAAATTCCTGCGGCTAGTGTCGTTTCCGTAATTGTGGGAGCAATGGCATTGATGCGCACTACTGAAGCTAGTTCTGCTCCTAATGATTTCACTAATCCTTCCACACCCGCTTTTGCAGTAGCAATACTTGCATGAAACGGCATTCCTAATTTTGCAGCAACCGTACTGAACAAAATAATGGATGGATTGGTTCCTTTTTTCAAAACAGGCAAATATTTTTGGATCGCTTTTACGGCACCAATAACATTAATTTCAAAATCTGTTCTGAAATCGTCAATACTAAGACTTCCTATGGGTTTCAAGTTGATAGAACCCGGACAATAAATTAATGTATCTATCGCTTCAATTTCCGGAAGTGTATCTTGTAACACATTTACTGAAAAATGTTTCAGATTGGGATGTGTGATCTCTGGTGCATTTCGGCTGATGTTATACACCATGTTTGTCTCTAATTGCTGCAACAAAATGGCATTGCCAATTCCTTTGCTTCCGCCAATGATTACGATATTTTTCATGTTATTTGGTCAGTTATTTAAATTCTATTTTGATTTTGTCGTTTATTGAATCCAATTTATCGTTTGGAAATCTTATTGTTATTAATCTGTCTTTGCATGGTACATTTAAAGCGGCCTTCGCGAAAATCTCTTAATTTTTCATGTTTTGTTTTACGACCTTGCACTCTTTCGCGCCACATTCTAAAACTGGATGGTTTCATCTCGGTACGCATCAGGTCAATTACTTCTTGCTCTTTTAATCCAAATTGCATTAAAATTGCATCAAAAGTCGTGCGGTCCTCCCAAGCCATTTCTATGATTCGGTCTTTGTCTAAATCGGTAAGTTCTTTTTTTATATTCACAATATGTTATTTAAAAGTGGTCTTGATTTCTTTGTGCTTATCGCTGAAAAATTATTCGCTATCGCCAATATCAGCCATGGTATGGAGTTTTAATATCCGGGAACTTTCCTCTTTTACTAATGGATTTTTCTTCATTTTCCATAATAAATCGCTAGCATATTTTCTTGTTCGTTCCATGTTTACAATTTGTTTTGGATAGTGAATGCCCACTTCAAACTCATTAAATTTTTGATCTAAATAGGTCATTTTATTTGGTTCGTGCACAAATGCCCTAGGTAAGTTTCGCAATTCTGGAACCCATTTTTTTATAAACTCACCATCAGGATCGTGCTCATAGCTGTTTTTTATGGGATTATAAATACGCAACATATTGATTCCGGTCTCGCCAGCCTGCATTTGCAATTGAGGAAAATGAATTCCGGGTTCAAAATCAAGGAACATTTGAGATAAATGTTCTGTAGCGTTCTGCCAAGGTTGCCATAAATTATGAGTAAAAAAGGAAACTAACATTGCACGCATTCTAAAGTTCAAATACCCTGTTTCGTTCAAACAACGCATGGAAGCATCGACTAATGGAAATCCGGTGTATCCCGTTTTCCAAGCTTTAATATAATTTTCATTCACTTTCTTTTGCAACGAATGGAATCCTTTATTCACACTTTCAAACTCCATGACTTCTTCCATTTCAAATTTTTGAATGAAATGTGCCTGCCAAGTCAGTCTGGATACAAACGAATCAATTTGTTTTTTGTCGCTGCAGTTGAGTCTGAATGTCGCTGCTTTTTGTAAAACCTGTCTGGAAGATAGATTTCCCCAAGCAATGTAAGGGGATAATCTGCTGCAACTTTTTCGAGCTAGTAATGGTTTTGAAATATGAGAACTGTAATTGTGATACCGTTCCTCAAAAAATGTTTGTAAATACTTTCCAGCCATACTGCTACCTCCTTTTTGGAAAATAGTATCGGGAATGGTTTCCAGATTGGTTTTTTCTAGTGCTTTTTCAAGCTCATTAATTGCTGCCATATTAAGGAAATTCTCTGCTTTCGAATCGAAAATAAATAATGATTCATTCATATATTCTTCCCATTTAGAAACCCAGTTTGCTCTGTTTCTCAATGCCCTGAAAATGCCATTATTAATATTTTCAACCCAATTGATCTGATTATTTTTACAAAATCGTTTGAAGGTTTTATCTCTTTCGTAAGTAATTTTTAACCCTGTTTCCTGATGCGAAAAAACAGTATCAATTTTGTATGTTTCCTCAAGGATATTAAATACCTGAAGAACTTCTGAGGAGACTGCTAAAACCTGCGTGTTCGATTGCTCCAGCTGCTTATTGATATCAACAAGGGACTGCTTGATGAAATTCCAGTGTCTAGAACTGTAATGCGAATCATTTTCTAAAGATTTCTCGAACACATAAAGCAACAAAGTAGGCGTATCTGTTTTTGTGGCATTAAAAATTGCTTCGTTATCCTGCAAACGAAGATCTCTTTTGAACCAAACTACATTGATATTTTTTTTATTTGTATTCATTTATTTTTTATAATAATAATTGTTGTTGTAGCCATAATTTTTGAAATTTTGATTGTCCGTCGTAATTCGTGGCTTGTAATTTAATATTAAATTTTCGATCTCTGGGATCGTTGCCTACTCCTGAAACATACATCCAGTTTCCATAATTGCTGTGAACATCGTAATCAATAAGCATTGCTTCAAAGTATGCCGCTCCTATACGCCAGTCCAATAGCAGATCTTTTGCAAAATACGACGCTACATTTTGTCTGCCGCGATTGCTCATCCAACCTGTTTGTTGTAATTCAAGCATATTTGCATTTATAAAAGGTTCTTCAGTTGCACCATTAATCCATTTATTGATGGCATACTTGTTTCTTTTCCAATCATATTTTTTGTTTAAAATTCCGCCAATCTTAAAAATTGAATTTCCATTTTTTAACGAAATATATTTAAAATAATCTCTCCAAATTAGTTCAAAAACCAACCAATATGTTGAGTCATTCTTCTCGATTTGTTGTTCATATTTCAAAATTTCCCAATAAATAGTTTTTGCAGAAATTGATCCATTAGACAACCAAGGTGAAAATTTCGAACTAAAATCAGTTCCAATTAATCCGTTTCGAGTTACTTTATAAACGCTCAGTTTTTTGGTTTTCCAAAAATAATTTTGCAAACGTTTCATTGCTTCATCTTCACCACCACCAAAAGGAAATGCCGTTCTGGAATTTATTTCAAAATCAGTAAACCCTAAATTTTTTATCGTAGGAATAACAGTTTGGTCTATGGTGTAATTATCAATTAACAACGGTTCAACTGAAAACTCAGGTCTGACTTTTGTCGTTTTTTCACATTTATTTCGGAATTGTGTAAAAACATTTGGAACTGCTTCAATAGCAAACGGTATTTCTTCCGGATGAAATAAGAACTGATTATAACTACTTTTAAACGCTACTGAATTTGGAACCTGAGTTTTTATGTTATCGGAAACTATAATTTCCTCAGAAGTCCATTCTTCTTGAAAATAGATCGAACTAATTTCGTTTTGAATGACAATCGCTGGAATACAGTCTTCTGGCTTTTGGTGATAAACCAATAAAGAAACATTCAAATTTTTTAGATTTTGTTTTAAAGCCGCTACCGATTCCAATAGAAATTTAGCACGGAATTTTTCTGTTTTTTTGAAACCATATTCTTTTTCTTCAAAATGTCGTGGGTCAAAGCAATAAATTGCAATTACATTGTCATTTTCTTCCATCGCAGTAGATAGAGACTCATTATCATGAACTCTAAGATCATTCCTAAACCAAACTAACCCTTTTTGTTTCTTTTGCATTTTTCACTACAATATTTAACTTCGTTCCAAACTTTTTCCCATTTTTTCCGCCAGCTGAATGGCCGGTTGCAGACCATACACATTTTTGAAAGCAGATTTTCTTTTTTCACTACTTGTATTTTTCAAATTCATTGACAACTATTTTCGCTTTCAAATCAAACATCAAATTGTATAAGCCAAAAAAAGTTCTGTTCATGTAAATAAAATGTTTAGAACCTCTATTCCCGTTCATTTTTCGAAGATTAGTGTCTTTTGAAAAGCGTTCCCCCAATTGTGCGATACTTTCAAAAAAACTTTCATCCGAGAAATCGAATATTTTCTCTTGAAAAGGTTTGGTAAACAACGATAATAAATCATGAAACAATTCTGTGAAATAGGCTATTTCTGCATCAGAATCATCAGCACGTAAAATTTCTAATTCAAATAATTTTGAATTGAATATTTTAGTATCGTTAATTACATCTTTACTTACCAGCTCAAAATAGGGGGTGTAAAATTCTGTTGGAATTTGTTTCATACAACCAAAATCTAATGCTACTAATTGGTTTGCATCGTTGACTAAGAAATTTCCAGGATGTGGATCAGCGTGTACTTTTCTTAAAATATGAATTTGGTACATATAAAAGTTCCATAAAGCCTGACCAACTTTGTCTGCTACTTCCTGATTGGTATTTGTTTTTGTAAATTCAGAGAGATGTTTGCCATTCATCCAGTCCATTGTGATGATTTTGTCTGTTGAAAAGTCAGGGTAATATTCCGGAAAAACCAGATTTTCTATTTTTTTGCAGGCGTCAACTACTTCTTGACTTTGTTTTAATTCCAATATATAATTAGTTTCCTCAATCAATTTGTCCTCAACTTCCTTAAAATATTTATCAGAATCTTTTCCTTGAAGGTTAAACATTCTGATGGCAATAGGTTTCACCATCGATAAGTCAGAGGAGATGCTGTTAGCCACTCCGGGATATTGAATTTTTACAGCTAGTTTTTTACCGTCTTTCATGGCAACATGCACTTGCCCAATACTTGCTGCATTTTTAGATGTAGCATTGAATTCATCAAATATTTCATGAGGTGTTTTCCCAAAATTTGTTTTGAAGGTTTTCAGTACTAGCGGAGCTGAAAGTGGTGGAACAGAAAATTGGGATAGTGAAAATTTTTCTACATAAGCCTGAGGCAAAAAACTTTTATCCATACTCAACATTTGTGCTACTTTGAGCGCACTTCCTTTAAGGCTTTTGAGTCCGTCGTAAATATCCTCGGCATTGTCCTCGTTTAATTTTTCACGGGTCAAATCAGAATTGACTATTTTTTCACCGTAATATTTTAGGTAATTTACGCCAACTTTAGCACCGGTTTGTACCAGCTTAGTTGCTCTTTCAATTTTTGATGTTGGAATATAATCTATAGTTTTCATTATTTGTTGTATATTTTTTCTTTGAAAATGAATTTTCCAAAGTCGATTAAGCTGTCTATCGGTGCGATATTCATTAATTCAAAAGTTACTTTAACAGATTTTTCAATGTAAATGTCTGTTTTCTCAAAAGCAGCTGAGGCATCATCCAACCAAAACTTTAGCGTTAACAAAAGTTGAATCCAGGATGCTTCCTGAAAGGATTTCTCTTGAAAGTTTTGCAGTTTTTCCTGTTGTGTTCTAAATTCATCTGAGATTATTTCAGATAAATAATTTCTGAAACTGTTTCTGAGCCCAGAGAGTTGCATTAGTTTTTTCAACTGATTGTTGTGCTCCTTTAATACAAGAACAACGTAACTCCTGTTAGCAGTCAGGATCTCAAAAAATGTAAAGTAAAAACTTAACATTTTACTTTTCATGTCATACATTTCGTATTCCTTATTTTTGTTCAGTAAGTCAGTAGTTTTTTCTACAAACATTTTAAAAATTTCTTTCTCAATACTTTCAATTGTACCGAAAAAAGCATAAAATTCAGTTTCTGTAAAATCATTTATTTTTGTAAAATGATATACTGATTTTGGTTTCTCGCTGTGTTCAAGAACATAATTCATGTAGAACGAAACTATTTTGTCTTTTGTTACGGTTGTTTTTTTAGTAGCCATTTTTACGGTGTTTCAAATTAGAGTATAAAGGTAATAAATGTTTAAACATATATCAATAAAGTTAAACAAAATTTAATATAATTTTAGTATCAATATAAATCAGTAGCTTTACAGTATTATGAAAAAGAATGTTTTAATAAGCGGAGGTTCGGGATTTATCGGAAAAAATTTAACTGCTTTGTTGGTCGCAAAAGGGTATACAGTTTCCATTTTGAGTAGAAGTGAAAAGCGTAATACAGAAGCTGTGTTTTATTATAAGTGGGATGTAGCAAATCACACTATTGATGAAGCGGCAGTTTTGAACGCCGATTATATTGTACATTTAGCTGGCGAGAATATTGGGGAGAGACGCTGGACGGCCAAACAAAAAGCGGCTATTATTGATAGCAGGGAGCAATCTGTTCAGTTGCTTTATACGGTTCTAAAAAAGCATGATAAAAAAGTAGAAGCGTTTATTTCCGCTTCGGCAGTAGGCATTTATGGTGCTGTCAATGGCGAAGAAATTTGTTCAGAAACCATGGCTCCTGCGAATGATTTTCTAGGATATACCTGCCAGAAATGGGAAGATTCCATAGATTTTATAGAAAATTTAAATATACGTACCGTAAAAATTCGCACCGGATTAGTGTTAGGAAAAAATGATGGTTTTTTAATGAAACTCACTCCTTTATTCAAGTATCGGTTAGGTTCTGCATTGGGATCTGGAGAGCAGTACATGCCTTGGATTCATATCGATGATTTGTGTGCGATCTACTTTCAGGCAATTGTCAATCCCAATATGGCTGGGCCGTATAATGCAGCGATTACTGATAATACTACAAACACCGTTTTTTCTAAAACCTTGGCATGTGTTTTTGGATATTCAATATGGTTGCCAAATGTACCTGCTTTTGTATTGAAATTAGCGATGGGGAAAATGGCGGTAATTGTACTAACGGGACGAAGGGTTTCTTCGGATAAAATAACTCAAACTGGGTTTAAATTTAAATTTAAAAATTTAGAAGGAGCTTTGAGAAATTGTTTAACAAAATAGATTTAATATAAGACACAAATGATTTTTGTGTTCACATTTTTGGATATTTTGCTGCGAACAATGAACGGAATTTTAATCTTGAAATCATCCGTATTTAGGGGAAATGTGGCATATAGCTGAATTCCCTGATCTACTTTTTTTAAGGTTCCGTTAAAAAGGAGCCTTTTAGTTCTTCCACGAATTGTTATTTTTCCATTTATTTGATATTCTCCTACAGTAGTATTTATGTTTTTTAAATCGAATTTCGCAATTTTTCCCTTAAAAATGGCTGTTGGAAAACGGTTGCTCTCCATATAATTATTGTTAAAATGTTCTTGCATCATTTTTTTTTTTGAACTTAAAATCTTTGATGCTAATCCAACAAATGATCTGACCTGTCTTAGTGATTAAAATACAGGTTGTTTTCTCGTTGATTGCGTTCACTTCTTCAAATAATGGGATTGAAGCCTCAAAATTAATGATTCCGGAATAGGATACCATTTTTTCTTGAGCAGTGGTTGCTATTACAGTAAAGAGCAGCATTATTTGTATAATTTTTTTCATAATGATTTATGAATTAAATTACTTAAAGTTACAAAATAAGCAGCAAATATAAAATTATTGTTTGCTTGAAATAACAACTGGATAAGTTAATTTATCTGTTCTTTTTTAATAAGAAATTAGAGGTTTATTATCCAAAAGAACAGCTGGTCTTTTTGATAATAAGTGTTTGCAACATTATAATTCTACCCGAACATTATATTTTTTTATATTTTCTAGTGCTTTTTCTGAACGGTAATCAAACGCTTCTTTATGGAGATTTTTTTCTTCTTTTAACGCTATTAGTTTGATGCAATTATAAAAATGGCGTACTTCATTGAGATTCGTGAGGATCAATCTGGGAACAAGGGTACTGTTGCCTTCCTTATCTTTGGCAACCATTGTGAAATAGGAGGAATTACAATGTTTAATTTTTCCGATTTGAATGTTTTCGGCTTCTACCCGAATGCCAATAATCATAGAGCTTTTCCCTACATAATTCACGTTGGCTTTCATGGTTACCAATTCACCCACTTCAATAGGTTTAAGAAAGTTAACCGTATCTACCGATGCCGTTACGCAGTAATTTCCTGAAAATTTTGAAGCACAGGCAAAAGCAATTTGATCCATTAGGGATAAGATATACCCACCATGAATCTTGCCACTGAAATTAGTGTTTGAGGGTAACATCAATTCTGAAATACTAATGTCAGATGATGCTACTGTTTTAAAAATGCTGTTCATTTATTTGATTTTAAAGGGAGAATTAACTTTCTTGACATTAGTAATAAAATAGTGTGAATCGCCCCACCATGGATATGTTCTATAACGTTCCATATAAGTTACTTGGACGTATTGTCCTTCAAATTTCTTTAAATCCGTAATTACTTTTTCCTCACTATCCATTACCGAAAAAGAAAAAATTTGCGCACCAGAAATGCCTTGACTAATTTCGCCCTCCCAAGTTTTGAATACAACTCCCTTGCGACTCACTTTTATTAATTCGCCGGAGCGAACTCCTTCACTGTACGTAGCATAGTATATAAAAGTGAAATAACCCGCAACAGTTACTACAAGCAGTACAGAAAGGATTAGTATGAATTTTTTCATTAGGATTTAGTTTAAAGTTAATTTTCGTTTTTTTCGGCTCGGTTTATAATGCTTTCGGGAAGTGCTTTTTTCGCTTTAGCGCCCATTTTTTTTAATTTTTCGACACTCACAATCAGATTTCCTTTTCCTTCTACAAGTTTATTCATCGCACCGCTGTATTCTATTTTGCTCTCGTCTATTTTTTTTCCAATTTTGATTAGGTCTGCCACAAAACCTTCAAATTTATCATACAATGCACCAGCTTGACGTGCAATTTCGAGTGCGTTTTCCTGTTGTTTTTGATTGGTCCACATGCTGTCAATTGTTCGCAGGGTAGCCAGAAGAGTTGCTGGAGTAACAATGACAATGTTTTTCTCGAACGCTTTGTTGTATAAAGACGTATCCTCATTGAGTGCCATGGCAAAAGCAGGTTCAATAGGAATAAATAACAACACAAAATCAGGACTTTCTATTTGGTACAAATCATGGTAGTTCTTATTGCCAAGTTGCTCTACGTGGCGTTTGATGGAACTGACATGCTCTTTTAGATAGGCAATTTTCAGTAGATCATCTTCTTCATTGATATATTTTTCATACGCCGTCAAAGAAACTTTAGAGTCAACTATCATTTTTTTACCCTCCGGCAGATTGATCACAACATCAGGAAAAACACGATTTCCATCTTCGGTTGTAAAGGCTTGTTGCACCTCATATTCACGGCCTTTCTCCAAACCTGATTTTTCAAGAACGCGTTCTAATACTAATTCGCCCCAATTTCCCTGCATCTTACTGTCTCCTTTCAAAGCCTTAGTTAGATTAATAGTTTCCCTGCTCATCTGGATATTCATTTCGCGTAAGCCCAGAATTTGTTGGCGTAATGCCGCATGATAATCAATACTTTCTTTGTGGGTGTCTTCAACTTTTTTTTCAAACAATTGAATTTTATCCTGTAATGGTGTCAGGATATTTTTCATGTTTTCCTTGTTCTGTTCCGTGAATTTATTGGACTTTTCTTCTAATATTTTATTGGCAAGATTCTCAAATTCCTTGGTGAATTTTTCTTGTAGTTTTTCCACTTCTTCTTTTTGTTCTTTGTTGCGTTCCCAAAGATTCTCAAAATCAACTTCTTTTTTTGAAAGCTGAATGGCTAAACTGTCTTTTTCGTTCCTGATGCTTTCTTTTTGGGAATGGGTGTTTTCCAGTTGCTTTTCAAAAGTTATTTTGTCTACAATTAGTTGTTCTTTCAGTTGATTGAATTGGGTGGAAAATGCAATCAGTTTTTCTTCTAAACTAATTTTTTCCGATTGAAATCGAGCAGAGAAAATGAGCTTGCCAATGAAAACACCAATCGCGAGCGCAACAATAAAAATCAATAAAAACGGAAACATATCTGACATAGAATTTCTTTTTGAAACGTTGTAAAAATAAACAAAAGTTTCCTGATTTTCTTTCGGAAATCAAAATACTAATGCAAGTTTTTTTATAGAAAGTTATTAATTTTGATGACTCAAACAGGCGGAGTTTTAAAAACATATTAGATAAAAAAGCCAGATTTCAAAAATGAAATCTGGCTTTTTTGAATACTGAAATTAGTCGTTTACTTTTTTACTAATTTATCTTTGAAAACTACTTTAGTACCATTGGAAAGGGTATAAATATAAATTCCTACCGGTAAATGAGCCACATCAATTCTTGTTGTGTTATCGCTGTTAAAACCTTTTAATTCAATTGGAACTCCCACCGATCTTCCTTGAATATCATAAATAGTTAGCTTCAGGTCTTTTGTGTTTCCGGAATTAATTACGATAGTAAAGGATTCTGAAGCAGGATTTGGATACGTAACTACTGTTGATTTAGTAGTCGAAATCAAATCATTAGTTGATAAGGTGGTATTCGTTTTAAGTTGGAAACGCGCAATGACCGGCCCATGATCAGAGGTGGTGTTGACATAATTAGCCACATCCAGTCTCGGGTCGTAAACTGTTGTTGAATTTGGCACATACTCTGCCATTAATTCATTTGAAATGATAATATGGTCTAAGAAACCTCCAGAAGACAGGTAGCTGAAAGCTCCCGCTTTGCTGATTTCTAAAGTCAAAGGGTTGTAACGGGCCGTATCCTCAACCATTTTTTGGTACGAGGATGGGTTACCTGCAATTACAGATTCGTCGACATCATCGTTATAATCTCCTAAGAGGATTAAATTGGCCTCTGGATAATTGACATCTAAACTGTCTTTCAACAATTCAGCGTCATATTTCCTCATATTGTATCTTGCGATATCGCTGCCACTATTTGCTCTGGCGTGAATGTTAATGATTTTTATGTCTTTTTTTACACCGCCAATATTAGTTTCAATTTCAACCATTTGCGGTAAGCGACCAGAGGAATAAAAACTAGCACTATTTCCGCCCGGGTAATTGGGTAAAGTTGCATTTCCTGCACGAATATCATCAAAAAGTTTGCTGAACAGTACTCGACTCTTTTTTACTGAGCTTGTTTGAGTATTGTAAAGAACCACTAATTTTTGAGCAGGGAAGTCAGGTGTAGGCGCATTGAAAGAATAGGACCAAGCAGGAGAAATCACTTTGGCAAAAGTTTTTCCGTTGACACTTATTTTTTGGATTAATGTCTCTAAAGCCGCATCATCAGAAATCTCTTGTAGGGCATAAACATCAGCATTCAACGTATTCATGACTTTTGCCACATTTTCAATTTGTAGCGCATCATCAGTTGGACCAAATTCAGTTCCTGTTGCACCGATTACATTGCTTCCAAAAAACTCTACGTTGTACGTTACGATGTCAAATGTTTCTGTTTTAGGTAATGAGGATCCTGATAAAGATCCAATTTCTTGATTTAACCCGGTTCCAACAGCGGTCAAACGACCTGAAATACTCAATGCTTTTGAGGAAGGGAAAAAACGTGCATAAATTATTTTCCCAGCAACTCCGTCAGCAGCTGAAACCGCTACACTGGATTGAAAATTACTGTTGTCAACAGACAACTGGTAATCAGCAGGAGCTGTAACAGTGATATCGCTATAACCACCAGCCATGAAAACAAACGACTGGCTTGTTGATGCGGTATTTGGTGCTACTTCTCCAAAATTAAAATTAGGATTTGAAGCTAAAAATGACGCTTCATTAGATATTTTCACATCATCAACAGTCCATTCGGCGCTATCCGTACCGCCGGAAGTTGCAGCCTCATATACCCAGGCCACATAAGTATGATTGGTTTTATAGGCCTCGAGATTGATATATTGCGATTGTTTGAAAGTTCCTGTAGTACTTGGAAAATCGCCTTCAAGAACCGTCCAAGTGGCTGTTTCCGGGGTGCTTTTGCCATCATAATCTACTGAGACCATTAATTTAAGCGGTGTTCCAGCGAAAAATTTACGCGAATAAAAAGACAATAATGGGAATTTATCAAAAGTGTCCAAACGTAAATTAGGAGAAATTAACCAATCTTTACTGGCCCCTGTTTCTGAATATCCATTCATTTGTACAGCAGCAGGAGAACTGTTGAAACGGGTAGTTGTGCTCACCCATTTACTCTTGCCTCCTGCCACACTATATTCTGTCCAACCACTGTTTGTAAGTACATTTACATCATTAAAATTTTGAAAATAAGGATTTATTCCTGTTCCTGATAAAGACACCGTCTTTGTAGAAGCGCCAGTAGATTCATGAGTGATTTGACCTGAAAAAAGACCAGTTGTAGTAGGTGTAAATCGTACATAAACTGTAGGTGTTGTATTGTTATTGAAATCTTGGGAAGCAAAAACCAATGCCGTTTGAAAACCAGTACTTTGATTTTTAGAAATGGTAAAGTTTCCGGATGTTGTCAGGGTTACTGCTCCAGTAAGATTAAGCGCTTCAATCTGGTAGTTTATTGCCGTTGAACTGAAATTTTGCTCCACAAAATTAAAATCTAATGCAGCTTTAGTAGTCGACAAAGAGGGAACAAGAACGCTGGAAGTTGTTATGTTTAATAGATTGCTTTCAGTTTGAGTATTACCAGTTGCATCTTCAGATATAGAATATAAAACATAATCAGTGCCTAACGATAATCCCGTTATGGTTTTTACAGACTCAATCGCGGCGTCCTTAATTTCCAGGATACCGGATTGTAAAGCGGGTGCATTGGTCGCATTTGTTCCTGCTTTTATTTGTGCACCGCTTGGGGTTGCACTTCCTGAAGGCAATAGCACAAAATAGGTTTTTCCGGGCTCGTCTAGTTTAGTCGAAAAATCAAATCCATCAGAAAGAATGCTGCTTATTTTTGGATATCCCACGGCATTTACAGGAGCTGTAACATCATTTATCACACTAATGTCATCAATGGCAAATGAGGGACGGGAACCACCGCCTGAAACTTGTCTTGAAATCCATCGGATCTGAACTACGTCTTTATTGTCGCATTCTATTGGCAGTACAACTTTTATTTTTTGAATGTTTTGCCCTATTGTTCCTGAAGTTTGTCCTGTTGTACCGCTCGAATACACCGTTGGAGATAAAGTAATAAAAGCATCAGCGGTGCCCACTCTGTATTGCAGGACGAACTCGTTGATCCGCGTATTAGAAGTTCCGTTATAGGGATTACGAATCACCATGGCATCATATTCTACGGTAATTCTAGATTTACCAAGTGTTTTGAAAGCAAATCCTAAAGTTAAATCCAATGAACCGGTATTTAGAAAACCAATTTTTCCATTGTAATTATGGAAATTCCCGCTCGTTGTTGCAGCGGTACTACTGGCCACTAATGGTTTGTCTGCAACAACTGCAGCTGCGGTATTAAATGTACTTCCCGGTGCTGTACTGGCTGTCCAGCCCTTAAATCCGGCGGGATATGTAGCAGAGGCTGCATCTAAAGTTGAAAAATCCTGTAAAAAAAGTAAATCTTGAGGAGCTGGCGCAGTTCCTTGGGCAAAAATAGAGGCCGTAAAGCAATAAAAAAAACTTAAAAAAGCCAGGATATGGCACAAATGGTACTTGTTTTTCATAGGTTTACGATTGAATTAGGAGTCAAAAATAACATTTCTTACGTTAACAGAATATTATAAATTCGTACTTCAGATTGTTTTTAAAGGAATTTATTATAAAAGAAAAGAGCTTCAGTAAAACCCAATTGTTCGCTTTTTTTCAATACGATGAATTCTTATTTTATCCAGTTTTATATTTCCTTCGATTTCTAAAGCTATACTTCAGAATTTATATTTTTGGGTGGATTTTAACTACTACTGCATACTTCATCTGTTAGTCGGCTTTTTCAAACCTAAAGCAGTTGTTTTTCTGCAATCTGTATTTTTAAAGTTAAGATAGCAACTTGCTGTAACAGTTCATCATTTATCCAAAGTAATTCTATTCGTTAATAAAATATTTAGTTTACACCAATAAATGTTTTCGGTTTTACTTTTTTAAACCCATTAAAAACTAAGCTATCTTTGTGCCAAAACAGAAAGTATAACATGTCTCATTCGCACTTTATCATACACAAACCATACGGCTATCTGAGCCAGTTTATTTATGAGCTCAAAAGAAAAAAGAAACTGCTGGGTGAATTGTACGATTTTCCCAAAGGAACGATGGCAATAGGACGTCTTGACGAAGATTCAGAAGGGTTATTGTTGCTGACCACGGACGGAATGATGAGCGAAATCATTAGAAGCAAAAAAGTCGACAAGGAATATTATGTACAAGTTGATGGTATTATTAATCAGGATGCCATTCAGCAATTGCAAAAAGGAGTCGAAATTGGTTTTAATGGCACTAAATACATCACTAAACCGTGTACTGCTTTTTTGATAAATGAAGTTCCCGCTTTTGGTGCCAGAGGGAAAAAAATACGGGACGAACGCCATGGTCCAACTTCTTGGGCTTCAATTACTGTCAATGAAGGAAAGTTTCGCCAAGTACGAAAAATGACCGCAGCGGTTGGGTTTCCTACCTTGCGATTGGTTCGAGTGCGGATAGGAAATGTTTTTTTACATGATTTACAGGCGGGAGAAGTTGTGGAAGTGTCTGATTTTGCAGTCCATTCAAATGAAAAATAACAATAAAAAATACAATAGTTACAATGTTAAATATCGTTTTAGTAGAACCCGAAATACCAAATAATACCGGAAATATTGGCCGATTGTGCGTAGGAACCGAAAGCCGGTTGCATCTAATTCATCCTTTTGGTTTTGTGATCAATGATAAAAATCTAAAGCGTTCTGGACTCGATTATTGGGTGCATCTTGACGTTACCGAATATCAAAATATAGCCGAATGGAAAGTGCAGATTCCGGATTTGTCCCGCGTTTTTCTGATGAGTTCCCATTCTAAAAAATCGTATTTAGAAAATGATTTTCAAGAGGGTGACTGGTTGGTTTTTGGCAAAGAAAGCAAAGGGTTGAGTGAAGCTGTTTTAAACGAATTCCCCAATCATCTGACAATTCCTATGGCACCGCTGATCCGGAGTTTCAATATTGCTAATTCCGTGGCTTTTGTCATTGGCGAAGCAAAAAGACAAATAGGATTGCAGATTTAAGAAATAATAAACTTTCCTTTTTCAGCATCAAAAACAATATGCTCATCTTTGAACAGCGTATTGAAAGTTCCTTTCATAATCAAATTACAAGGTTGGTCCTGAACGACGGTTTCCGGAGTCATAATGATCATTTCATCACTTAATTGTATGGCCATATCAATATCATGTGTAGAAAAAAGAATGCATTTTTGAGTTTCCGCTGTAAGTTTTTTTAGGAGTTTAAACAACACCACTTTGTGTAATAAATCTAAATGAGTTGTGGGTTCATCCAGAATGATTAACGGTGTGTCTTGTGCTAAAGCCCTTGCGATCAGAACGATTTGTAACTGTCCGTCACTGATTTCGTAATGTTTTTTTGAGACCAAATGACCAATTTGTGTGAGTGCAATTGCTTGGTTAATTTTAGCAATATCAGTGTCGGTTAATTTTCCAATCCAATTGGTGTACGGTTGCCTTCCTAAAGCGATGAGTTCCCAAACGGTCAAATTACTGGGCGGTAATTTTTCAGTTAAAACGATGCTTAAATTTTGTGCCAAGGTTAACGTATCCAGCTCTTGAATATTTTTGTTATTCAGCAAAGCAGTTCCTGAAAGGGGTTTCTGAATTCCGGTTATGGTTCGTAAAAGTGTAGATTTTCCAATTCCGTTAGCGCCTATTAAGGTAATGAGTTTTCCTTTATCTAAGTTTAAGTTGAGGTTTTCGGCAATACAAATAGCCGCACTTTTAGTTTTGTAACCAATGCTCAAATTGTTTGTTGAAAGGATGTTCTTAGTGGTACTCATTTTTCTTTTTTTGGAAAATTTAAACGTCGATCATATCGATTTTAAAAACAAATATAAATATAGGCACGCAATTTTTAATATTATCCCATCATTTTTCGTTTTCGGACAATCAGCCAGATAACTATAGGCGCTCCTAGTAAGGAAGTGATGGCATTTATTGGCAATGTGATATTCGTACCTGGCATTTGGGAAATTGCATCGCAAATGAGCATTATTGCTGCTCCTAAAAGGAGGGTGCTCCAGTACAATATAGAATGGTTGCTGGTTTGAAACAGTAATTTTGCTATATGTGGTACGGCTAAACCAATGAAAGCAATAGGTCCAGCATACGCAGTAATGCTTCCCGCCAAAATACTCGTTGCAATAATGATAATCAATCGTGTTCTTTTGAAATTCAGTCCCATACTTTGGGCATAATTCTCTCCTAAAAGCAAGGCATTAAGTGGTTTTACGCTGAATAGGCTTAATAATAATCCTATAACTACGCACACTGTCAAAATCAAAATCGAGGACCAAGAAAGGTTCCCTAAAGATCCCATAGACCAGAAAGTGAATTTTTGCAATTGTTCTGCCGAGCTAAAATAGGTCAGTACGCCCACCACAGCACTTGTAAAACTACCAAACATCAAGCCTACAATCAGTATGGTCATCGTGTCCCGCAAGCGTCTGGAAATTACTAAAATGGCAAGTAGAACGATAGAACTTCCAAGGGTTGAGGCAAGGACTACTCCGTAAGACGACAGTAAAATACCACTTAGAAATGGAGGTAATAATCCCGCACCCAAAATTACAAAGGCAACTCCCAGACTCGCTCCTGAACTCAACCCTAAAACATAGGGACCAGCCAGCGGGTTTCTAAAAAGGGTTTGCATTAATAATCCGCTGATCGAAAGTCCCATTCCCACTAAAACTGCAGTGATAGCCTTAGGTAAGCGGTAGTTGATGATAATGTATTCCCAAGTTGATCTGCTGGACTGACCACCGGTTAAACTCGTGTACACCTCCCGAAAAGGAATTCGTATCGAACCCAAACTGATGTTCAGAAAAAACAAGAAAAGAAGCCCTAAAGCAAGAGCGGAAAATAAAAGGATATTTCGGTTTTTATTGGCCAACTTAGTTCAGTTTTTGTGCAAAAGTAAAAGTGTAATTTGGAAGCAATTCAGGGTGGAACATTTTGATGTAGTCTTTTAAAATCAAATCCGGTCTGCTCGGTCCTGTTTCATAATAAATGGTTCCTCCTGTTGCTCCTAATTTGCTTTCGAAAGTATAAATATTTTTGGTAGAAAAAGCGTTAAACTGACTGTAATGGGGATTGCTTTTTTCTAATTCTGACAGGTTTTTAAATGACCCGGAAGCAATCCAGTGAGTCGCATTTTTTGCTTTATACAATACCTGTTCAAAAGAAAGTGCCTGGCTTCCTGTTCCTTCCAGATTTGCCCAGAGATACGTTGCTTTTGCATCTTTCATGAATTGTGCCACCCAGCTGTTTCCCTTGGCAACAAACCATTGATCTTGATACATTGAGCCATACAATACAGTAGATTCAGGCTGTTTGTCTGCAACTAATTGTACCGCTTCCTTGTAGTCTTTTGTAATCTGGTCAAAAAGTATTTTAGCTTCTTTTTCTTTGCCAAAAAGAGCGCCATAAAGTTTGAGCCATTCTGCTTTTCCAAGAGGAGATTGTTCCATCCAGTCGCCTTGAATCATGATTTTCAATCCGCTTTTTTGTAAGTTTTCAATCATCGGGTTGTTATTGTCGATGCCAAAAGTGACAATCAGGTCAGGAGCGATATCGATGAGTTGTTCCATGTTTAGCTTTTCATTTTGCCCCACATTTTTGACGGAACCCTTGTCAATTAAACGACGGGTTTTTTCAGAAGATACGTAATCAGTATGCGGAAAACCAACTAATTTGTTTTCGGCACCAATCATTTCCAGGAAAGGAATATTGGTTGTTGAGGTAACCACAATCGTTTCTAACGGCACTTGAATTATGAGGTTTTTTTGTAAAGTATCGGGAATAACAGCTCCTTTTTCTTTTAAGATGTAAGTGAAGTCTGTAGCAGCATTTGGCCATGGGTTACTCACTTTTACCAGCGAGTACCCTTGATATTTGTAAATAGCCAGACCACTTGCATATTCAATTTCGTTGTTAGCGTTACTTATTTTTAGTGTTGCAGGGTTTTCGTTTTTTTTGCAACTGACGAATGATAAAAGTGCCACCGCAAAAAGGATTTTATAAAGATAAATTTTCATGATTCCATTTTCAATACTGGCAAAGGTAGGCCATTTATAAAATTTATTGTTTAATTTTTATAGTAAAAATTTCAACAAATACTATCTTTGACAAATGGATAGCCTAAAGATTAAAAACTGCTCCAGTTGTACAAAACCTTTTAACTGCGGGGGCGATTTTCAAGGTAATAGCTGTTGGTGTGCTGATTTTCCTCCTGTTTTTTCTCCTTTAGATGGTGTGGATTGCCTTTGTCCCAGCTGTTTTGCTACGGCTTGTTCGATTAAAATTGAGGAGTATGTGGGCACAATAACCCCGGAAACGGCTAAAGGAAATAAAGCAGCAACTTTGCCTAAAACGGATCAGCTAATCGAAGGAATCGATTATTATATTGCACAAGGCAATTACGTTTTTAAGGCTTGGTTTCATTTAAAAAGAGGACATTGTTGTACTAATGGTTGCCGCCATTGTCCCTATGGATTTAAAAAAAAGTAGCATGATATATTTGATAACAGGTGGAGAACGCTCGGGAAAAAGCAGGTATGCACAGGATCTGGCAATGGAACTTTCGGCCAGACCCATGTATGTGGCAACCGCCAGAAAATGGGATGGTGATTTTCAAAAGCGAATTGATCGTCACCAACAAGAACGTGACGAGCGCTGGATAAATATCGAAAAAGAAAAACAGTGGAGCGAGATCGATTTTTCCGGTAAAGTAGCCGTGATTGATTGTGTGACCCTTTGGTTGACTAATTTTTTTGTAGACACTAAAAATGATGTCGCTTTATGTTTGGAACAAGCCAAAGCCGAATTTGAACAAGTGGCCAATCAGGAAAATACAACCGTTATTATTATCACTAATGAGATAGGCATGGGCGTACATGCTGAAACTCAAATTGGCAGAAAATTTACCGAATTACAAGGTTGGATGAATCAATATTTAGCTAAAAATGCGGATAAGGTGATTTTGATGATTTCTGGAATTCCGGTTACCATAAAACAATAAAAGATGAATTTTGTAAGTTCTTGGAGCGGAGGAAAAGACAGCTGTTATGCTGTGATGAAAGCTAGTCAAAACGGTTTTATTCCAAAGGGATTACTCAATATGATGAATGAAAACGGGAAAGTTTCCCGCTCACACGGATTGCCGTTGTCTGTTTTGAAGCAGCAAGCCTAAAAAATGCAGGTGGCTATTGAATCACTGTTTGTCCAAACTTTAAAAGTACTCAAAAACATCGTATTTCAAGATGAAAAACTTAGATGAAATTATAAAATCGCGCCGAGATACCCGTCATTTTACCTCGGAACCAGTCCCTGAATCTGTTATTGAAAAAGCATTGCAGGCCGGTCATTATGCTCCTTCTGTTGGATTGACGGATGCTACAAAATATTACCTCATTAAATCAGATGTCATAAAAAAAGCCATAAAAAATTTATTTTTGGATTTTGATAAAAAAGCAGCGAATCAAACTGACACGGCAGCACAAAAAACGCAGTATCAAGCTTTAAAATTAGAGGCAATAGAGGAAGCACCGCTTGGATTGGTGATTTGTTATGATTGTTCGGTTTTGAATAATTTTACCATCGGCACCGTGGGAAGTAATGAAGCCATCAAATTTAGTGCGGTTTGTGCTGCGCAAAATATTTGGCTTTCCCTAACCGAACAAGGGTATTCCATGGGCTGGGTTTCTATTTTGAATTATAGTCAGTTCAAGGAATTATTGGGTTTGGGGGAAAACATGGAGCCTTTAGGGTATTTCTGTGTGGGAAAACCAGCTACTGATTACGACAACCAACCCATGTTACAGCAATTGAATTGGAAACAAAAATCAGAAAGTCCATCTGTCGAAGAAATTACGAAAGTGCATCAAAAAGATAAAATTTCGGTGCCGGAATTTAAGACTGCCATTCTAGATACAATCCATTTATCTGAAGCACTGCAGTATAAAATCGATCAGAAGACCAAGCCAACAGGTTCATTGGGTGTTTTGGAAGTTTTAGCCAAACAAATTGGCGAAGTTTTTCAAACATTGGAACCAAAAATTTTAGAACCTACACTTGTTGTTTTTGCTGCAGATCACGGAATTGCTGCCCACGGTGTTAGCGCTTATCCACAAGATGTTACCAGACAGATGGTGGCTAATTTTCTGGACGGTGGAGCTGCAATAAATGTGTTTTGTAAACAAAATTCCATCAAATTAGCCATAGTTGATGCAGGAGTAAATTATGATTTTTCGATGACGAGTACTTTGATTTCGGCCAAAATTGCCAAAGGAACCCAGTCGTTTCTGCAGGGTCCTGCAATGAGTCTTACCGAATTGCAGCACTGTTATACCAAGGGGAATGAAATTGTTACTGCTATTGCCAAAACGGGAAGTAATTGTATTGGTTTTGGAGAAATGGGTATTGGGAATACATCAACTGCTTCAGTTTTGATGAGTGTAATTACTGGAATTGCAATTGAAGACTGTATCGGAAAAGGAACGGGAGTTAGCGATGAAAGACTACTTCAAAAACACCGCTTACTCAAAAAAGCTATAGATGATTATCAAGGCTCCTCAGCATTAGAGGCTCAGTTAGCTCATTTTGGTGGCTTTGAAATTATGCAAATGGCTTCTGGAATGCTCACAGCGTATCAAAATAAAATGCTGCTTCTCGTAGATGGATTTATTTGCAGTGTGGCTTTTTTGATTGCCTATAAAAAAAATCCACTGATTCTAAAAAATGCTGTTTTCTGTCATTGTTCTGCAGAACAGGCGCATGCTAAATTATTGGATTATTTAGGTGTAAAAGCCCTGCTCCAACTTGACTTGCGCTTGGGCGAAGGAACGGGTTGTGCGGTGGCTTTTCCAATTATTCAATCGGCAGTTGCTTTTTTGAATGAAATGGCCAGTTTTGACAGTGCCGGTGTGAGTACAAAATAATAATTTTTTCAGTCCAAATTCATAAATAGAGCACTAAAAACGACATAAAATCCAGATTGCATTCACATGAAAAAAGAACTACACATATTTTTTACCGCATTGATGTTTTACACCCGAATTCCCTGTCCTAAAAACATCGATCATAACCCGGATTATTTAAACAAGGCATCTCGTTATTTTCCTTTAATTGGTTGGATTGTAGGTACTATTAGTTTTTTAGTCTATGATGTATCGGTTGGTGTTTTTACCCCTGAAATAGCGATTGTTCTCTCGATGATTGCTGGAATCCTTACTACCGGTGCTTTTCATGAAGATGGTTTTGCTGATGTTTGTGATGGTTTTGGTGGGGGTTGGACCAAAGAAAAAATCTTGGTGATAATGAAAGACAGTGCCATTGGAGCTTATGGTGCCATAGGTTTGGTACTGCTGTTTTTATTGAAGTTTCAGGCTGTTTCGGAGGTACTTACTACTTCTTCATTACAGAATTTATTGCTTTTTGTTGCAGCACATTCCGTGAGTCGTCTGGCAGCCATTTCTATTGTTTTTACGCATCAGTATTCCCGTGAAGATGCCTCGAGTAAAAGCAAGCCCATTGCACAAAGTTATTCCTGGCGTGAGGTGATTGGGGCGTTCTTTTTTGGGTTGTTACCGCTTATTGTTTTGTCTTTTTTTCATTGGCAAATGCTGTTGGTGTTAGTGCCGGTTTTTATCACCCGCTTTTTTCTGGCTCGTTATTTTCAAAAATGGTTAGATGGCTATACGGGGGACTGTCTTGGTGCAACACAGCAAGTTTGTGAAATTATATTCTACTTATCTTGTATTGCTTTATGGAAGTTTATTTAGTACGCCATACCGAAACCGTTTGTGAAAAAGGAATTTGCTACGGACAAGCTGATGTGGCATTGTTGGAACCTTATGAACAACAATTTGAAGCCATAAAAGCACAAATTCCTGCTGAAAGTATCGTGTACTCTAGTCCGTTGAATCGGTGCGTGGAGTTGGCAAACTTCCTATCATCAACAAAAATACAAATGGACTCCCGGTTAATGGAAATGAATTTTGGTGATTGGGAATTAAAAAATTGGGATAGCGTTCCGGTTATCGATTTTACTCCTTGGATGAATGATTTTGTTCATGTTCGTGTGCCAAACGGGGAGTCTTTTACAGACCTCCATGATAGAGTTAGCGATTTTTTAGATAATGGACTTCCTAAAAAGACCATTAAACCTATTGTGATCGTGACCCATGCCGGAGTGATTCGAAGTATTTTGTGTAAAATTACAAAGTTGCCACTACGAGATGCGTTTCAAAATAAAGTGAACTTTGGAGCGGTGATTAAAATTGAAGTATAAAATTGAGAATAGTGTAGGATAATAACGTAATATAATTTTATCTTTGCCACCGTAATGAGGTTGCTGTTTTGTTTTTCATACCAGCATTAAAAGGGAATCAGGTAAGCGATTACAGATTTCAGTATTCAGATTAGAGAGTTTACATCCTAAATCAAGAATCCTAAATCAAGAATCAAAAATCCTGGGCTGTACCCGCAACTGTAAGCTATAAAGCTTGTTGTTATCTACAAAACCACTGTTCGTCTTTGCGAATGGGAAGGTAAACAACAAGACGCGAGCCAGGAGACCTGCCTGTTACATCGAGTATCAAACTTTCGGGAAAAAAGGTTTGGGTATGGGTAATTCTATGCTTTTCTCCCATTTATAGTCATGTGGCAGTACCATAAAACTGCTATTAAATGTTTCAAAATGAACAAGAAAATCGTTCGTATTAGTGCGCTCTGCGTGCTGATGACTTCGTGTGCTTTCGCACAACAAAAAGACACCATTGCATCCACAAATCAATTGGATGAGGTCGTAATTTCCGATTCTAAATTTGCTTTGCCAAAAGAAAAGTCCGGAAAAGTAATCGTAAAAATTACAGCCGAAGATTTAAAGAGAAGACAAGGGCAAACTGTAGCTACCATTTTGAGTTCAGTAGCCGGAATTGAAATCAACGGAAACCAAAGCCGGAATGGAAAGGATTTAGGGGTTTACATTCGTGGGGGACGAAATCATCAAGTGCTAATTCTTATTGATGGCGTTCCGGTTACCGATGCTTCTGGAATTAGCTTATCGTATGATTTGCGCTTGCTGCCCGTTGAACAAATAGAAAGTATTGAGGTGATGAAAGGCGCTTCAAGTACTTTATACGGATCAGGTGCCGCTGCCGGAGTTATTAATATTACGTTGAAAAAAGCCTCTAAAAAAGCGATTGCAGCAAATGCATACCTTAATGTGGGCACCCAAACGATTGCCAATCAGGAAAATTATAGCATAAATGACTACAGCCAAGGGATTGCTTTGAACGGAAGTGCTGAAAAAATTAATTATTATGCTTCCTTAAACAGTACCGAAACCACGGGAATTTCTGAGGCAAAATCACCTAATGACGCTGTTTTATTTGAAGCTGATCGTTTTTCCAGAGTGAACTCAGTGGTGAAAATTGGTTTCAAGCCAACAGCTAAATTAGATTTGGATTTCTTTGCAAACTACGATAAAATAAAAAGCGATTTTGATGCAGGATCTTTTGCGGATAACGATGAAAACGGCAGTGCCTCTGAACAATTTAGAGTTGGGTTTTCACCAAAATACAAATATAAAAAAGGAGAATTTGTAATCAATTCAAGTGCTAATTTAATTACAAGATCCATTTTTAATTATGGAACAATGTTGGATTATAAATCCAGAAGCGTCAATGCAGATGCGTTTAATAAATATGAAATTTCACCTGAATTGTTCCTGGTAACAGGTGCTCAATTTCAATTTCATGAAATGTCTAATGAAAGTCCGTATGAGGCCATTGCAAATGAATTGGCCAAATTTAATATGATTGATCCCTATGTGACGGCGGTTTACAGCTCTGAATTTGGGTTAAACCTGAATTTGGGAGCTCGTTATAACATGCACAGTAAATACGGAAATAATTTAGTTTACAATGTAAATCCTTCTTTTTCATTTCCTAATTTACCCTTGAAACTACTAGCTTCTTACAGTACGGCTTTTGTAGCCCCTAGCTTGTATCAATTGTATTCTCCTTATGGTGATTTGAATTTATCCTCAGAGAAAGATAAAACATTTGAATTGGGTTTTGAAACAACGATGATTGATAAAAAATTGGTTCTGAATGCTTTGGTTTTTCAAAGAGAGGAAGAAAATGCGATTGGGTTTGATTTAGTGTCTTACAAGTATTTTAATGTTGCGGGTCTAAATAAAGCCAAAGGTTTTGAGACCATGATTTCGTATGCTTTGACGGCTAAAATAAATTTGAATGCCAATTATGCGTTTACAGAATTAGAAAAACAATCACGAGTGCTGAATCCAAAACACAAAGCGAACGCCGCAGTTGATCTGCAAGCAACGCCTCGTTTGGCTTTTAATGCAACATATCAATTTGTTTCGGATCGTTATTTTGAGTATACAACATATCCGGCACCCACTTTTGATCCAGTATTGAATTCTGAAATACTGAAAGATTACCAGCTGATCAACATGAATGTACGGTATGAGTTGATCAAAAATCGAATGAATATTTTTGCAGCAGCAGATAATATTTTAGATAAGGATTTTGTTGAAACAAGAGGGTTTAGTACCAGAGGACGAAATTTCAAAGTAGGTTTGAATATCAAAATGTAATACCATTGCATTATTCCATAAAAAAAAGAGGCTTTCAGTGATGAAAGCCTCTTTTTAGGTTATAAGGTATTGTTACTTCAATTCTGAAATGAATGCTACGATAGTTGCTGCAATTTTATTTTGTTCCACATCATTGGTTAAATAGTCTCGGTCACCAAGGTTAGACATATAACCCAATTCAACAAGTACAGCCGGGACTTCTGATTTTTTTAAAATGTAGAAGGGAGCTTTCTTTATTTCTGATGATTTTATAGTAGTATTGCGGATAAATTTGTTGCGAAGTTTCACCGCAATCTCATTTGACCTTTCATTCGCAATTGATTCTGTGGCAATATAAAATTCCATTCCTGATTTTGATAGATTTAAATTTTGATTGACATGAAGTGACAAAACTAAATCAGGTTTGATCTTGTTGATCAACGCAGAACGGTCACTCAAAGAAATAAATTGGTCTCCAATTCTTGTAAGGTGTATGGTCACTTTCTCATTTTTGTTCAAAAATTTGATTTTGTCTGTGATTTGCGCTACAATTTGTTTTTCAGTAGCACTACTGGAAGTTGCTCCAAAATCAGATCCACCATGTCCGGCATCAATAACAACATTTATTTGTTTAGATGGGACAGTATTCGGAATTACAAATGCAAAAGAGACGACGGTGGCAAGAGTTAGAAATAACGGAATTGCTTTTTTCATGTGGTTTTGTTTAATTTGTTATTCAATTGTAACTTATAAAAATAAGAATTATTGTGTAACTTTATTCTATTCCAAAGCTCTCAAAAGACCTTCTGGTGCTTTCTCAATGTACATTTGGTTTTGGATTCCTTTTATTGATTTGGCATCCGTGAAAAACTCAAAATCTTGTCCGGGACTTTGTCGCAATACGCGACCAGTTCCAGTAATTTTGCGAATGGCTGTACTTAATAACGGTTCTGCAGAATCGCCAAGGATTCCCAGAGTGATCAATGTTTCTTTTTGTAGAAAATCAGGTTGTAACCCACTGAAGTAATCCCCAAAACCCACTGAATTGACAATTTTTAACACGATTGGCTGCATGGCATATCTGTGATTGGGATTCCTGCTTTGAGCTCCAAAAGTCGGGGAGTCATAAAGCGTTACGGATCCTACGTTTTTTCCTACTGTAACATCCCCAATTTGTATAACTTGAATGTGAGGTTCTAGCCCGTTGATTACTAACTCGCTTGCTGATGCAGAGCTTTTCGTAGTTAAAATATAAATTTTAGTCAATCCTAAACTATTGATGGCTGTGCTTCCTATTTTATCGGTAAAATAATTGAATAATGCTTCGGGATTTTCAGCCTCGAAATAAGCATTAATTTTTGCATTCCATTGTTGTTTAGCAAAGACTTTTCCTTTAAATTGTCCTGTTATCATACTTGCCAATCGTGTAGCCGTTTGTACAGAACCACCGCCATTGTAACGTAAATCTAAAACCAAGTCCGTAACTACTTGTGATTTTAGAGATGCAAAAGCATCGTTTAATTGAGTGTCAAAATTAGCATAAAAGCCATTGTACATCAAATAGCCTATTTTGTGAGAGCCGGAGGTGATTACTTTATTGATTAAAATTGGATTTTCGGATAGGACTGTTTTTGTCAATGCCACTGATTTACCGTTGCTGACAATTGTAGTTCCGTTATAATCAGCAAGATTTAGTGTGTAATTTTCGTTTGAACCAAAAAGTAACGATTCATAATTGCTTAAAGTCAGCTGTGTACCATTTACGGCAGTAAAAAAATCACCACGTTTTATAGCTTTACTGGAGGCGTCTGAGTTTGCAATAATATAGCGAACGTTACCAAATATTTCAGTTGTACTACCCGGTTTATAACTTAAACCAAAATCGACACCATTGTTTTTAGTAGTGCCCTGAAGCGTTCCTTCAAGTTCTAAATAATCGCTTACTATCCAACTAAATCGATCCGTAGAAGGAGTAACCCGCAACGCATCAAATAAATCCTCAGGCACCGGATATTCTCTTAAAAAAGAGTTTAGTGCAGTTTGATCCGCGAATCGGTTATCGGCTAAATTTGGAACATCAGCTTGCCACAAATAGTACAGATTCATTCCTTTCCAAATAAAATCCTGAATCTCCAGACTTGCAGGTGGTGTCACGTCATCATTGTCCTGACAGCTTTGTAAAGTGAAAGTAGCTATGAAAAATAAAAGTGTAAATTTGAAAACTGTTCTCATAATTGTATTTTAATACTTTATTAACGTAAAAATACTAACTTTAGTTTTATTTTATGTTTTTTTGTTGCAAAAATAAATAGGATTCATCTTAATAGTATAACTCGTTTGATTTTTAATGGATATGAAAGAGTACGCAATCCGGGTGTCACTTTCCCGGGCACGAAAAACGATTAAAGAATTTATGATACAAATACACAATTATGGAATCAAATAAAGTCGAGGGTTTATTAGAAAAATACTTTCAGGGAGCGGCCACTTTAGCCCAAGAAAAAGAGTTACGGGATTATTTTTCGTCTCAGGATGTTGCTTCGCATTTACAACAGTATGCTTCATTATTTGACTGTTTTGCTGTTGCAAAAGAGCAGCAGAATATGAATAAAACTCCAGTATTTGAAGTTGTTATGGCTAAAAACAAGAATAAAAAAGGGAATTTAGGCTGGGTTTCTATTGCAGCTTCAGTTGTTGTTTTGATGGGAATAGCAACGTATGTCCTTTTTGATTTGGATGCTACAAAAGAAAATACAAATTTAGGAACCTATGAAGATCCTGAAGCCGCTTTTAGGGCCACTCAAAAAGCATTGTCATTATTATCCAAGAATGTGAATATTGGCATAAAAAGTGTACAATACATTGAAGAATATCAAACCGTTAAAAACAGGGTTTTTGTAAGCGCTAAAAAAGAGTGGAAAAGATCCTAAAAATCAAACTAAGAATACTAACAATAAAATAATTAAATAAAATGAAAGCAACCATTCAAAAAAGTATCAATAGGAGTTTTAGCAAAAAGTGTCTGATCACTTTAGTATTTCTAGTTATTTCGAGTCCATTTTTTGCGCAAGCAGTCTTTGACAAATTTGACGGACAAGATGATGTTACGTCCATTATAGTCAATAAAAAAATGTTCGACTTGATGAGTAAGGTCAAAGTAGATGCTTCTGATAAAGAAACGCAACAGTACCTGAGTTTGATAAAAAAATTGGACAACCTAAAAGTTTTTACTACAAAAAGTACCAGAGCAGAGGGAGAAATGAAAGCTGCTGCAGAGAAGTACATCAAAACAGCGGGATTAGAAGAGTTGATGCGCGTGAATGAAAACGGAAGGAATATAAAAATTCTGGTAAAATCAGGAACTTCAGATTCTCAAATTAGAGAATTGCTGATGTTTATTGAAGGAGCTAAAAATGAGGATACAGTGCTGATGTCATTGACAGGAAATTTTGATTTGAATGAAATTTCAGTTCTTACCGATAAGATGCGAATTCCAGGAGGTGATGACTTAAAAAAAGCAACTAAAGGCAGAAAATAAGAGGAACCCAACCAGCGTAATGATTATGATGAGCGTATTGCAACAATCGAACATTGATTTAGAACAATTGAAGCCGCTATAGCAGTTCATGAAATAAACAGAGTTATATCTATAAAAAAAAGCGTCTTGATGTTGTAATCGAGACGCTTTTTTTATGCCTATTTCAAGAATATTATTTGCAAAACATTTTTTTATTTTTAACGGCACTTTGGCTTCCTAATTTAATGGCTTTGGTGAAATCAGCGCACGCATTTTTTTTATTTTGAATGTGAATATTAGATAACCCTCTAAGATTATAGGCAATGTAGTCTTTAGGATTTAACGTGATAGATATCGTACAATCTTCAATGGCTCCCGTATAATTTTTAGCCTTGTAATTGATGTCAGCCCTGGTGGTATAAGCATCTCCTTTTTTAGGTTCAATGATGATGGTTTTATTGACATCATCTAACGCCCCTTTTATATCGCCTGATTTTTGTTTCAAAAGGGCTCTGTTTAAGTAGGCTTCAGCAAACAATGGATCAGCTCGTATGGCTTTAGTATAATCAGCAATAGCGCCTTTTAGATTGCCTGTTTCTGCTTTTTTTAAAGCTTGGTCAAAAAAATCGTAGGCAATTGGACTCTGACTCCAGCCAGTTAAGGAACTTAATAATAATGCAAGAAAAATTAATTTTTTCATAAAAATAGATTGCAGGGTATTGGGCTTGTTAAGAACTCGGGTAAAGAATAAAATTGCACTATAAAGGTACTATTTTTTAGTTAGATATTAAATTAACGCATTTAAATGTAATTTATTTTACAAAATGAAACCAATAAAAAATCACCAATGGACTTGCTAACTTTACCCGCATAAAAAGTTAAGAATAAAAACCTTAATTTTAAATTATAAAAAAGAATCGAAAAATTTTAAAAATGTTGCTTAACTAATACTGCAGGATTTATTTGCATATCCAAAAAGTTTAACAGGTGTATTTGAAGTACCAAGTAAAACCAAAGCTGAAATCTTTTCGGCTATAAATAAATGGATTAGTATCAATTATAATAGTGGTAAATCAGTAACACAATTATTAGATGCTGAAGCGGGTAATATAGTTGTAAAAGGTATCAATCAAATTAATTATAATAATGGTGCAAAAATATTATACCCTAATATGAAATCAATACCAGAAATTAACGTAATGAAATTCAATCATCTAATTGAAATTAATGTTAAGGAAAACAAGTATAGAGTTAATTATAGAATTCTTGAAATAGAATATGACCAAGCAGTTGCAGTTTATATGACACCATCATTAACAAAGAATGGTTTTGATTGTATAAATCTTAATGGTACACCAGTTGCAGTAATAACAAGTATAAATGATTCTTTAGAAACAACTTTAAAAATGGGATTCATTGGTAAAGAGAAAAGAGAAACGTATAAAGCAAATACTAAACCAATGTATGATGGAATAAATTCTACAATTGTTGCTGATATGAAAGCAACTATGTTATCGATTCAATCAGCGGTTAATTCGCAAACAAAAGATGGTTGGTAAACAGAAAAATCTTTTAAATATTAAAGAGCAACCAAACAGTTGCTCTTTTTTTTTGTTCAAATAGCCAACCACAGGCAAGTGGTAAACCTCAACAAATATAAACTATAATTAATAACTATTAAAATAATTTATTACATTTGTTTTATCTATAATAGATAAATTTAGACAAATGGCAACAGGCATAAAAACAGGCGGGCGTACCTCGGGAACATTAAATAAAACTACCTTAGAGTTAAGAGAAAAATTTACTTTATTGATTGAAAATAATTTCGATAAAATCCAAAGTGATATTGATTTATTAGAACCTAAAGACAGGATAAGGATACTTTTAGAATTAGCAAAATTTGTAGTTCCTACTTTGAAGGCGACAGAATTAACCATCGGAAACGAAAACAAATTTAATCCAGTAATAATAAATCTGGGCACTGGTATTAATCCTGAACTTGAAGCAAAGTATTAATGGAAATTCACATCACTAATTATGCTGAATTGCTGGAGTTTATAAAGCTAAAAGATATAAATTCTGAACAAGCCACCCAGATAGTATGCAAAGCATTAAATGTAGTTTCATTATTTGAGATGACAAAAGATGAGGTTATAATAGCTACCGAATATTACATTAAAACTTTTTGCAAAAATAATACTGGAGAACGTCCGATATTTTTAAACCAATGTAGTTTGGATTTTGATATTCGAGATATTTTCAATAAAATTAAAATTGAATAGATGAAATGTAAAATGTGTAAAATATGCACTCAAAACAAAACATTTATTTTTTGTTGAAAACGGTTTTTTCAAGGGTAAAAGACGTGAGTAATCAAACTAAAAAAACACCCAAAAAATGAGTGTTTTGAAAATGGTTAAGTAAATGTTAACTAAAATGTTTGTTAAGCCCTGTAAATAGGCTTTTAAAGTGACCACGGTGGGATTTGAACCCACACGCCCTTGCGAGCACCAGCCCCTCAAGCTGGCAAGTCTACCGTTTCTCCACGTGGCCTTATAAAAAAAAAGGTCCAGTAATAAATTACTCGACCTTTTGTGACCCGACTGGGGCTCGAACCCAGGACCCCATCATTAAAAGTGATGTGCTCTACCAACTGAGCTATCGAGTCAATGCTTCAAGGAAAGTATGTGTTGATCACTAAAATTGTGACCCGACTGGGGCTCGAACCCAGGACCCCATCATTAAAAGTGATGTGCTCTACCAACTGAGCTATCGAGTCATTTTCTTTCCTTGAATGCGGGTGCAAATATAAGGACTTATTTTGGAGTTTTCCAAGCAATTTTATTATAAATTTGTCTTTTTTAAACAAAATTACTCAACACCTTAATTTGTAAGGTTTTATTCAGATGAAAAAAATAATTTTATTAGGTTATATGGGGTGTGGTAAGTCTACAATTGCAAATAAGTTGTCCAAAATTATCCAATTTCCTTTTGTAGATTTGGATGAAAAGATAGTAGAGAAGATGAATTTGTCCATAAATGCCATTTTTGAAAAGCATGGAGAAATTTATTTTAGAAAGGTAGAACACGAAGTTTTTATCGAATTATTAAACGCTCCCGAATCATGTATTATAGGTTTAGGTGGAGGAACTCCTTGTTATGCCAATAATCATGAGTTGCTAAAAGGAGATAATGTTGTTTCTATTTATCTAAAGGCTTCTATTGAAACGTTATTGAACAGATTGGCTTTTAATGTAAGTAAGCGTCCACTGATTGCGGATAAAAGTCCTGAAGATATGAAAGAGTTCATAGCAAAACACCTTTTTGACAGGAGCTTTTATTACAACCAAGCGCAATATAAAGTTGTGGTTGATGGTAAAACAATCGATCAGACTGCGCAGGATATTGTGGCTCTTTTAGCTTAAATACGCATAATTAGTATCGTTTTCATCAAAAACAACTTGTACGTGCTCTAATAACGAAGTAGAAAGCGAGATTCCTTTAAAATCTGCTTTTACAGGATACTTTTTGTGATTTCTATCCACAAGCACTGCGGTTTTGAATTTTTTCAAAGGAACATCTATAAAGTGTCGTACGGCATAGATAAGTGTCGTTCCGGAGTTTAATACATCATCTACCAGAACTAAACCTTTATTGGTATACTGTTCTTTTGATAACGAAGTATGAATGAGTAATTGAGGGTTTTGTTTGTTGATCTGCACTTCGCATAGTGCAACTTTAAGAGGGGAAATAGTTTCCAGGACGGCGGCTATTTTTTTTGCGAAAATGAAACCATTACTTGCGATTCCTGCAATGACTATTTCCTCTTCATCTACGAAAGTTTCATATATTTGGTAGGCAATTCTTTTTATTTTGTGATCAATTTCCTGATTTGTTAAGATGATATTTTTGCTCATTATTTAAAATTTTTATATTCCCCTCCCCAACTCTCCCCGAAGGGAGCTAGGACTGGCAAAGGTTATTCGATGTTTTACTTAATTTTTATTTGTTGCTTATCTTACATTCAAAACTCTGGGGTGAGAATTGCGTTTGATAAAGTTCATTCGGGATTGTACTTAATTTACTAAGGCTAGTCTCCCTCACCTTCGGGGAGGGTCGGGGAGGGGAGAAATTCATCAATATCTCTTCGATCTTTTTTGGTAGGTCTTCCCGTGCCATTCTTTCGATAATGTTCTTTTGATAGTTTTAGTAATTCTAAATGTTGATACGCTTCTGCCGGAGTATCGTTTCGTCTGTAAATATCAACCAGTTTTGCTCCGACACGATTTTCCGGGATATCCAACACGGTGATTATTTGGGTAATTTGGTCTTTCCGAAACGTGATTTTGTCAGTAGCGAAAACTTCTTTAGAAGGCTTGGCAACAAGACCGTTAACGGTTACGTGATTCTTTTTGCAGGCTTCAGTAACCATATTTCGGGTTTTATAATACCGCACGCACCATAAATATTTATCTATTCTCATAAATTTTCTAAAATAGGAGTTAAATTGTTTACAAAAATCAATCAATATTGTATCTTGCGCACTTAAAAAAATTAGCTATAATGAACAAATTTAAGTATTATTTTATTCTATTAATTACAACTATCTCTTTATTTTCATGCTCAAAGGATGAGGCTGCTGAAATTCAACCGCCTAGAGATTTCGCAGTGCAATATGCGACTGATTTAACGGATATCGAAGAATATTTAAAAAACTATTATATCACAGTTGTAAATCACGCCGGTTTCCCGGACGACCAGGACGTTAGCTATACAAAAATTCCTGCAGGAGGTAGCCAGCCCTCTATCTGGTCTTATAAAGATAAAACAACCTTTCCTAAACTTTTGAGTAGAGATGTCAAACTTCATGATATAACGTATACCTTGTATTATTTAGTGCTTAGAGAGGGAGCGGGCAAATCTCCTACTAATGCTGATGCGGTATTGGCTTCTTACAAAGGAGATTATTTATCCCGAACCACGGTTTCGGAAGTTACGACACTTTCTGCTACTCAGTTTGAGGTGGTGAAAAACCCACAACAATTCTTTAGTTTGCTTACTACAGTAGTAGGATGGGGCGAAACTTTTCCGCAATTTAAGACTGGGACTTACGATTCTAATACAGATGGGACCGTATCTTACAGAGATTTTGGAGCAGGAGTAATGTTTTTGCCTTCTGGATTAGGATATTATAATTCAGGAAGTGGATCGATTCCTTCTTACGCACCTCTAGTTTTTAGTTTTAAATTATACGAAATTAACAGACTGGATTCAGATGGTGATGGAATCATGAATTTTCAAGAAGATCTTGACGGCGATGGTTATATGCGCGTTTTAGCGACAGGAGTTATAAATCCGGATGATACGGATGGAGATGGAATTCCAAACTTTTTAGATACTGATGATGATGGAGACAGTGTGAGTACCAGAACGGAAATCACGGATGCTAATGGCGTTTTAATCCCATTTGAATCTATCCCAAGCTGTAGCGGAAATACTACTGATCCGGCAAGAATCAAAAGACATTTAGTAAAATGCAATTAAAACATACAAATCAAAAAAAATCCAGTTCAATTTGAACTGGATTTTTTTTTGTATAAGTAAAAGGAAGCTATTATTTTCTTTTCATTACTCTTTGAACCGCTTCAACAATCGCTTGATTGTTCAATTTGTATTTATCCATTAATTGTTCTGGTGTTCCGGACTCTCCAAAGCTGTCATTCACTGCCACGAATTCTTGTGGTAATGGGCTGTTCAAAGCTAAAACTCTAGAAATGCTTTCGCCCAGACCACCAAGAATGTTATGCTCTTCAGCGGTAACAATACATTTTGTTTTTTCCAATGATTTCAAAATTGCTTCTTCATCTAATGGTTTGATCGTGTGAATATTGATTACTTCAGCAGAAATACCTTGTGCTTCTAATGCTTCAGCTGCGATAAGAGCTTCCCAAACTAAATGTCCCGTAGCAACAATAGTTACATCAGTCCCTTCCGTTAAAACAATCGCTTTTCCTATTTCGAAAGGTTGGTCTGCTGGCATAAAGTTAGGTACAACCGGACGACCAAAACGCAAATAAACAGGACCGTGGTGATCCGCAATTGCCAATGTAGCCGCTTTTGTCTGGTTGTAATCACACGTATTGATTACCGTCATTCCCGGTAACATTTTCATTAAACCAATATCTTCCAGGATTTGGTGTGTTGCACCATCTTCTCCTAAAGTTAATCCTGCGTGTGAAGCACAAATTTTCACATTTTTCTCTGAATACGCAACCGACTGACGAATTTGGTCGTACACTCTTCCCGTAGAAAAGTTAGCGAAAGTTCCCGTGAAAGGAATTTTTCCTCCAATAGTTAAACCGGCAGCAATTCCAATCATGTTGGCTTCTGCAATTCCAATTTGGAAAAAACGTTCCGGGTGATTTTTCTTGAAATCATCAAATTTAAGAGAACCAATTAAATCTGCACAAAGTGCCACAACATTCTCGTTTTTTTGACCTAATTCAGTCATTCCCGCTCCAAAACCCGAACGTGTATCTTTACTTCCTGTATTTGTATATTTTTTCATTTTCCTCCCCCAACCCCTCCAAAGGAGGGGAGCTCCTATTGGGGTAAATAGGGTTTTAAATTTTTATTTAATGATTCTGTAGCTGTTTCTCCCCTTCGGGGAGGCTAGGTGGGGATTAGTAGTCGCTTTCTGCTGCTGTGTAGTTTTGGCCTAAAGCAATTTCAAGTTGCGTATCATTAGGCGCTTTACCGTGCCAAGCGTGACTGTACATCATAAAATCTACCCCATTACCCATTTCAGTGTGCAACAATACACAAACTGGTTTTCCTTTTCCAGTTCTGGATTTGGCATCATTCATTCCGGCAATAATAGCTTCGATATCATTTCCTTTTTCAATTTCTAAAACATCCCAATCAAAAGCTTCAAACTTGGCACGAATACTTCCCATGGCTAAAACCTCGTCAGTTGTTCCATCAATTTGCTTTCCGTTTAAATCGATTGTAGCAATAAGGTTGTCCACTTTTTTTGCAGCAGCATACATGATTGCTTCCCAGTTTTGACCTTCCTGTAATTCACCATCACCATGAAGTGTATAAATAATATGGTTGTCACCATTCAATTTTTTTGCTTGAGCAGCACCAATCCCTACTGATAATCCCTGTCCAAGAGAACCAGATGCAATACGTATTCCTGGTAAGCCGTCATGTGTAGTTGGGTGTCCTTGTAGTCTTGAATTGATCAAACGGAAAGTAGCTAGTTCTGCTGCTGGAAAATAACCGCTTCTAGCTAAAACACTGTAAAATACAGGTGAAATATGCCCGTTTGAAAGAAAGAAAAGATCTTCTCCAATACCGTCCATATCAAAACCTTCTTTGCGTTCCATTATATTTTGATATAAAGTGACAAGGAATTCAGTACAACCTAGAGAACCACCTGGGTGACCTGAGTTGACAGCGTGTACCATTCGAAGAATATCTCTTCTGACTTGGATTGTTAAATCGTTTAATTGTTGTGTGTTCGGTTTCATTTGTGTGTTAAAATTAGACTGGGCAAAGGTAGTCAGATATTTTGATTTATACAGACTTCCATTTTTAGATTTATCAATAGTTATCAAGGATTGTTTTTTTAGCAGCAATACTATTTTTAAGAATTCTTGATTATTTAGTATCTTGCAACCATGTTTCAACAATTATTCAAAAGCATTCAGGAAAAAGTGATACTGACTCAGGAAGAAATGGAGTTGTGTAAAACTTTTTTTATCCCTAAAAGATTACGCAAAAAACAAATCCTGTTGCAAGAAGGAGACATTTGTGTCTACAATGCCTTTATTGAAAAAGGAATACTGCGCTCTTTTTCCATCGATGAAAAAGGAAATGAACACATCGTACAATTTGCAATTGAAGGCTGGTGGATCGCAGATTTGTCCAGTTTTCTAACAAATAGTTCCTCTATTTATACGATTGAAGCCTTGGAGGATTCTGAACTGCTTTTGCTGACAACATCGGCAAGAGAAGCTTTAATGGATAAAGTCCCCATGTTTGAAAGATACCAACGCTTGCTTTTGCAAAATGCCTACATCGCCAATCAAGCCAGAATAAATTCGACTTTAACAGAAACCGCCGAAGAAAAATACACCAATTTAGGAATTGCTTATCCCGGAATTGTTCAACGTGTACCCCAACACATGATCGCCTCTTACCTTGGTCTGAAACCGGAAACATTGAGTCGGGTTCGCAAACAAATTAACAATCGAAGTTCATTTTAATTGACATAGATCAATAGAATTTCTTGTTTTACATCAACGAAAACTTTTGCAATACAGCCTTAAATTTGTCCTGTAAATATAAGTCGATGTCAAATAGAACCACATTTGCAGTCCTAGGAGTTTCAGTAACCAATAGTATTGTTTTAGCAAAGCAAATTGCCAAAACCAATCCCGTTTTGCTGTTTGATCAAAAAGCCGCTACACTTTTGGAGGTGTATACCGAAATTATTTCAGAGAATCCGAAGGCAAATGTAGAAATGATGATTTGTCCAACCAATGCAAGTTGGGAGGCAGATATTATTATACTTTCAAATGATGTGGCAACAAATGTTACTCTTATTGAAAAAATCAAAAAAGTGGCAACGGGTAAAATCGTACTTATTTTGGGAAACGAAATGGAGGTGATTAATTCCGAAAGTACACTGGATAAATTACAGCATTTGTTTCCTTTTTCTAAAGTTATTCTGAGCAACGAATCAGCGTATGATTCTAACGATTCCCTTCTTTTGAAAGGAAATGAGCAAGAAACCTTAAACACTATTTTAACTCTATTTACAAGTATTGGTTTGAAAGCCAGTATTTAATTTAATAAAACACTAATTTTTAACAAAAATCAAATGAGTAAATCAATTTTATTTCAACCCTATACATTAGGAAGCAGTACTTTAAAAAATCGAATGGTGATGGCTCCAATGACCAGAAGCCGTTCTAATAATGAAGGTAATGTTCCTACTGCACTTACGGCAGAATATTATACACAAAGAGCTACAGCAGGTTTAATTGTTTCCGAGGGAACTTTTGTGAGTACAAAAGCAGTGGGTTTTATCAATGTGCCCGGAATTTACAGTGCAGCACAAACCGAAGGTTGGAAACTGGTTACAAAAGCAGTTCACGAAAAAGGAGGAACTATATTTGCACAATTGTGGCACACGGGACGGTTGTCGCATCCGGATTTGCATAATGGCGAATTACCACATGCGCCATCCGCTTTGAATCCGTATGCAAAAGCTTACACAAAAGACGGTTTTGTAGACACTGTTGTTCCAAAAGAAATGACTATTGAAGACATAAAACAAACCGTTTTAGATTTTAAAAATGGAGCTAAAAATGCTATTGAGGCGGGTTTTGATGGTGTCGAATTGCACGCTGCCAACGGCTATTTACTACAACAGTTTTTTAATGGTTATTCCAATAATCGTACCGATGAATATGGTGGTTCAATAGAAAATAAAACCCGAATCCTTTTTGAAATTCTAGATGCTTTAGCCGGTGTTATTGATTATTCTAAAGTGGGTGTTCGATTGAATCCTACCCTGCATAATACGCAGGGAATGATGTTAGATGAACAGACAATTCCTACTTATGAATATATTGTAAACCGTTTGAATGACTATGGTTTAGCGTATGTGCATTTGACGGAGCCTTTTACGCCGGTTGATGATGTACCTTTTGCTGTTACTGAAGTAGCTAAGCATTTCAGACCGTTTTACAAAGGAACATTAATCATCAATAAAGGGTTTACAAAAGAAATGGGAATCAAAGTGCTTGAAGATGGGTATGCAGATCTTGTTGCTTATGGAGTTCCCTTTATTGCAAATCCGGATTTAGTGGCTCGTTTTGAGACTGATGCTCCATTAAGTAAACCAGATCAAAGCACGTTTTACACGGATACTGTGAAAGGATATACTGATTACCCGGCCATGGTTTAATAAAGAAGTATGCTTGTCTGTAGTTCTACGTAAGAAATATTTTTTGACACACATTTCATATATTTTTACAAATTAGACATTTTTTTATTGAAAATCTGTGGAATCTGTGTCGGTTTTTTGTTTGGTACGATTGCGTACAAGCAAATAAATAAATTAAACAAGAATAGTGTCAAAATACCATTGTCTTTATTTTGAGGTTCAATTATAATTCACAAGAAAGCCCGCAATAGCGGGCTTTCTATTTTTATAAACTGTATTTATTATGCTTACTTTTTTTTGTAAAGAAAAACGGGTAGTGCGCATGCTGATGAGGCTTGTTTGCTAAAAAGGAACATCGCTGTCATCATCCGGATCATTCAAATTGCTTCCAAAAGCATCATTGGCAGAGGGCAGGTTTTTAGTAATGAAAGGGTTGTCATCCTGATTCATACTGGATGGTAAGTCATCATATCCGCCACTGTAATCTTCCAGGTTATCAAATTTTCCCAGATGTCCAATAAACTTCAACCGAACGTTTTCTATACTACCATTACGGTGTTTGGCAATCATTATTTCTGCCTGACCGGCTGTTGGTGAGGCTTCTTCATCATCCCATTCGTCTATTTTGTAGTATTCAGGACGGTATAAAAAAGACACAATATCCGCATCTTGCTCAATCGCTCCTGATTCCCGTAAATCAGACAATAACGGTCTCTTGCTGGATCCACGGGTTTCTACCGCTCGAGATAATTGAGAAAGTGCAATAACAGGAACGTTCAATTCCTTGGCTAATGCTTTCAAGTTTCGGGAAATGCTAGAAATTTCCTGCTCTCTGTTTCCGCCTCCTTTTCCGTTTCCGCCAGCCGTCATCAATTGCAAGTAATCCACAATGATAATTCGGATCCCATGTTGCGAAACCAATCGCCTGGCTTTAGCCCGTAAATCAAAAATCGATAAGGAAGGCGTATCATCAATAAAGAGAGGTGCTTTTTCTAAGTTTTTAACTTTGGTACTCAACTGTTCCCATTCGTGTTTTTCTAGTTTTCCGGTACGCAATTTCTCTGATGACAAACCTGTTTCAGAGGAAATTAGCCGGGTAATTAACTGTACTGATGCCATCTCCAGAGAAAATAAGGCCACTGGTATTCCGTAATCAATAGCCATATTTCTGGCCATGGATAATACAAATGCAGTTTTTCCCATTGCAGGTCGTGCCGCAATAATAATTAAATCGCTGGGCTGCCAACCGGAAGTAATCTTATCTAACTTATCAAAACCAGTGGCAACACCGCTCAATCCTTCTTGACCGGCAATTTCTTCAATTCGTTTTTTTGCCTGTAGCACTAAACTTTGAGCTGTCTCTGAACTTCGTTTGATGTTTCCTTGTGTTATTTCATATAATTTAGATTCAGCTCTGTCTAATAAATCAAAAACATCCGCTGATTCATCGTAAGAGTCTTCAATGATTTCAGTAGAAATCCGAATCAAACTGCGTTGAATAAACTTTTGAAGAATGATTCTGGAGTGAAATTCAATGTGTGCCGAAGAGGATATCTTTTGCGTAAGCTGAATTAAGTAAAAATCACCGCCTGCTAAATCTAATTTTGCATTTTTCTTCAGTTGGGCAGAAACGGTTAATAAATCAATAGGCTGTGTTTCTGTAAACAATTGAACAATAGCCTCAAAAATATGTTTGTGTGCTTCTTTATAAAAAGCATCAGGTTGTAAAATGTCAATAACATCATCAACCCCTTTTTTGTCAATCATCATGGCACCAAGCACAGCCTCTTCTAAATCGAGCACCTGTGGTTGTAATTTTCCTTTTTCAAGGCTTATAATAGTCGTTTTATCAACCTTGACAGGATTAATATTTCTGAAGTTTTCCATGAAGCGAAAGTAACTAAAATTAAAAAAACATAGTCGTTGAGTTGTTACAAATAATTGTTCATAACTAACTATTTTTTGTTTATAACCAAAAAAAAATCCGAAACGGCAAGGCTTCGGATTAAATAGTAATTCGTAAGATTTTACTCTTTATATTCTCCCATTTTGCAGTATTTATCCATTCTTTGAGCCACTAATTCTGCTGTTGATAAGTCTTTCAATTCGTTGAAACCTTTCATGATATATTGCTCTACCGTTTTGAAAGCAGTTGCTCTGTCATAATGTGCACCGCCTAGTGGTTCAGGAATAATATCATCTACTAATTTTTGTTTTTTCATGTCAGCTGAAGTCAGCTTCAGTGCTTCGGCAGCTTGTTCTTTATATTCCCAGCTTTTCCATAAAATAGAAGAACATGATTCTGGAGAAATGACGGAATACCAGGTATTTTCCATCATGTATACCTTGTCACCAACTCCTATTCCTAATGCGCCACCAGAGGCACCTTCTCCTACGATAACAGTAATAATTGGCACTTTAAGACCAATCATTTCAAATATGTTTCTGGCAATGGCTTCTCCTTGTCCGCGTTCCTCGGCTTCTAATCCCGGGTAAGCCCCTGGAGTGTCGATCAACGTCAAAACAGGAATTCCAAATTTCTCTGCCATCTTCATCAATCGCAACGCTTTTCTATATCCTTCCGGATTGGCCATTCCAAAATTACGGAACTGTCGTGTCTTAGTGTTGAATCCTTTTTGCTGACCCACAATCATAAAGGATTGCCCGTCAATTTTTCCTAAACCACCAATCATGGCTTTATCATCTTTAAAACCTCTGTCGCCAAAAAGTTCCAGAAACGTATCGCCACACAAGGCACGCACGTGGTCCATTGTATACGGGCGGCTTGGATGTCTGGATAATTGGACACGTTGCCAGGCAGTCAAATTTTTATAGATTTTTCTTTTGGTCTCTTCTAGTTTTTTGTTGATTTGTTTGCAAGTATTCGTTACATCAACATCTGATTCCTGACCAATAATAAGACATTTATCTAACTGTTCTTCTAGTTCTTTTATTGGAAGCTCAAAATCTAAATATTCCATAGGATTTTTGCGTTTTTGTTTTTATTTCGAACCGCAAATATAAAATTTTAAATCGTTCGAAAAGGTAAATATTCTATTTATGTGTAAAAGTTTGCTTCTCTAAAGCGGGAGATTCTTTTTTAATTTTATTTTTTTGATAGTGTTTAATCACCCCGTTTAGGATTACGGTGATTACAATTATTAGTGCACCAATGTAAAATTCAAAACTCATTTTCTCTTTTCCGCCAAGGATAAAATAGGCCAAAACAATGCCGTAAACCGGTTCTAAATTCGTAGTCAGCATTACGGTATATGGCGTTAGTTTTTGCATTATTTTTACTGAAGCAGTAAAGGCATAGGCGGTACAAACGGATGCCAGAATCAATATCAGGATCCAATTATTAGCCGTTAATACAAAGAAATCGGCCGTGAATTTTTGTTCGAACACAAAGTAAATCGATATGAAACCAACACCCGCCAGGAATTCATAAAACGAGATAACCGAAGGATCGTGATCCGCAATGAGTTTTCCGTTCATCAGCGTAAATAAAACACCTAATATAATGGATGCTAAGGCGTATAACATTCCGTCCAGGTAATTGATTTCGACCTTCATAATCAGTCCCAGCCCTGCAATTATGATCAGTCCAAAAAAGACTTCGTACCACAGTACTTTTCGACCATAAAAAAGTGGCTCCAGCAGCGATGCAAAAAAAGCACCCAATGAAAAAACGGATAATGTAATAGACACATTAGAAACATGGATCGCTTTGAAAAATAAAATCCAATGCAAAGCAATCAATAATCCGACAAAAATCAATTTAAAAAATGATTTTAGCGGAATCCGAAACGATTTTTTCTTATACACCAGAAAAAGAGCTAAAAAGATACCGGCAAAAAACATGCGGTACCACACCAAGGCATCTGCCGTTATAGTGATTAGAGCGCCTAAAATGGCGGTAAAACCCCAAATAAAAACAATCAAATGGAGGTTTAAGTAACTTTTTAAATTATCGTTTTGCATTTCGTAATAGGTAGATGGCTAAAATTCCAAAAGCAATATTGGGCAACCAAACCGCTAATAGGGGAGGGAAACTGGATTTTTCTGCAAGAACACCAAAGATTTTATCAAAGAATACAAAGGCAAAAGCCAGCGCAATTCCTATGGCCAGATTCGTTCCCATTCCGCCTCTTCGTTTCATCGATGAGACTGCAACTGCAATGATGGTCAGGATAAATGCGGATATCGGGACACTGTATTTTTTGTACAAAACCACTAAATAGATGTTGATATTAGAGGAACCGCGTTCTTTTTCTTTGGCAATAAAGGCATTCAATTTTCCTAAATTCAGGGTTTCTGCAATATACACCACTGGAGTTAAATCCTCTAAATCGAATGTGAAAATAGCCTCTTTCTGGGGTAGTTTTTCAATTTTATCATTCAGTTCTCCCACCGTTCTTTTTGTATAATCATACAGGGTGTAGGTACTGTCCTTTGGATTCCATTTGATCCTGCTGGCCGTGATTTTATGAACGAGTTTTTCGTTTTTAAATTTTTCCAGTGAAAAATTAAAAGCTATTTTAGACTCCGTATTAAAACTGTTTACATAGATAAATTCATCATTACTAATTTGGCGATACACATCCGTATTATCCCCGCGCATGGCCTCTTTTCCGCCTCCTTTTAAATACGTATACCTAAAGTTATTAAAGCCTTCGCTGGCAGCGGGAACAACAAAAAACCCCATTAGTAAAACAAAAACAGAAACTATGGAAGCACCAATAATATACGGTCTTAAGAAACGCGTAAATGAAATTCCGGAGCTCAAAATAGCAATAATCTCCGTATCATTTGCCAGTTTTGAGGTAAACCAAATCACCGATAAAAACAAAAATATCGGGAACAGAGAATTCGCAAAATAAACCGTAAAGTTGTAGTAATAAAGTGCAATCTCTAAAAACGGAACCTTGTTTTCCAGCATTTTGTTGATCTTCTCAGATACATCAACAACGATTCCTATGGGGATAAACAACAACAACATCACCACAAATGTGGTTAAATATCTTTTTAGGATGTATTTGTCTATTATAGTAAGCATAGTTTTGGGTATTAGGTTTTAGGTTTTGGGTTTTGGTTACTAAAACCTAATACCCCTAACCTAATTTACAATCTCTGGTTCATGTTTTTCACCATCATTTCTTTCCAAGGTCTAAAATCGCCCGCTAAGATATGTTTTCTGGCCTCCCGAACCAACCACATATAAAAACCAAGATTGTGTATCGTGGCAATTTGTTTCCCCAAGTATTCATTGGCAGCAAAAAGGTGACGCAAATACGCTTTCGTATATTCTGTATCTACAAAGGTGATTCCCATTTCGTCAACGGGCGAAAAATCAGCTTCCCACTTTTTGTTTTTGATATTGATGGTGCCATTCGCTGTAAATAACATTCCATTTCTGGCGTTTCGCGTAGGCATCACGCAATCAAACATGTCAATTCCAAGGGCAATATTCTCCAGAATATTTATAGGAGTTCCTACGCCCATCAGGTAACGCGGTTTGTCTTCCGGTAAAATTTCGCAAACTATTTCGGTCATGGCATACATTTCCTCGGCAGGTTCCCCTACGGAGAGTCCACCAATGGCGTTTCCTACTTGATTAGAATTTGCAATATATTCCGCTGATTGCTGACGCAAATCCTTATAACAGCTTCCTTGAACAATTGGGAAAAAAGCCTGATCGTAACCGTATTTTACAGGCTGCGTGTCTAAATGATTGATGCAACGATCCAGCCAGCGGTGTGTCATTTTCATCGAGCGTTTTGCATAGTTGTAATCACAAGGATACGGTGTACATTCATCAAACGCCATGATAATATCAGCACCAATGGTACGCTGAATTTCCATCACATTCTCTGGCGTAAAAAAGTGATAGGAACCATCAATGTGCGATTTGAACTTCACGCCCTCCTCCTTGATTTTTCTATTGGCCGAAAGCGAATACACTTGGTAGCCGCCAGAATCCGTCAAAATATTACGGTCCCAGTTCATGAATTTATGCAAACCTCCGGCTTTCTCTAGGATTTCCGTTTGAGGTCGCAAGTATAAGTGGTAGGTATTTCCCAGAATAATATCCGGGTTAATGTCTTGTTTCAATTCCCGTTGATGCACTCCTTTGACCGAAGCTACGGTACCCACAGGCATAAAAATTGGGGTTTCAATCACCCCGTGATCAGTAGTAATACTTCCCGCTCTGGCTTTGGACAGCGGATCTTTTTGTAATAAATCAAACTTCATCTAGTATTTTTATTGTTTTTTCGGTCACATGCTATTCGCCAATAAAGCTGTTTTACCAAACATTTACCGCAGCGCAGAACATAGCAACGTATTTCAACCGATTGTTCGGCTGGCAAAGATAGGTTAATTTGAAACCTACATCAAAAAAATGTTTGCCATCCCGCAAAGTTATAAAGTGCATCGAAAGCTGTGGGATGACAACCAAAACAACCTTTTTTTTTAAGAAATAATTAAACAATAATAGTATTCAAAAACACACATACCATTTAGCACATGGACTTGGGCGTGCCCTAAAAAGGTCGGGCTATCCGTTATAATCTTTTACTGCTCTGCGCTTCATAAAAGGATTTCCACTAGTATCCCTCACGCGAGATTTGGTTTAACAGCAACTAAATTTTCCCATTACTATTCAAAAAGCATCCAACAAATAAAAAGTCCATTTGATGATTTGTAAGAAAATTTTAGTATATTTGAAAATAAGTAAAGCGAAACAAACCTTCGCCAATCTACCCAATTTTGGGTGTATATGCGAAGGTTTGTAGCGGGTATATATAAGTTGGCAGAAATGCTAAGTAAACGAAGACACGAAAAATGAAAAATAAAATTATAATCTTTCTTTTATTAATATTTACATCACTTTGTAATGCTAAATATTCACCACTTCTTATTAGTCAACTAATCGATAATTCAAAAGTAATTGGAATTGGTGAAATAAAGAATGTTGAAGGAAAACAGATTTCGGTACTTTTTGTAGAACTAATTAAAGGAAAGCTAGCTAACCGAACTGTAAAAATTAATCAATTTGAAAATTGGACTTGTGCTTCTCGTTGGACAAATTACAAGAAAGGGCAAAAAATAATGTTTTTTTTGTCAGCTGAAAATGGAGTTTATAAAATTTTAGGATCGGGAAATGAGGGAGAATTGCCAATTCAAGGTAAAAAAACGTATTATAAAAGTCTATACGGAGGATTAGACAAAGATTCAAATAAATATATTGTTTATGGGGCTAAATTATATGGATATGTTTACAATATTTTAGACGTGAAAAATGGAATTTTAGACTATATATCCAACAAATTGTCTTTTCATAAAATCGCAAAACAAAATAACACCAAAAAGGCCAAAATTGAAAACCCATTTTTAAAAAGATTAGTATCGGAATTATATACAGAAATATATCAATATCAATAAAAGCACTATCTGCCAACACACGCTACAAGCAAGCTGGGCATTTGGCTTTGTGAAATATGGTTTTGTATCAGTACAAATGCTGCCTAACCGAAAGAATACGCATTTTTAATCCCAGCCTTCGTGTAGCGCGGGGAACGTTGGCGGTCAGTTTAGCCGAATGAAAACTAAAAAACCTCATATAAATTAAAAATAAATAAAATGACCATTAAAACTTTCTGGATAATCTCAATAAAAATTTTAGGTTTACTTTTAATTTTAGGCGCACTAACTGTAATACCTCAATGGCTAACTTCTATATATTCTGCTTATCAAACTGGAGATTTTGAAAGCTTAACTATTGTAACTTTAATTTTTTTAGCAATATTAATTGTTTATTATTTTGTCTTTAAACTTTGTGTTTTTAAAACATCTTGGATAATAGAAAAACTAAAACTTGACAGAGATTTTGAAACTCAAAACATCGAGTTAAATTCCAAAAGCTTTACAATTATTTCAATTGCAACAATTGTAATTGGTGGTTTAATGTTCGTGGAAAATATTCCTCTATTACTAAGAGAAATTTTTATTTTTTTTCAGCAAGAAAGTTTATTCAAAGATTATCCAAAAACAGGATGGATTATATTTGACTTCTGTAAAGTTATTATTGGATATTTATTGATGACAAATAGCAGTAGAATAGCCAAATTTATTGATAAGCCGAAAAAAGATGTATAAAAAAAAACCGAACCGCCAACACACGCTACAAGCAATTTGGATATTAGGCTTAATTTGAAATTGGTTTTGTATTTGGAAGATTTGGTAAATCCGAAAGATAACGCTGATTTAATCCCAAACCCGCTGTAGTAGCGGAACGTCAAACTGTCTAAAAACCTCCATTTTGAGTTTTTGTTCTCGGACTCCTATCTTTGAAAAATCTCAAATATGGGATTCTCAGAGACTTGTTTTAGGTTTTTAGACAGACTGACGTTACTAGCCATATTAGGACGACAGACACGATGAAACATACACTGACAATATTGACACTTTTATTCAGCTACTTTGCTTTTGGACAAAATAGCCGAAGCGAACTTGCAAACTCTAAAATTTATATAAGAGCGACCTACTTTGACAAAAAAAACGAATATATCGGACTGCAAACAAGAACTGACTTAACTGATACAATTATTGACAACGTAAAGTATCGCAAGTTTCAAACATCGGACTTTACCGACTATTCCAACAAACGAGAAACAAAAACATTCTATGAAACTTTTGCGAATGACGTTTATTCTTTGCTTGACAACAGCGAAAAAGTAGTTCATAAAATCAACTACCAAATTGACAAAGAACAAAAAGCAACAATCTTCGGCAAGCAGACAAATATCTTGCTTGAATTTATTGACACACGAAACAGCTATCCAAAAGACAGTTTAGTTGCGACAAGAAAAACGCCAAGAAAGTATTATCAAAAAGACAATTCAGAAATCTACCTTGTAATTATTCCAGACCTGCAATCGCTTGTTGTTTCGAGTAATGGACAGTTTTATACCAAACAGTTAATGGGCGACAATTACAATGACATTTCAAACGGACTTAAAAACAATTATACAGCCTCGACAAGATTTGACATTCAGAAAGGTGACGAAATCCAATTATTCTATCGCAGGAAATGGTATGATGACACAACCAATGTTGCCGAATATCAAGACAAACAATTCAAAAACTTCAAATATTTAGGAGACACGATTGTAATTGACAAAAAAGCAATGAAGTTCGAAGTTGAGGGTTACAATTATTTAAGTGGCTCATATGACAGTCCTCAAGAACTTTTAGTTACTGTTACAGACAGCGGTTATTATGTAGGTTATCAATTTGTGCCATTTCAAGACTACAAAACAGAATTGAAAATTATTGAAACAGAAAAAGGTAAGGACTTATTTCTACAAGGCGTTACGTTCGACACCTATAACGGAAACACTTACCAAAAAATAGTTCAAGCTAAAAGCGACCCATACAGATATTACATTTTGCCATTCTTTCCAATGCCTTTTGTTGAATTTGGCAACGTTCAAGGAATAATTACCTACACAAAAATTAAAGGAATAGAAAAAGGCAAGAAACTAGAACGGACTTACATCACAAACGAAAACAACATCAGGGACATTGTCAGTAAGAAGAAGAATGAAGTTGAGGTAATTATTTACTTTTTGGACAATACAGAAGTTGAAATAGAAATTCAAGATTTTGAAACAGACAAAGTGGTAGCAAGTATTAAATCAAATGCAAAAAAAGGGCTTAACACTTTTGTCGTTCGTTCCGACAATTTTGAAAAAGGAAAACAATATAGAGTTCAAATTAATTACAAGGGAAAGGACAATTCAGGTAGTTTTTCAAACAGTGTAACGACAAAGTATTGATGACAGAAATAAATACGGCTGGTAACAGTTAAGGTTTCGTTGGGCTTGCAAAGCCAACAATGAAACCTGTGTTGAACGGAACCGATTACAAGTCCGTCCTCTATGGAGTTATCGTTAAGTTTTTAGAGAGATTTTCAACAGGATTTTACATCCTCTTTTTTTTGGGAGTGGTTTCAGCTTGTTTTTTTTCGTGTTTTCCATCACTATTGAGCATAATTGCCCTTACCCATAATTTAGCTTTTACAAGGAATGGTGTTTTGGCTACCGCCAAGATACCGAGCAGGTGGACCACTCTGGTCAAAGACTGCTATCCGGTGTAAATTTCCTGTTTTACAACACGCACACTTGGATAAAAAGGGCTTCTTTTCTACTTTTTCTAATACTTTTACCTTAAGTTTTTCCTGTAAAAGTTTCAGCTTTTGTTGCTTCCAAGTGCTACTCAAAAAACCGTAATGTCGGATCTTGACACCCGAGCCCAAAGGGTGAACTGACGAAGTAAAACGTTTAGGCAAAATATGCAATGAAAATCGGCGAATAAATTCCTGATGAGTTAGTGTCATTTGTTTTTTAACGCCTGCCAAGCGATACTCTTTGTACTCAAAAGCCAAATTTTGCTGGTCAATGCTTTTGATTCGATGGTTGCTAATGACAATTTTACGAGCCCCGTTAGAAACACAAATCCAAAAAAAATAGTAATCAAAAATGTATTGGTGTTTCTAACGGGGTGAATGTATCTCCCCAAATATTCCACCACTGACTTTGGACTTCCAAAAGGCTTCTTAGCAAATACAACCCAAGGCTTGCGCCACAATTCTTTCCGGATTTGTTCGTATTCATTGTAATCTCCTAAAAAAATCATTTTATATTTTGGGACTCTAAAAACAATTTCCAACCCTATTTACGGACTGTTTTATTTTTATAATCATAAAGCGACTATTGCCAGAACGAATTTTAATTGTAGTTTAAATAACATATATTTACTCAATGAGTAACAAAATAGAGTTCGTTTAGAGGTTTTTAGACGAACTGACGTTAGCGGTAATTTTAGAGCGACACCTCAATAACAGTAATAATAAATAAAAAATGAAATTAACAACTATAATTGCACTTCTTTTAATTGGACATCTTGCATTTGGTCAAGACAGGATTCAAAAAATTGACAGTTTACTCAATTCTCTTTATTCAAAAGAGAAAATCAATGGCAATTTTCTGATTGCAGAAAAAACGAAGGTTTTTTCACAGACTGACGTTAGCCGTCAGTTTCGCGCAACATAAAACTGAAAATAATAAATAGTAGATGCGAATAATATAATAAAGTGAAAATTTAACAAGAAACAAAATGGAAAAACATTCAGAAAAAAGAGAAGAATTAAGCTCAAAATTTCAAAGAAATTTTGAGCTTATTGTTGACTTTGTATTATCATATGAATGTTATTGCGACATTTCAGATACTTGGGAAGAAAAAGCATTTAATGATTCAGAAGTTACTCATCGACAATATTATGAAACTATAAAAAAAGTTTCTGATTTGGATTATTCTGAAGAACAATGTGAAGCAATTAAAACTTCTTTTATTCACGAAAATGCTGTAGAAGATTACATTAAAAGTTTAGATTCTCAGTATGTAAATTTAAAACCACTTTGCGAGGAAATAAAAGCAAAGGAAGATAAACTTTTAAATTTATTATAGAATATAATTATTATAAACGATTCTTTAAAACTTTTAAGACAGAACTTTGAAAAATAACTAACTAAATATGAACATAAATGAAACTTATTATTACTTTTTTTGTATTTATTCTCTTTGTAAATTGCAAACATAAAGAAGAAAATGAGAAAATTTTATTTGAACAAAATCAAGAAATTAAAAATAACACTGTAAAAGTGGAAGAAAATATTTTAAAAAATTTCACTTACGAAGATATTGCAAGATTTACTATTGCTTCTGTAATGGGACAACCAATAAAAATTATCAAAGCAACTAAAAATAACGATTTGTATTTCGTTACATATTTAAGAAAATCTGATAAGCAAAAGTTTGAATATAAAGTTAAATTTGACGGTAACGATGTTATTTGGGCTAGTATTGAAGGAAGATGGAGAAATTCAAAATATGACGAAAAAATAAGTTTTGAGGAAAATGGTGAAAAGCTAAAAATAATTACGACTTTTAGTGATATGTCGCAAGATATTCAAGAATATAAAAAAGGTGAATAGAAAGCTAAACTTATCAAAAACAAATTAACAAATAAAAAAAAGCCAAATGAGAAAATTGTTTTTTTTAACGTTAGTATCTTTTACACTAACTTTCTGCAAAAACAATACCGATATCGAAACTGAACAAAACGTGCCCGAAACTTCTGTAATGTCGAAATCGGAATCCGACCAAAAGTTAATCGAAGTTTGCGAAAATATGGATGGAATTGTCGATGCTCATATAAAGGATGATATATTAACTGTTAAAGCTAACATTTCTAAAAATGAAGCACAGAAATTAAGTGATGGAATGTTGAGCGAAATCACAAAATATAATAACGATATTAAAACAGTTATGGTTGTCGATTTAGAATATCAAATATTAGGATATTCAGGGAAATAAAAAACCGAACGGCTAACAGCTAGGGATTCGTTGCGTGCGTAGCGCGAACAATGAATTATAATCACCGAATACCAACAAAAATAAATTCAATGAGGTAAACCCGGGTTGAACGGAACCGATTGTACGTCCGTTAACACTATGGAGTTGCCGGAAAGTTTTTAGAGAGAATACGAAGAGGATTTAGTGTCCTCTTTTTTTGTAGAGTTATTTGCCTTTTTTAATTCTTTACATTCATTAACCACATGTAAGTTTCATCTCTTAAAGAATTTTAATTGTAGTTTAAATAACACATATTTACTCAATGACTAATAAAATAGAGTTCGTTTAGAGGTTTTTAGACGAACTGACGTTAGGCGTCATTTTGCCTAGACAGAACGTTCAAAACTGAATTTGCAAGATTAAATTATTTTTTATAATTTTGTATCCAAACGAATACAACTTAAAGGATGTACTTTCTTGAAAAGACGACGGAATTTGACAAATGGTTTAATAAACTGAATGACTTTAGAGCAAAAGCAAAAATTTTGTTCCGACTTCAAAAGTTAGAAAAGGACGAACACTTTGGAGATTGCGAACCTGTTGGAGATGGAATTAGAGAACTGAAAATTAACTACGCAAAAGGTTACAGAGTTTATTTCAAAGAAATTGATGGGAAAGTTATTATTTTACTTATTGGAGGAGATAAATCTACTCAACAAAAAGACATTGAAAAAGCAAAAGAAATTTGGAAAAAATTAAAAAAATAAAAAATGGAAACGTCAGAATTTGATATTGCAGATTATTTGGACAGCAACGAAATGATTGCTGAATATCTAAATACAGTTTTGGAAGAAGGCAATGATGCTGAAATTGTTACCGCAATTGGACATATTGCAAAAGCAATTGGTATGACCAAAATTGCAGAAGAAACTGGAATGAGCAGACCAAGTTTGTATAAAGCATTGTCGAAAGGGTCCAAACCACGATTTTCAACGATAATGAAAGTTTTGAAGGCAGTTGGAGGACAAATACATATAAATCCATTAACCGCATAAAAAAAACGAACGCCTAACAGCTAGGGATTCGTTGCGTGCGTAGCGCGAACAATGAATTATAATCACTGAATACCAACAAAAATAAATTCAATGAGGTAAACCCGGGTTGAACGAACCGATTGTACGTCCGTCAACACTATGGAGTTATCGTAAAGATTTTAGAGAGAATTATAAGAGGCAAGCGAGCCTCTTTTTTTGTAGCGTGGTTTCAACTTGGTTTTTCTCGTGCTTTCCATCACTATTGAGCATAATTGCCCTTACCCATAATTTAGCTTTTATAGGAATTTGAACTTTGGCTGGGTATTCCGGGGCAAACTGAACACCCTATTCCGGTTTAAACTGTACAGGAGAACTGATGTTATGGGCTATGGCTGCTCGCTATCGCTCGGGTGGCAAATCCGAAAATAGAAATGAATTTAGTCCCAAACCCGCTGTAGTCCCAGAACGTTAGTGGCTATGGCACTACCCCACAATAAAAATAATATGATTTTCTAATTTTCCCAAAGGCACGAGCCATATTGTGAGCACAGTTTATAAAACTGCGCTAACTGTTGTGGTATATCGGAGCGATCGGGTATAAAACCCTAGATGTTTAAAAGTAGAATTTACTGATGTTGTAAGTAAAATCAATTTGGGATAAGGGAATTTATTTTTAAAAACCATTAAAATGCAGATTTGACTTATATTTTATTAAAGACATGAATAAATCTTTTCATTTTAAAAGATATCAAGATTAGTTGCGACTTTTGGGAATTAGTTCACCCACAACAATAATCAAATAAAATAACATGACTATCCTTTACTTGTACAAATGCTAAAAAAAGCTTATATTTGAGTCATCAACCCATTAAATTCAAATTAAGAACCTGCCTGAATTTTTCGAAAAATACCCTGATTAAGCCACATGTGATAAGGGATTCAAAGCTAAACGACTTGAAATGGGAATTGTATGTAAAAAGTGTAAACACAGCGAACATTACTTTCGTAAGACAGATTTGAAATTTCAATGTAAAAAATGCGGTAGTCGTGTCAGTCTTCGTTCAGGTACTGTTATGGAGAATACTAATTTGCCTTTTCAATATTGGATGATCTGTATTGAACTCATGACGCTGTCAAAAAAGAGTTTTTCGGCATTAGAAATGCAACGTATGTAGGGTCACAAACGGTATGAACACATTTGGTTTATGATGCATAAGATAGTATGCGTGACGAAAAATATCAATTAAAAGGCTGTGTTGAATTTGATGAAAAATTGTTTTAAATAATTGACATAAAAGATGTTATCAATTAAAATAAAAATAAAACAGTCAAGAATCTACTCCTAATAAGCGAGATCGTGGAAGTGAAAGACAAGGAAAGGTATTGGTAATAGTTGAATCGAAACCCAGTATCTCTGCACCAAAAAAGGGTAAACCAAACAGAAAAGTTGGTTGTCTAAAAAGGGTAGTTATGGAAGATTTGAAATCTGCAAACAAAACAGCATCTGTGTTAAGCGATGGTTACACCAGGGTATGCTAAACTCAAAGAAGTGATAACAAATCATTATGTTGTAGTAGAGCCAGACAAGAAAAAGGCGGCAAAGATATTTCCTTGTGTAAATAGAACAATCAGTAATACCAAAAAAGTACTTTTAGATATTCATCATAATTGTGTAAACAAGTAATACGTACATAATTATCTTGATGAGTTCTGCTACAAATTTAACAGACGGTATTTTGGAAACAAACTATTGGATAGACTCATGATTAATGCTTTAGAAACAACTTAGTATTAGTTACTGATAGTCATATGTAATAATATAGTATTGTATAACTTTATCAGCACTAATGAATCATGATAAAATTAATAACAATTGTAGTTGCTTTATTTGTTACTAAATTAACTGCACAAGATAATTATCTAGCCTTTTCGGTTGCGTTTGACGTTAGGAATACAATTATGGGAAGTGAACCAACAAATAATGAATCAGCTAAAGACTTTTTAGTGCAATTTTCAATGGTTAGCAAAGATGTAGAAGTCAACATAGGGTATGAAACGTTTCCAAGATTAGATTTTTCTAAGTATACGATTGGAGTGGGATATCACACCCATTTCTATGTAAATTTATTTAGAAGAGTTATTCACACTGTTTTTATACCTAGTATAGAACCTACATTAATAAACAGAAATGGTGATTGGGGAGGAGGAATTGGGTATAATCAAGAGTCTTCTCATTTATCGTTAGGGTTGAATTTAGGGCTTAGGTGGGATTTATCAGATGATATAGCTGTAGAATATTTATTTAATGCCTTACCCAGAAACGACTTGAAGGCTATGTATGGAAATACAATGGATATTACAAATGGAAAGGCGTCTGTTAGCGGTGTTCCAATTATAGGCAGTAATTTTATTAAAGTTGTTTATAAAATAAATCACTACTAACGGACTAAATAAATTCAAGACAAAGGGCTACTTTTAACAGTAAGTACTTAAAATAAATAGGCTTGTCCGTTTAATTACCTATAGTTCATTCCATCGATGATTAACTCCAAGCAATGATTAGTCTTTTCATTGTTTTATCTTAAAAATATCTTCGATTGAATTTATAACCAGACCGCGAGTGTTTGCAGAGAATCGTTGGAATAATTTTGCAAACAGTGCCAATTCCAATTTGCCACAAAAATAAGTCTAATAAAACCACTTCTATTTCGCACTCTAAATGGGCATAATTTCTTGCTGAATCATTCTCTTTGTGGGCACGGATTGCAAATCGCTATCGTTGTCCGAAAAATCAACGACCCGAGCCTGAAAGGCGAACTGGCGAAGCAAATCCAACGAGGATGGTTAAACTATTTTCGAGGAACGAGTATTCGAGGAAAGTTACGAGATATTGATGGATGGTTGCACAATAGACTGCGCTACTGCATTTGGACGGACTGGAAAAAGCCCAAGCGCAAAAGGAAAAACCTGATGCGACTAGGGATTGACAAAGACCACGCTTATGCTTGGAGCAGAACCAGAAATGCTCCGCATTCACGAATACCAAAAATACAATACCAAAGCGTGAGTAAAAGGAGGATGGCGTATTGCCCAGAGTCCGATTCTAACCACTACAATTACCCTACTGCGACTTAAGAAGAAAGGCTATCAATCAATGTTGGAGATTTACATGGAACTCAACCCATCACTTTGCGAACCGCCGTATACGAGACCCGAACGTACGGTGGTGTGAGAGGCGCACTCCGTCAGTTTCTGGCGGAGCCGTCTACTCGATTGGCGGGGTAGTACCTTTATTCGGTTAAACTTAACTTTAAGTGTCCACCTAAACCTAGTCTAATTATTCTCATTAATGTAGAAAGTCTTATATCGCTGGTGTTATTTTCAATTTTAGATATATACGATTTTGTTGTTCCACATTTTAATGCCAGTTGTTCTTGTGTCATTCCACGTTCTTTTCGCATTTCTTGTAACATAACACCAAGTTCGAAGGTCTCGTATTCTTCTTCGTATTTTTCACGGGTTTCGGTTCCTGTTTTCCCGTATTGAGCATCTAAGTGTTCGGCAAATGTTGTAATTTTTTTATTTTCAGTTTTCATAATCGTTACTTTTTATATTTATTTTCTAAATATTCTGCTTTTAGTTTTTCAGCTATTTTGATTTCTGATTTCGGGGTCTTTTGTGTTTTCTTCTGAAATCCATTTACTAAAACAACAATCTTTCCTTTGTCAAAAAAACTAAAAACTCTAAAAATATCTGAACCGACTTCAACACGAACTTCAAATATTCCGTCTGCACCAGTCAAATGTTTGAAAAACTTTTCGGGGATTCTTTGTTGAGTTGAAATTAACTGTAAAGTCCAGTTAAATTTTTTCTTAACGTCTTCTTTTTGAGCGTTAAAAAAATTAAGATAATAGTCTTCGTAATAAACAACTTCTCTTATAAATTTCTGACTCATTGGGCAAAGTTAGTCAATTAGATAACTTTAGCAAAGTTTTTGACTGGTAATTTTCAACTTTGCAGTTCTTTGGTATTCCCGCCAACTAGTCAATAGGCGATACAAACCTTCTCACATACACTTAAAATTGACTAGATTAGCGAAGGTTTGTTTCACTTTGTCTATTTTCAAATATATTTAAATTTTCTTACAAATCATCAAAATGGCTTTTAAATTCTTTTCCATAAAAAAAGCGCTCCTTTTCAGGAACGCTTTAAGAAAGTATAGAATAAATTATTTTTTATCAACCCATTTTCTGGCATTGACAAAAGCTTCATGCCAAGGCGAAACTTCATCGTCTCTATCTTTTGGATAATGTGCCCAGTTCCATTGAAATGTAGAGCGCTCTATGTGTGGCATCATTACTAAATGTCGTCCTGTTTTGTCGCAAAGCATGGCCGTATTGTAATCCGATCCGTTTGGATTAGCAGGATAACCTTCATAGGCATATTTAGAAACAATAGTATAATTTTCTTCCCCCATTGGCAAGTTGAATTTTCCTTCGCCATGCGAAACCCAAACTCCAAGCGTACTTCCTGCTAATGAAGAAAGCATCACTGAATTGTTTTCCTGTATAGTCACTGATGTAAAAATACTTTCGTGTTTGTTGCTTTCGTTATGCAGCATTTTTCCGTGTACGTCATGCTCCGGATTAATTACTTCCAATTCCATGAACAATTGACAACCATTACAGATTCCAACAGACAAGGTGTCGTCTCTCTTAAAGAAATTGTCTAAAGCGGTTTTTGCTTTTTCATTGTATAAAAATGCTCCCGCCCAACCTTTGGCAGAACCCAATACATCTGAATTCGAGAATCCACCAACCGCGCCAATGAACTGAATGTCTTCCAAGGTTTCACGACCTGAAATTAAATCGGTCATGTGAACATCTTTTACATCAAAACCGGCTAAGTACATGGCATTTGCCATTTCACGCTCCGAATTACTTCCTTTTTCACGGATAATAGCTGCTTTAGGACGCGGTTTAGAAGCATCAATTACAGGTTTTTTTCCTGTAAAATGTGTTGGAAAAGTATACTGTAACGCTTGATTTTTATAATTATCAAAACGTGCTTGAGCCATTCCGTTCTCCGATTGTTTTTGGTCTAATAAAAAAGAAGTTTTGAACCAAATATCTCTGTATTTAGCGATGTCGAAAGTCAAAATTTCAGGAGAAGAACTGATTATTTCCAGTTTGGCTCCCTCTCCTTCGGGGAGGGCTGGGGAGGGGATTCCCAATTTATAGAAAGAAACGGTATTAGCATTCAATTTAGATTCTACTTCAGCATCCGATTTTGCTTGGAAAACAATTCCGATATTTTCAGCAAAAAGATATTTGATGATGTCTTTTTCTTCGAATCCCGAAGCTTCGGGAGAGAAATCTATTTTAGCTCCCAAATTCACATCGGCAAAACACATTTCCAATAAAGTAGTAATCAAACCACCACTCCCAATATCGTGTCCTGCAAGAATATTGTTTTCTAAAATTAATTCTTGAATGGTATTGAACGCTCTTTTGAAAAATGCAGCGTCTTTAATCGTTGGTACTTCTTGTCCAATAGTGTTCAACGTTTGTGCAAACGAAGAACCGCCTAATTTGAAATCATCTTGAGATAAATTAATGTAATAAATAGAACCGCCATCTCTTTGTAAAACAGGCTCTACTACTTTTCTAATATCGGTACAATTTCCACCTGCTGAAATAATCACCGTTCCCGGCGCAATTACTTCTTCATTTGGGTATTTTTGTTTCATGGAAAGAGAATCTTTTCCGGTTGGAATGTTGATTCCCAATTCGATTGCAAAATCCGAACAGGCTTGAACAGCTGCGTATAAACGGGCGTCTTCGCCTTCGTTTTTACACGCCCACATCCAGTTTGCCGAAAGTGAAATTCCCTTTAATCCGTCTTTTATTGGTGCCCAAACAATGTTTGATAAAGATTCAGCAATGGCAGTTCTTGTTCCTGCCACCGGATCAATTAATGAAGCAATAGGCGAGTGCCCAATCGAAGTGGCAACTCCTTCTATTCCTTGATAATCCAAGGCCATTACGCCACAATTATTCAAAGGCAATTGCAAGGGTCCGGCATTTTGTTGTTTGGCAACTTTACCACCCACACAACGGTCTACTTTATTGGTCAACCAGTCTTTACAAGCTACAGCCTCCAATTGAAGTACCTGCTCTAAATAGGTTGAAATGTTTTTCTTGTCGTAACTTAAATCAGTATAATTTCTTTCAATTGTTTTGTCTGTCATAACCACTTTTGGAGAACTTCCAAAAAAGTCTTCTAAAGCGAAATCCATTGGTTTAGCTCCTGTTGATTTTGATTGAAAAGTAAAACGGTGATCTCCGGTTACGTCTCCCACTTGGTACATTGGAGAACGTTCTCGATCCGCAATTTTTTGCAATAAATCGATGTTTTCCTTTGCAATAACCAATCCCATTCTTTCCTGAGATTCGTTACCAATGATTTCTTTTGCGGAAAGGGTAGGATCTCCCACAGGCAATTTGTCTAAATCAATTAATCCGCCAGTTTCTTCCACTAATTCCGAAAGACAGTTTAAATGTCCGCCAGCACCGTGATCGTGAATCGAAACAATTGGATTAATATCGCTTTCTACCAAACCACGAATGGCATTGGCAGCACGTTTTTGCATTTCTGGGTTCGAACGTTGGATGGCGTTCAACTCAATTCCTGAACTGAAAGCTCCGGTATCTGTTGAAGAAACTGCTGCTCCACCCATTCCAATTCTATAATTTTCACCACCAAGGATAACAATTTTATCGCCTGTTTGTGGTTTTTTCTTAATCGCTTGATCTAATTTTCCGTACCCAATTCCGCCCGCTTGCATAATTACTTTGTCGTACCCTAATTTTCGACCTGTCACACTGAGCGTATCGAAGTGCTCGTGTTCGAAAGTCAGGATAGAACCTGTAATTAACGGTTGTCCAAATTTATTCCCAAAATCAGAAGCTCCGTTGGACGCTTTGATCAAAATATCCATTGGCGTTTGATACAACCATTTTCTTTCGGTCATACCATTTTCCCATGGTCTGCTACCCTGAGCGGAGTCGAATGGGGCTTCTAAACGAGAGTAGGAAGTCATGTAAACTGCAGTTCCTGCCATTGGCAAAGAACCTTGTCCACCTGCTAAACGGTCCCGGATTTCTCCACCAGAACCAGTTGCAGCTCCGTTGAAAGGCTCTACCGTTGTTGGAAAATTATGTGTTTCTGCTTTTAATGAAATAACCGAATCAAATTCTTTTACTTCATAAAAATCAGGTTTATCAGCGCTTTTTGGAGCAAATTGTTGTACCCTAGGCCCTTTTACAAAAGCAACGTTATCTTTGTAAGCCGAGACAATATCGTTCGGATTTTCTTGGGATGTTTTCTTGATTAATTTGAATAAAGAAGATTCTTTTTCTTCCCCGTCAATGATGAATTTTCCATTGAAAATCTTGTGACGACAGTGTTCTGAATTGGCTTGTGAAAAACCAAAAATCTCAGAATCTGTTAGTTTTCGCCCTAATTTAAGCGCTAGATTATCTAAATATGCTACTTCTTCCGGACTCAAAGACAATCCTTCTTGTTTGTTGTAAGCAGCAATATCATCGATGTCCAAAATAGCTTCCGGAAGTACATTGATAGTAAAAATATCTTGATTCAACTCGGTGTACTTTTGCGAAAGCATCGGATCAAAATCAGAAAAATCAGCGGCCGCTTTATGAAATTCCTCGATTCTAATGATGCCGGATATTCCCATGTTTTGGGTGATTTCTACAGCATTAGTACTCCAAGGGGTTATCATTGTGGCGCGAGGACCAACAAAAAAATCCGTCAGTACGGATTTTTCTATTTTATTTGAATTGGCAAAAAGCCAGTTGAGTCTTGAAATGTCTTGAGCTGACATTTCGACTTCGCTCAATGCGTTTTGCGTATGTACGGCATAAACAGTCTTGCTTTGGTTTTCAAAGAAATGGATCATTGTTATGTAGTTTGTTGTATTGCGGTGCAAATTTAGTCAATTAAGATTAAATTTGGAGTAAAAAAAAAGCGGCAATTTGCCGCTTTGTTAATTAGTTGATTATTAATTTCTTGAGGACTGAATTGGAATCAATAGTCACTCGAACCAAGTACGTTCCTTTTACACTATTTGGCAGCGTAATTTCTGATTTGGTGCTGTTTTCGTCGCTGTAAATTTTCTGACCAATTATAGAATAAATTTCGATAGCATACCTTTTATTCGAATTATTGATAGAGAAAGTTCCATTGGATGGATTTGGATAGAGGGCAATATCATTTATATCTAAAGCCACACTGGTTTTTGGTGTTTTTTCAATCGTACGACTTCCTAAATTGTTACACGTATCTGATGTAAAGGAATCCCATTGGGTTGTTTTATTAAAAGTAGTTGTTGGTGCCGTAACGGTTGATTTTCTTCTCAGGGTTTGATCCGCCGCAAAGTTTGCAGTTCCACCGTTAAAAGTTCCAATGATATCAATTAAGACGCCATTTTTGAATAAACCTACAGCATCATTCCCATTAAAAGTCATTTCAGTTGCTGATGTAGAAAGGTTTGCTGAGCTTGTAGGATAACAACTAGACGCCATTAAACTATTTACGATTGTGAATTTACTGCCGGTATTCAAAGTCCCTGTTAGGGCTAATCCTGTACTCCAGGCACCGGAACCATTCGTTTGTTTTTTTATGCTATAAATCGATAAGCTGATCGCGGCGCCAGTTGCGTTCGAAATTTCCAAAGCTTTATTGTTTGAAGAGCCTTCAATATATTCTGAAAATAATAAATCTGTTGCAGTTGAACCACTTGCTGCAGCAGTTGTCACATTCACCGTGTTACTTGGGCCAGAGATATTTCCTGCAGCATCTTTAGCTTTTACAAAGAAAGAGTAGGCAGTAGAAGCGGTTAGCCCAGTGATAGTGGTTGTTGTTCCGGTTGTGGTTGTTTTTAAAGCACTGTTCATATACACATTATAGCCAGTTACTCCACTATTATCAGAGGAAGCCGTCCAGTTTAATGAAACGGAATTTGATGTTGTTCCGCTAGCAACTAAATTCGTTGGAGTAGTTGGGGCTTGTGCATCAGCGCTTGGGTTCCAAATTGCCTGTACATACTCAGGATGATCAATATAAGGATTCCTATTGTTTTGAGAATTATAAATGGCATTGTTGCGATCAATTTCTCTAGTGCTGACAGGATCTTGGTTGTGCCAAGTAATCAATACGTTTAAAAAAGCGGTCGTGAACACTTGATTACTCGATCCATTGAACATTGCATAGGAATAACCAGCAACTGTATTTTCATAACGGGTGGCAAAATAAAAATACATTCGGGCAATATCGCCTTTGAATTCATTGATAGGTTCAAAAATAGGTCCTGAATAACCAGAAGTTGTACTCGTTCCAAGTTTACTTCCGTTTAAGGAAGTCCAAGATGCTGAAGTCACCGGTCCGTGCGGATAATTAGAACGCTGACCGTTTACTTTTCCGTCTGTGGGTGTGATGAAATGGGCATCTGAAACCATTGGGGCTGCAGAACCAAAAGTAGATTGCGGAATGATGTGTTCTCTATTGTAACAATCTCCTTCTACACTATAAGTGCCACATCTTTGGGTTGTTCCGGCGGAGTAGTTATAAGGGTCTGTTCCGGCAGGATTTTCAGAATACATGTCTAAAATTGTGGCGTCATTTTCAAAGTAATAATCCCTATCCGAGGTTTGATATATGGTGTATAAACCGCCATATCCGTTATCCGTATGCCCTTTGATGACGTTGTATAATTGTGTTTTGAGTGTGTAGCCAGTTCCTGTGGTGGTGTTGTAATAACCACTTGGTATTTGGGCTATCGTTGCTGTGACGAACAGTAATAATAATGCAGAGTAGATTTTTTTCATATGTAGATAATATTTGTTTTTTATAGGAATATGGTATCGCCAGATCTTCATTGGTGTTTGAGACAGCTTCTGTCATGGCGATTTCATAATTTAAATTTGTTTTGGTTATTGGGGTTAGTCTCAGGCTTCCAAATGGGAAAATACTGAAGACTCACAAATTTATAACATTTTGGATGGTATATGTTATGAAATTATGAAGGTATTTGCATTTTTATTAACATAATTAGTAACATTTGAAGTACAACAGGTTGCATTTTTTTTAGAAAAATAAACAGGAAACCTGTAGCGCTAAGTTGTAAAGGAGCTAAAAATTTTCTTTTTATGTATAAAACAAGTCTAAAATAAAACAAAAAAAGCGGCAATAAATGCCGCTTTAAAAGAAATGGTTCGTGCTTAAATTAGTTTACAATTAGTTTTTTAGTAACTGATTTAGAATCGTTGGTTATTTTAATTAAATAAACTCCTTTTTGAAGATTGTTAACCGCTGCAGAAGAACTGTTGGTATACTCTTTTTCAAAAACTTTTTGTCCTAATACTGAAAATACTTGAACCGAGTATTTTTCATTTGAATTTTTGAAATTTATTTTGATATTTCCATTGGATGGATTGGGATAAATTTCAAAACTTTTTGTTTCTAATTGATCAACACCAAGTGAAGCGGCACAAGTCCAAGAAAGATCATCAAATCGAACACGATTTGATGCTGTGCTGTTTCCAGAAAGGGTAATAATCACATTCCCAGTTACATTGATGTTTGGTATTGTCGTCGTCGTTGACGTACTGCTGTAAGGGATAGTGCCAACTTCTGTTCCATTGACATTCAGTTTAAAAGATCCTGCAGATCCAGAAAAAATAAGCTGGGTGGTAACTGTCAAATCCTTGATACCATTAGCAACAGATGAAGAGGTAAGAGCGCCATTTCGTATTGTTATTGCTCTTGAATTTAATGTTTGGTCGGTACGAGAATCAGTAGAGGTCCATGTTATTCCTGCGTTAGTCCACGTTTGTGTAGCATAAGAACTTGCATTTGCAGGAATAGTTTGAAAATCTTCAGAGGCACAAAAAGTGGTACCGGCAGCTGGTGCTTTAGTGGTTCCATTTACTGATGTACTGGCAACCGAAGAATTTCTTTCAGCATCTCTGGTTATAATATAAAAGGAATAAGTGGTAGATGCAACTAAACCGTTTACTGTAGCAGTTAACCCTGTTTCGGTAGATTTTAATGTACCGTTTACATACACATCATAACCGGTAACACCAACATTATCTGTAGCTGCTGTCCATGTTAAAGTAGCCGAGTTTGAAGTTGTTTCGGTTACTATTAAGTTTGTAACAGCAGAGGGAGCTTCAATATCAACCGCTTCAGTTTTCCAAATAGCCGTTACATAGTTAGGATTGTCAATGTAAGGATTTCTATTGTTCTGGCGCGCATAAATAGCGTTGTTACGGGCAATTTCTCTGGCACTTACCGGATCTTGATTGTGCCAAGCCAGCAGTTGATTTAAAAATGCGGTGGTAAATACTTTACTAGTTGAATTATTGAACATTGGGTAATTGTATCCGGCAACTGTATTTTCATAACGAGTGGCAAAATAGAAATACATACGGGCAATATCCCCTTTGAATTCATCTATTGGTTCAAAAACAGGACCTGTATAACCTGCTGTTGTACTGGCTCCAAGTTTACTTCCGTTAAGGGTAGTTTGAGTAGCGGTTGCTACTACAGAATGCGGGTAATTAGATCGGATTCCATTTACTTCTCCGTCAGTAGGCGTTATGAAATGCGCATCAGAAACCATTGGTAAGGCTTCGCTGAATATAGATTGCGGTATAATGTGTTCTCGATTGTAACAATCTCCTTCTTTTGCGTAACCACTGCTTCCGCATCGTTGCGTAGTTGCAATAGTGTACGTATATGGATCAGCTCCGGCAGGATTTTCAGAGTACATATCTAAAACTGTTCCGTCCTTTTCAAAGAAATTATCAATATCGGAAGTTTCATAAGTAACATATAAGCCTGCATACGTTTGTACTGTATGGTCTTTGATGATGTTGTATAATTGAGTTTTCAACGTGTAGCCCGTTCCTGTGGCATTGGTATAATATCCTGCTGGCGCTTGCGCAAAACCTGCCGTGAAAAGAAATAAAAAGAGAAGTGAGTAGATTTGTTTCATAGTCTGATAATAGATTAAATTGGTTTTAAAATAGATTGGATTTTTGAGTAAAATTTTTGATAAAACTACTCTTTAAATCGGTGTATCAGGTTACTAAATAGTTAATTATAGGAGGCGTTTTGTCTTAGTTTGTGTTGTCATTCAAAGTTGTTTATTTTGGGAATACTTTGTTTTGATATGCGCCTAAATCGGGGGGTAAACTTCTGGTGTTTCCTGTAATATCTAACGGAATCAGGTATGCCGAATTCCCTTTTGCGAAAGCAGCCGAAGTTTCGTTAATATTAAATTTGTTCTGTGTTATATTAAAGAATTTTGGATCCTTGTTCAAAAGTATCGCATTGTAATGTGCCGTATCCGTACTGAATTGATAATCAGGATTCGTTGCAAATTGATTCGATGTGTTATCAAATTTAATCAGGCAATTATTAAATTGGTATTCAAAAGTGGCTCCCGTTTTCTTGTTTAAACTCATTTCGTTTGAATAGGAACCGTAAATAATGCAGTTGTTAAAAGTAGCTGCGGTTAAATCTTTAACTTCCGGAATTGCTCCCAAAATATAATTATTTATCAAAACCGCCACTTGTTGGGAACTGTTCCAGTTGTTATTGAAGGTTGAATGTGTAAAGGAATAATTTCCGCCATACGTACAGGCTAAACTGGCTAATCCGGCATTATTGATGACTATATTTTCTCCATTTATTTTTGCGGTCTGCGCCAAAATTCCAAAGGTACTGCTGTTGTAAATTTGAGTGTTTTTGATAGAAACTGTACTGCCATCATTATTTTGAATCAATAATCCGATAGTGGCATTTTTAATCGTCAGGTGATTCAATGTGTTATTCGTACTGCCATCAGTAAGCCAAATGGTTCCCCATTGTCCCGGAACATCCGAAAAATTAGTTTCTAAACGGTCGCCTTCAAAAATGACTTCGTTTTCCAGTTTATCCGTTATAGATACTGTTCCATTAATATTGATGGAGGCATCATTGGTTACTATAAGCCCAGAATTAGCATGGAAATGAACTCGGGTTCCCGCCTCAAAAGTGGCTGTTTTATTTGAAGGAACTGCTGCATATCCATAAATTACATAGGGTTTGTCATTGGTAAACTGTAATTCATTTCCATTTACAGGATCGTTTTCATCCAGATAAAAGCCATCTATTTTTTGGTCTCCAATAGGTAGTGTTTCAGTAGTTCCATTAGTAAAACGCTTTGGATAAAGAAAAACAGCGTCTTGAATGAGCGTTACCAGTTCTACATTTTGCCGGTTTTCGCCACTGTCAAACTGAATTTGATCGGTGTATAAAAAATCGTTTGGGTTAGCATCAGTACTATTTGCAGTGGTTTCTATGAAAATATACAAACTGTCTTTGGCTAAAAGAGCCACATTAGTAAAAATTTTACCTTCCGTTCCCTGCATTCCGTCAACGGTCATTCGGTATTTAGAACTTAATCCTTTTCCTAATTTAATGGTTGGAATGGTAATGTCATTTTTGCTTTTGTTGAATACTTTGAGTCGGTACGTGCTGGAACCAATGTTTGAGAAAACAGTGTCGAGATAAATTGTATCCTTAGAAAATGTTAAATCACCGGTGCTGGCTACGGTCTCAAAATCAGATCGGCAGGAACAAATGGAGAATACTATTCCAATAAAAAGCAGGACTATTTTGGCACGCATCTAGTTGTATTTTTTGTAAAAATAGGAAAAATCTATTTCGAAATCAGAATAACAATTGCAATTACTGTTTTGTGACTTATCTTTTATTTAATTTTACATTTTTAAAGTAAAAAATATGACATTCGACAAAGAAAAAATACTTCAATATTACAATAACATTTCTAAAAACACCTTAATGCAAACGTTGAATATTGAATATACTGATGCAGGAGAAGATTTTTTAGTAGCCACAATGCCCGTTAATCCATCCGTACATCAGCCAATGGGATTGTTGCATGGTGGTGCTTCAGTAGCTTTAGCAGAAAGCGTGGGCAGTGCAGCCTCAATGCTGTATGTAAATTCTGAGCTAAGTGAAGTGCGCGGAATCGAGATTTCAGCCAATCATTTGAAAGCAAAGCGGGACGGAATTGTAACGGCAACAGCGCGAATCGTGCACAAAGGACGAAGCATTCATCTTTGGGAAATACGAATTACGGATGAAAACAATACCTTAATATCGCTTTGTAAATTGACTAATATGATTTTGCCAAAAAGAAAAAGCGAAAACAAATAATGGAAGCAATTATAGCTAAAGCCAAAAAACAGTTTCAGGAAAAACTACCTTTTGTTTTGTATTGTAAGCCTGATTCAGCAGAGGTAATTGGTTCTTTTCAACAAAATGATACGGTATTTTCAGCTGTTGATTTTACCGAAAAAGGGTTTGTTTTTGCTTCTTTTGATGGAACCAAAACGCATTTGATTCCTGAAAATGAATCGGAAATGGTGCGGGTTACTTTGGAAAAAAAAGAAAATGCTATTTCTAAAAATGAATTTACGATTGTAGATGCCTTGGCTAAAAATAATTTTGAAGCTTTAGTTTCCAAAGGGATCCAGTCCATAAAGAATAACGAATGTAATAAAGTAGTGCTTTCCAGAAAAGAAACCGTTGAAGTAGCAGATTTTGATTTGGTTTCCACTTTCGAAAAATTAGTACAGCTTTATCCTTCTACTTTTGTGTATTGTTTTTATCATCCAAAAATTGGAACTTGGTTGGGCGCTACACCGGAGCAATTACTGAAAGCAACTGAAGCCGTTTTTGAAACGATTTCTTTGGCGGGAACGCAGAAAGATTTGGGTTTATCCGAAATTACTTGGCACAAAAAAGAAAAAGAAGAACAGCAGTTTGTAACGGATTATATTGTTTCAAAACTGGAAAGTGTGGCTTCCGGAGTTTTGGTGACGGAGCCGTACAGCGTCAAAGCGGGAAGTATCTGGCATATAAAAACAGATATTTCTGGACGTTTAAATTCCGATTCCAGCTTGCAAAAAGTAATTCAGTTATTGCATCCCACACCTGCCGTTTGTGGGTTGCCAAAAGAAAGTGCTAAGACTTTTATTCTAGAAAACGAGCAGTACGACAGGAGTTTTTACACCGGTTTTCTGGGGGAATTGAACAGCAGTTTCACGACCAATACCGTAAGTTCTGATTTGTTTGTAAATTTGCGGTGCATGCAAATTGATTTTGATTCGAATCTCGCATTGACTAGCGCATATTTGTATATGGGTTGTGGCATCACAAAAGATAGCGTCCCTGAAAAAGAGTGGGAGGAAAGCGTCCATAAATCAATGACAATGAAAAAAGTATTATAAATATTAGATGAAGGCGAGTTAGTATAACTTTAAATAAAATAAACAGAAAATAATGAAATTAGATATATTGGCTTTTGGTGCGCATCCTGATGATGTAGAGTTAGGTTGTGCGGGAACCATTTTAAAAGAAATATCCTTAGGAAAAACAGTTGGGATTATTGATTTGACACGTGGCGAATTAGGGACTCGCGGTTCCGCTGATATCAGAGATCAGGAAGCGAATGCTGCTGCAAAAATACTGGGTGCTTCAGTGCGTGAGAATTTAAAAATGCGGGATGGCTTTTTTGTCAATGACGAAAAACACCAATTAGAAATTATACAAATGATTCGCAAGTACCAGCCGGAAATTATTCTGTGCAATGCTATTGATGACCGCCATATTGATCATGCAAAAGGAAGTAAATTGGTGTCTGATGCTTGTTTTTTATCCGGGTTGATCAAGATAGAAACTTCATTAGCAGGCGAAAAGCAAGCGCCTTGGCGGCCAAAAATTGTCTACCATTACATTCAATGGAAAAATATAGAGCCGGATTTTGTAGTCGACATTACAGGTTTTACCGATAAAAAAATTGAAGCAATTTTAGCCTACAGTTCCCAGTTTTATGATGCCAACTCAAAGGAACCGGAATCCCCAATAACAAGCAAAAACTTTCTGGAAAGCCTGAATTATCGCTCCAGAGATTTAGGAAGGATTGCAGGACTGGATCATGCAGAAGGTTTTACGACTGAAAGATATTTGGCAGTCAATAGCTTAGCAGATTTGATCTAATTTCCATGTAATTTTTTGAAATAAATATTTGCAGAAATAAACTTATATCGTATATTTGCCACCGCTAAGCAAATGGTGGTTGTAGCTCAGTTGGTTAGAGCATCGGTTTGTGGTACCGAGGGTCGCGGGTTCGAGCCCCGTCTTCCACCCAGAAAGCAAAAGCTTCGAAGAAATTCGAAGCTTTTTTTGTATTTTCTAGTTTTCCTTAAAAATGATACGCGGCTAAAGGATAATCATTCTATGACTATGGCTCCTTATTTTAGCAGATTCAATTCCATCATACAGGCCGTCATACTTTGATACGTTCTTTCAATATCATTGTCTAATCCGATAGAAAACCGAATCAAACCGTCTGTCAATCCCATTTCAATTTGTTCCTCCAAAGGGATTTCGCTGGAAGTTGAGGTTCCCGGCGCGCTGAATAAGGTTTTATAAAAGCCTAAACTCACCGCCAGATACCCTAGATTTTTGGCCTGCATCAACTCCATCAAAGCATTGGCTTTCACCAAAGTTCCAACATCCAGCGTCATCATTCCGCCAAAACCATATTCAGGATTAATCATGCTTTTATAGATCTCATGACTCGGATGGCTTTTTAACCCCGGATACACTGTTTTGATTCCGTCTTTTTCAAAACGTTCCGCCAGATACATCGCATTATGGCTGTGCTGTTTCATCCTGATGTGCAGCGTACGCAAGTTTTTCATCACACTGGCAGATCGCAGACTATCCATCGTTGGCCCCAATAACATGCTGGCTCCACTGTTTACATTTTTTAAACTATCAATAAATTCCTGAGAGGCGCATGTTACTCCGCCCACCGTATCACTGCTTCCGTTGATGTATTTTGTCAAACTGTGAATCACAATATCAGCTCCTAATTTAGCAGGCGAAACGGATAGTGGCGAAAAAGTATTATCAACAACTAATTTCAAATTATGTCTTTTTGCAATTTTTGATAAACCTTCAATATCAGCCACTTCCAATAAAGGATTGCTCACCGTCTCACAATACAAAACTTTAGTTTCAGCAGTAATAGCAGCCTCTACAACTTCAAGTTTTGTGATGTCAACAAATGTGGTTTTGATACCTAATCTAGGTGTAAAATTCTTCAGGAATGCATACGTTCCGCCATAAATGGTTCTGCTAGAAACAATATGGTCGCCGGAACCGCACAATTGCAACAAAGTAGGCGTAATCGCTCCCATTCCGGATGCCGAAACGTTCGCTGTTTCCGTGCCTTCCATGGCTGCCAAGGCTTTGTCCAGGTATAAATTACTCGGCGAGGAATGACGTGAATACAAATAACAGCCTTCCATATTGCCTTCAAAAGTATCGAACATCGTTTTTGCCGATAAAAAAGTGTAGGTTGAGGAGTCAGAAATAGAGGGATTCACACCACCAAATTCGCCAAAGTACTGCAAATCCTGAATGTTGTCTGCGGGATTGAAATTTTTCATAATTATTTTTTATTGTTATTTGAAGCTATTCCTGCTATTCACTCTATCTTTTACTTTTTAAAGAAAAAAGTAAAAGGATGCCGTTGCTATCAGGGCTTGGACATTCCGGTATGTCAAGAAATCCTATTCAAAACAAAATATTTTAAGATTAAAAATCAATAGTCTGTAGTTTTATTAGATTATAAAACTATATAACACTAAATAATTAATTTTTTTCACTAAATTAGTTCGGTAATCAGGATTTTTATAGATTATCTATCAATTTGAAATTTGCAACACAATGACATTAGATTCAACAGACAAAAAATTACTTTTTTTATTACAAAATGATAGTAAGAAAACAACCAAAGAATTGTCCTTAAAACTCAATCTTTCCGTTACTGCCGTTTATGAACGCATTAAAAAATTAGAAAGAGAAGGGGTTATTGACAAGTATGTTGCGTTGATTAATCGCTCCAAAGCCGAGAAAGGATTTGTGGTTTTTTGTCACCTCAAATTGATACAGCATACCAAAGAGTTTCTCACGAAGTTCGAAAGTGAAGTGGTGAAACTAAAAGAAGTTTTAGAATGTCATCATGTGAGCGGTGATTATGATTATATCCTGAAAATTGTGGTAAAAGATATGGAAGCTTATCGAGAGTTTTTAGTAACGAAACTAACGACATTACAACATATAGGAAGTACGCACAGCACATTTATGATTAGCGAAGTAAAAAGCACGACTGTCGTTGATATATAAATGTTGATTGTTTTAATGTCATTAAATTTAGAATAAATCAATTGCTCCATGAAAACTAAAGAAATTAGACAAAAGGGTATTGTGAATTTTGGAAAACTTATCCAGGATGATTCAAAATTAGTCGTTTTGGAAGGAATATTTGACGCTATTTTAAACTGAGAAAAAGCTTCCCTAGTTTCGGATAATCAGTATCAAAAAGTGGAAGAAGCCAGAACCGTCTATCATTCCGGGAATAGTTTATCAACTTCTTGGGAAGATTTGGAGAAGCAATTAAATGCCAAATATGGTTTTTAAAATAGTTATTTCAAAATTAGCAGAAATTGAAATAATTGAGGCTATTGAAATTTATAAAAGTAAAAAAAGGGATTAGGCAAAGTTTTTTTTGCTTAAGCAATAAGAATAAAACAATGTTGCATTTTTTTTACCATATAAGCCATGTAAGTTTAAGTTTCGATTATGTTAGCCTTATGTAACTATAACAATCATAAGGTCATTTAAGGTTTAATTCTTATATGACTTATATGTTAAATATTATTTCACTCATTTTTTAGTATGACATTAAATAGTTCCAACTACTTATCTTAAAAGATATTTAAAAATATTAAAAATGAATCCTGAACTATTCCCACTAAAAAAAGAACCGTTTTTCAGAGAATTATCCTTTAAAAAATTCCCTTTTGTAATTATTTATGAAGTATTTAATGATGAAATTATTATTTACTCTGATTTTCATACTTATAGAGATCCTTCTAAAAAGCCATAAATAATTTTTTGATGAATATTGGTTATGTCATTTTCATAACAAAAAACCTTCTGAATTAAACTTCAAACAAAACTTAATTCCTTAATTTTGTGGAACATTTTATAAAAACACAATAAAAAAAAATACTATGAGTTCATTTGACGTAGTCATTATAGGTTCTGGACCAGGCGGATATGTATCAGCAATTCGTTGTGCACAACTGGGTTTTAAAACAGCAATTATCGAAAAATATTCCACTCTTGGAGGAACTTGCCTCAATGTTGGTTGTATTCCTTCAAAAGCACTGCTTGCTTCTTCTCATCATTACAGTGAAATTGCACATTTTGCAGATCACGGAATTGAAGTTTCCGGGGAAGTAAAAGTAAACCTTGAAAAAATGATTGCGCGCAAACAAGCAGTTGTAGATCAGACTTCTGGTGGTGTGAAATTTTTAATGGACAAAAATAAAATTACAGTTCTGGAAGGATTGGGTTCATTTGTTGATGCTACGCATGTTGCGGTGGCAAAAGCAGACGGAACTTCTGAAACTATCGAAGCCAAAAACATCATTATCGCTACAGGTTCAAAACCATCTTCTTTGCCTTTTATCAAAATTGATAAAGAAAGAATCATCACTTCAACCGAAGCATTGAAACTTAAAGAAGTACCAAAACATTTAGTAATTATTGGTGGTGGAGTTATCGGGATCGAATTAGGTCAAGTGTATTTGCGATTGGGATCACAAGTTTCTGTTGTAGAATATTTAGACCGAATTATTCCAGGAATGGATGCTTCATTGTCTAAAGAATTGACTAAAGTATTAAAAAAACAAGGCATGAAATTCTATGTTTCACACAAAGTGAAATCCGTAGAACGAAATGGTGAAGGCGTTGTAGTTCAAGCTGAAAATACAAAAGGAGAAACAATTACGCTGGAAGGAGATTATTCCCTAGTTTCTGTAGGTCGTCGTCCGTATACTGACGGATTAAATGCTGATAAAGCAGGTGTGAAAATCTCAGATAGAGGAATGGTAGAAGTAAATGATCATTTGCAAACTTCAGTTCCTACTATTTATGCAATTGGCGATGTGGTGCGTGGCGCAATGTTAGCACACAAAGCAGAAGAAGAAGGAGCCATGGTGGCTGAAATATTAGCAGGTCAAAAACCACATATCGATTATAATTTGATTCCCGGAGTTGTGTACACTTGGCCAGAAGTGGCTGCTGTAGGACAAACAGAGGAGCAATTGAAAGCTTCAGGAGTTGAGTATAAAGCAGGAAGTTTTCCTTTCAAAGCTTTAGGACGTGCAAGAGCTGGTGGCGATCTAGACGGATTTGTAAAAATTCTTGCTGATGCAAAAACAGATGAAGTACTAGGCGTTCACATGATTGGGGCTCGTTGTGCGGATTTAATTGCTGAAGCAGTAGTTGCAATGGAATTCAAAGCTTCTGCTGAAGATATTTCCAGAATGTCTCATGCTCACCCAACATTTGCAGAAGCGATCAAAGAAGCAGCACTAGCCGCTACTGACAATAGAGCTTTGCATGTCTAATTAAAGAATGAATTTTTGCTATAGAATAAAAAAACCCGCTACATTGAGCGGGTTATTTTGTTATGAGGTGCACTTATTTAGTCTTTAGCAATAAATAAACTTTTATAATTGTTCCAATGGTTAAAAATTAGAAACATATTTCCCAAGAATAAGAAAAGGGCAGTAGGAATTCCCTCTGGAGACAAGAAAAAATTTATGAATAAAATGTTTATGGTTATTGGTAAAATTAAAATACTGGCAAGAGTAACATAACGCCCTGTCAAAAAGGCTAGGCCACATAACAACTCAATAGACTTGGCTAATGGCATAATGTAAGTAGAGGCAACCAAGCCCACATTAAAAGCCTTGAAATTTCCGGTAACCTCTGGTTCTGGAGCTAGTTTTAGAAAAAAACTAATTGATGCATAAAGAAGCAAAATTCCAATTAAAGTTCGGATAATAATAATTACAATTTTCATAGTATATGGTTTTATTGGTTACATATTTGAGAATAATTATTGGGGAATTGCACGTTCATCCATACACATAATTTCCCATTGGTGTCCGTCCAAATCCGCAAAACCATGGGCATACATCGATCCGTGATCTTGTGGCTCCATATACGTTGTACCACCCGCAAATATCGCTTTTTGTACTATTTCGTCCACTTTTTTTTTGCTTTCAACATCTATTGCAATTAATACTTCGGTATTTTTATGGGCATTGCAAATTTCTTTTTTGGTAAAGTCTTTAAATCGTTGCTCAGTAAGCAGCATCACAAAAATGTTTTTTCCTGTAATCATGCAAGTGGCTTGTTCATCAGTAAATTGAGGATTGAAAGAAAATCCGAGTTGTGTAAAAAAAACAATGGATTTTTTAAGGTCTTTAACTGCTAAATTAAGGAAAATTTTTGAAGCCATAACGGGAATGATTAAACGATTAAAAAAATCCAAAATTGATCACGCACTACCAAATTTACAAAAAAATAAGCTAATTTTAGCATAACCAGTTATTGAAGAATTTTTTTTGTTGTAATTTTGAATTTTTAAACATTAAAACTTTTTGAGAACTTCAATTTATAAGTCTATTTCTGATTCAAAATTGTTCAAACAACAACTTTTACTTTGGTCACAACAATTTCGTGAAGTTGTTTTTATGGATAGTAATGAGTATCCGCAACAGTACTCCAGTTGCGATTGTATTCTTGCCGTAGATGCTTTTACCTCCATCAAAACAGATGTTTACAATGCCTTTGAGGATTTGAAACAGTACCAGCAAAATACGAAAGACTGGCTTTTTGGTTATTTATCGTATGATTTAAAAAATGATATTGAGCAGTTGCAATCTGCTAATTTTGACGGGCTGGATTTTCCGGATTTGTATTTTTTCCAACCTAAGAAACTGTTTTTATTGAAAGGAAATCAACTCGAAATTCAATATCTCAATATGTGTGTGGAGGAAGTGGAGGCAGACTTTAAAGAAATTAGTGTTCAGTGTTCAGCGTTGAGCGTTCAAAATTCACAAATAACGATCCAACAACGGATTCCGAAAGAGAATTATCTTCAAAAAGTTTCAAAAATATTGGAACACATTCATCAGGGCGATATTTATGAAGCCAATTTCTGTATGGAATTTTTTGCTGAAAATGCAACGATTGATCCCATAGAAAAATTTATAAAACTCAACGAAATTTCTCAGCCGCCATTTGCCGTTTTTTTTAAAAACAACAATCACTTTTTACTTTCGGCGACACCGGAACGTTATTTAAGGAAAGAAGGAGAACTAATTATTTCGCAACCGATTAAAGGAACTGCAAAACGATTTTCAGACCCAATTGAAGATGAAAAATCGAAAATGCAATTGGCTTTAGACCCAAAAGAACGAGCCGAAAATATTATGATTACGGATTTAGTGCGCAATGATTTGTCTCGAACAGCACAAAAAGGATCCGTTGAAGTACAAGAGTTGTGTACAATTTATTCTTTTTTGCAAGTGCATCAGATGATATCAACGGTTACGTCAAAGTTAGAGGCGCACTATTCTATAGTAGATACTTTAAAAACAACTTTCCCAATGGGAAGTATGACGGGTGCACCAAAGATTTCGGTGATGAAAATAATTGAAAAACTCGAAGAAACAAAACGCGGTTTATATAGCGGTGCTGTGGGGTATTTTACACCAAATGGTGATTTCGATTTTAATGTAGTTATCCGAAGCATTTTGTACAATCAAGAAAAAAAATATGTTTCTTTTTCAGTTGGAAGCGCTATCACGTCGCCATCAATTCCTGAAAAGGAGTATGAAGAATGTTTGCTTAAAGCAAAAGCGATGCGAGAAGTTTTAAGTTAAATCAAAATGAATGAATTAAATTTGAATATGCTACAGAAATTCCAAAACCATCTTCTTCATAATTTCCAGTTCTTGAACGGAAAAAAAATACTTCTTGCTACAAGTGGCGGGAAAGACAGTATGGTATTGGTGCATTTGTTTCAGCAATTGAATTATAAAATTGGAATTGCACATTGTAATTTTCAATTGCGTGGAATGGAAAGTTTTGAAGACCAAAATTTTGTCCAGGAATATGCTGCGGCAAATGCTATTCCAGTATTTATAACACAATTTGACACCAAAGCTTTTTCTGAAGATTATAAAATTTCGACACAAGTTGCAGCCCGCGAGTTGCGATATAACTGGTTTTATGAGTTATTAGAGACTGAAAAATTCGATTATATTCTCACAGCACATCATGCCGATGATAATTTGGAAACGTTCCTAATCAATCTGAGTCGTGGAACAGGATTAGAAGGTTTGACAGGAATTCCGGAGCAGAACGATAAAGTAATTCGCCCACTTTTGGCCTTTAACCAAAAAGAAATGGAAGATTATGCCAAATTAAATAACATTAAATGGCGCGAGGACAGCAGTAATGCATCCGATAAATACCTTCGGAATAAAATTCGGCATCATCTGGTTCCGATGTTAAAAGAATTGAATTCTAATTTTCTTTCCTCGTTTCACAAAACACAACTGTATTTGCAAGACGCGCAAGTTATGGCTGAAGATGCTTCGATTATGATTTATCAGCAAGTGGTGAAGCAAGAGAATGAGACTATTTATTTTGATTTAAAAAAACTAAAAAAATTACCCAATTACAAATCTTATTTGTACCAATGGCTGAAAGAATTTGGATTCAAAGCTTGGGATGATATTTATGATTTGGTTGATAGTCAATCTGGGAAACATGTTTTTTCTCCAGAATATAGAGTATTAAAAGACAGGGATTACTTAATCCTAAGTCCGATAAATTTCGTAAATGTAAAGGACAAATATTTTATAGATGAAAATCAAAAAGAAGTTAATATTCCCTTAAATCTTACGTTTTGCAAAGTAGCCGACATTGGTATCGTTTCAAATAAAACTATCTTTGTAGATGGTGATAAAGTGCAGTATCCATTAATTTTACGCCATTGGAACGAAGGCGATAGTTTTCAGCCTTTTGGGATGAACGGTAAGTCAAAGAAAGTGAGCAAGTTTTTTAAAGATGAAAAATTATCCTTGCTAGAAAAAGAAAATTCTTGGCTTTTATGTTCGAATGATGAAATAGTCTGGATAATTGGTCTACGTCAGGATGAACGCTTTAGAATAGACAACACAACTAAAAATATACTTAAAATACAATCAGAATAATGAAGAAACTACTATTTATACTTATTGCTTTTTTGGCTTTTGCCAATGGAAATGCCCAGATTCTGGATCCCGCCAAATGGACAACTAAAATAGAAAAAAAATCGGACACTAATTATATTCTTACTTTTAATGTTGTTATAGAAAAGGATTGGCATTTGTATTCTCAATTTACTCCAGACGGAGGGCCGTTGCCACTGGAAATCATTTTCAAAAACCAAAAAGGGAACTTCACTCTAGTGGGCAAAGCCAAAGAAAGTAAAACGAGAACTGCTTTTAATGACATATTTGAAGTTAACGAAACATTCTTCGAAAAGAAAGGTCAAATTCAACAGGAAATTACACTAACAAATTCAAAGTTGACCGAAATTAAAGTCGATTTTAATTATCAGGTGTGCAAAGAGGTTTGTATTAATATGGAGAAGAATTTCACGTTTGCAATTCCTGTGGTTTCAAAAACAACGGCAGTAGCAACGGATGTAACCATAGTAGATTCTGCAAAAGTTGATACCGTAGTTTCGCAAATTGCAATTACGGAGGAGCAGGTGAGTACTCCTGAAAAAATCGTTCCTCTAGACTCTGAACCAGCTACAAAAAGAGGATTATGGTCTATTTTCTTCATTGCTTTTTTATCTGGATTTGCCGCATTGCTTACGCCTTGTGTCTTCCCAATGATTCCTATGACAGTCAGTTTTTTTACTAAACAAAGCAAAACAAAAGCAAAAGGGATTAGTAATGCCATTATTTATGGAGTAGCTATCATATTCATTTATGTAGTTTTAGGATTCTTAGTGACGTGGATTTTTGGTGCCGATGCGCTGAATGCGTTGTCCACGAATGTTTGGTTCAATATTATTTTCTTTGTTTTGTTAGTCACTTTTGCAGCTTCCTTTTTGGGTGGTTTTGAGATTATGCTGCCTAATTCTTGGGCAAATAAAGTGGATAATCAAGCGGATAGAGGTGGGATAGTTGGAATTTTATTCATGGCTTTGGCGTTAGCGATTGTCTCGTTTTCGTGTACCGGACCGATTGTAGGAACCCTATTAGTCGAAGCGGCTTCTAAAGGCGGAATAGCTCCAATTGTGGGTATGTTTGGGTTTTCATTGGCTCTAGCCTTACCCTTTATGTTGTTTGCGATGTTCCCGGGTTGGTTGAATTCATTGCCAAAATCCGGTGGTTGGTTGAATACAGTTAAAGTAGTTTTAGGCTTTTTAGAATTGGCTTTGGCATTTAAATTTTTGTCGAATGCTGATTTGGTTTTGCAATTACATTTCTTGGAAAGAGAAGTGTTCTTGGCAATATGGATCGCTATTTTTGGAACATTGGCCTTTTATTTATTCGGAAAAATTACGTTGCCGCACGATAGCCCGATGACACATATTTCAGTAGGACGACTGTCCTTTGGATTAGTAGTTTTGGCCTTTACCATCTATTTGATTCCTGGGATTTGGGGAGCGCCATTAAAGTTAATTTCTGGTTTCCCGCCGCCAATGACCTATAGCGAAAGTCCTTACGGAGTAGGAAACTCCCAAGGTGGCTCAAATGCATCTGCCCAAATTTTGCCGGAAGGCGCACATTTAGGGCCACATGATCTTATTGCTTTTGATAATTATGAAAAAGGATTGGCTTATGCCAAATCAGTAAACAAACCTATTTTACTTGACTTTACGGGTTATGCCTGTGTGAATTGTAGAAAAATGGAAGATTATGTGTGGTCAGATCCTGCGATTTTAAAAATATTACAAGAAGAAGTGGTTTTAATATCTTTATATGTTGATGATAAAAGAGAATTGCCAAAAAGTGAGCAATACGTATCTAAAGAAACGGGTAAAGAAATTGTAAGTGTGGGTAATAAATGGAGCGATTTCCAAATTACAAGGTACAAAGCCAATGCGCAACCGTATTACATTGTTTTAGATGTAGAAGAGAATATGCTGTCTGATAAACCAGAAAGTTATAACTCAAATATCAATGCCTACAAAGGATGGTTAAGAGAAGGAATTGATAGATTTAAAAAGGTAGAATAACAGGTACGTCTGGAAAAATACTAGATCTAATATTAAACACGAATTGCACTAATTTCTACGATTCAATTCGTGGAAATTCGTGTGATTTGTGTTTATATTTAATACTATAGACTTAATTTACTCAGTATTGATGCGTGAGATGCGTATACAAGGTAGGGTATAAAATTGCCTTTTATTCGATTATTTTCTCGATATAAGCAGAATTTAAAAGATACAATGCGCCCATATATCGTATTTTGAACGCCACTAAATCCCCAATTTTATAATTTTTTTTAGAATTTGAAATGTCTATAACCAGCATGTCAGAACTGGCGTCTACTATAGTGATATCCGTATCATCAGATTCGATGTATTGTGGTTGCATGTCTAACAAACCAATGTCTAGAATAGCTCTAAGGGAAGTATCGCCTAAATCAGTGACAGCATCCATCGAAAAGGAATTTCCGGCTACATTCTCGCCTAACTCCCCTGTTGGTGTATTTGGTTTTTCTGTAATTTCGATGATTTCAGCGTATAATTTGAAAACATCATTGTGCATTCCTTCTATGGTATTTCCTGTAAACAAATCTTTCCCGAAAAATAGGGCTTCCCCTATTCGAAAATGATTCACGGCCATTGGTCGGGCATTTTTTAGGAGTAGCGGTACAGTAACAGAAGTTCCTCCGGAGACAAATGGAATACTGATATTGAATTTAGCTTCAATTAGCTGTTTGTATAAGCTCAATTGAATCAATTTGTCCTGCGTAGGCATTACACCGCTAAGGCAATTGAAATTGGTACCAATTCCAGAGATTTCAATATTAGGCATTTTTAGAATTGTGCCATAAAAATCGATCAATTCTTCTCCCATTACACCTTCACGAAGGTCTCCCATTTCAATCATAATGATGATTTTATGGGTCTTGTTTTGTTTTACGGCTTCCTCTGAAAGTAATTGTATGGTATAGATTTCAGTATTAAAACTGATGTCAGCATACCGCACAATACTTTCAATACTTCGTTTAGCAGGTGGTTTAATATACACGGTTTGAATTTCCGGATCCAAGGCTTTAATTTTTTTCAAATTACTTACTCTGGAATCATGAATTTCACGTACTCCTAAAGCGATGATTTCTTTGAGATAAATTTTATTTCCACACAATAGTTTGGAAACCACTCCCCATTGTATATTTCTGGATTTAAAAATAGTATCCAGAAAGGCATAATTTTCTTCAAGTTTTTTGCGATATAGTTTTATAAAAGCCATTATTCTATGATTTTACGTGGAATTGATTTGGAAATCCGAGTTAATAATTCGTAATTGAGTTGGTTGCTGAAATCACTAAAGGAAGCTACAGAAACGGATAGCTCTTTTTGTGTGCCTATCAAGACCACTTCATCTTCTTTTTTTGCCATGTCGATATCAGTAACATCGACAGTCATCATGTTCATGTTTACGGAACCCACTACAATACAGCGTTGTCCATGAATAAGTACACGACCTTGGTTGCTCAACGAGCGACTGTATCCGTGGCAGTAACCAATAGGGATAACAGCAATTTTCATTTTTCTTTTGGCCATAAAACTGGTTCCATACCCAATGAAATCACCAATATTTACTTTCTTTACGCTCATTATAGCACTTTTCCAAGTGATAACGCGTTGCAGCGGATCTATTTTATTTTTTTTAGAATTGAGATAGGTAACAAATACTTCCGGACTGGACCACAATCCGTATTGCATTATTCCGATTCGCACCATATCCATTCTGGTTTGTGGAAACATTATTGATGCTGCAGAGCAAGCAGAATGTCTCATTTGTGGCTTCAGATCATTTTTACAAAAAAAGGCATAAATTTCTTCAAACTTCTTGATTTGCTGATCCACTCTGTAATAATTAGCGATACTTTCGGCCCCGGCATAATGAGTACAAAGCCCTTTGAAAGATAGATGTTGTTCTTCTCTCTTTAAAAAAGTAATAACAGTATTCAGTTCGTTTTTGTCAAAACCAGTTCGGTTCATTCCGGTTTCTACTTCAATGTGCAGAATTGCTTTTTTTTCGAGTTTTTTAGCTGTTTTCATAGCTTTCGTCAGTCGAGTTTTATCAAAGACAAAAAATTCAATATCATTTTTGATTACCCATTCCATATCTTCATCCTGAACGAGTCCCATAACCATAATAGTTGCTTTGTCCTGTAGTGTTGTTTTTACGACTTTGGCTTCCTGAACATCAAAAACAGAAAAATGAGTTACACCACATTGAAAAGCCATAGCCACAAACGGCTGTACTCCATGACCATACGCATTTCCTTTTACGACAGAGGAAATCAGTACTTTTTTTCCAAAGGTCTTTTTTAGAAAATCGATGTTCTTTTGATACGCGGAGCGATTAAGCTCTATTATTGAGTTAGTGTGCATTTGTAATTTGTTTGCTGATGTGATGAAAAACAGCCACTCCAGTTGCTATAATTTCGTCAGGAAAATCATAATCAGGATTGTGTAGTGCGGCAGTGTTTACCCCAGCTCCCAGTCCGAACATGGCGCCGGGATAGTGCTGTGTGAACAAACCAAAATCTTCGCCCCAAGTGAATGGTTTCTCTTTTTCGAATAGTTCAAAACCATTAATTTCTGCTGCCTTTTTGATGAATGCTACAGCAGTTTTGTCATTCTCATTGGCTTGGAAACTTTGTGTCCATTGCGTTTTACACTTCAGTTGATATTCTTTTGCGATTGATTGGGCTGCATTTTCTAAAGCTATTTCGATCTTTCTCATCTGTAAATTGCTATCACTTCGTACTGTAAAATGAATTTCTCCCGCACCAGCTGCTACACCATATGCTTTTTTACCTATTTTGGTATAAATGGGAGTTATCTGGCAATAGTTTTCTTTGGTAATATCGGTCTGAATAGTAGCATTAAATTGATTGATAATGGCGGCTATTGCCAGAGTAGGATTAATTCCTCTTTCAGGTTCACCGGCATGGGCTGTTTTTCCTTTTAATTTTATGATAATGCTATTTACGGCGCAGGTAAAAGTTTCGTTTTTTACTACAATTTGATGCATTGGAAACCCTGGTAAATTGTGCAGCGCAAAGACGTAATCAGGTTGAATCAAAGTGAATTTAGTATCTGAAAACACCTTTTGAGCACCACTACCATCTTCTTCAGCCGGTTGAAACAGCAAAATGACGGTTCCTGAGTCCGGTTTGTTCTGATGCAATTCAGCTGCCAAACCACAAAGAATAGCCATGTGTCCATCATGTCCGCATTTGTGTGAGACACCATCAATTAGTGAACGATGTTCAAAACGATTCGTTTCTTCAATTGGCAAAGCATCTAATTCACATCGGAATAATACTGTTTTCCCATTTTTTTTACCTTTATAAATTGCAACCACACCAGTTGTTCCTACTCCGGTAATCAATTCATCCGGAGGGTAATTTTCGAGAAAAGATAGGACGCGTTTTGCTGTTTGATTTTCTTTACCCGAAACCTCTGGGTGTTTGTGAAGCTCCTTTCGTAACCGTACAAGTGTCTCGATGGACGGGTTTGAGTTTTCCATTTTGGATTATTTAATGAGGCGCATTTCCAAATATTTATTGGTAAAACCTAAGCTTTCATACAGTTTTTTGGCAGGATTATCTGGTTCTACATGCAGGGCAATATTTCCTTCGGCAATTGATATTGCTTTTTGCATCAATTGTTTTCCAAACCCTTTTCCCCGTTGGCTGTTGTCCACGGCAATGTATACCAAAATATTTTCAGGAATAAAATCTTTCATTCCCGTGTTGTTCAAGATGACAACTCCTACGATTTTTTGATCTTCGATTCCCACTACAATGTTGCCTCCTTTTGTAGGATTCATAACGTAATCAATACATTTTCGAATGTCTTCAATCGTATCGCCATATTGTTCTAAATGGGTATAAAGGAATAATGCTATAATTTGATTGGTATAAATTGTATCTTCTCCGGTTGTGTCATTAATTTGTTTGAATTCCATTTTGTCTTTCTTTTTTGTTATGGTGATAAAGTGATATTGTAACGAATAAAATAAGAGAAATACTTATTCCATAAAGGTTTGCATCTAAATGTTCCGGTAATTTTAAATCTAAAGGTAGTTTATTCTCTGTAACAATTAGCAGGATTGTGGTGGCACCCCCAAATAACATGCTCCAAAAAGCAGCTGTTGGATGGCTTTTCTTCCAAAATAAAGCGCCTATTACCGGAACGAAAAGGCCCGACACCATAAAAGCATAAGAGTAGAGCATCAGTTCCAGTACATTTTGCATTTGGGAAGCAATTAAAATAGCAAGAAGACCTACAATTAAGGTGACCAATTGTGAGAGCCGAAGCTCTTTTTTATGACTCAATTCTTTTTTTGAAAATTTAGCAATAATATCAGTGACAATATTTCCGGAAGCTGCCATTAAGCAGCTGTCCGCGGTAGAAAGTATGGCCGAAAAATAGGAAGAAAGCATCAGCCCCATTAATCCAACGGGGAGTATGGTGGCCAGTAAAATAGGCAATCCCATTTCGCTATCCATATTGGCTGCATCTGTAATACCGTCAAACATTCCTTTGTTTGCAGCCACTTTAGCCAGCATTCCCAGAATCACTCCCATAAATGCCATTATAGGCCATTCAAAAACACCCGCAATCAACCATGCTTTTTTAGCTTCTTTCTCTCCTTTGCTGGCATAAATCCGCTGGTATAAAGTCATTCCTACAAACCAAATGGGTATAATGGTTATAGACCAGTTTAAAATCTGATACCATTTTACATTGGTCAGTGATAAATATTCAGGTGCCAGGGTAGTCTTGATCGCCTCATACCCTCCCACGGCATTGTAGGCAACTGGAATTCCTATAAAAACCAATCCGCCAATAAGGACTAACCACTGGATTGTATCGGTATAAATAACGGCTTTTAATCCTCCAATAGCCGTATAAATTACCGCGATAAGTCCCATTACAATTAGCGCTGTTTGTAAATTAAGTCCTTCTATGGTTGCCGAAGCTAATTTGGCTCCAGCCAAAACCTGAGAACTTGTAAATCCAAGATATCCAATAGCCGAAATAATTCCGGCCAGTAGCGCTACTTTAGCATTATAAAAATGATCAAATATTTGGGGAAAAGTGAAAAACTTATATTTATGTCCTAATGCACTTACTTTTGGAATTAGAAAAACAGCACTCAGCCAAGCGCCCAGCAGTCCGGTGAACAGCATCCAAGAACCGGATATTCCCATCGTAAAACCCAGACCGCCCAATCCTATTGAGAATCCACCACCTACATCTGTGGCTACAACGGATAAACCAATGTGCCAGCTATTCATATTTCTTCCGCTAACGTAAAAATCTTCCGCGGTTTTATTCTTATTGAAAAAATAAACGCCAACGCCTAGCATAACCAGCATGTAAACAACAAAGATTGCATAATCTATTAGGTGCATATTATTAATTTTCGATTATTTAATAGCCTGTACATGGAATTTTTCCAAAAGGCAAAAGGTGCAGTAAACTGCAAAAAAAAGATGATTTTTTTTAGAATATTTTCTAAAATAAGGGATCTTAGCTTTGGGTTAAAAGTGCAAAAAAAAGACTTTATTAACCACAAAAAATAATTTGGTATTTTACAAATGTAAGGCAAATTATCTAAAAAATCCTTTTAAAATGCAGATATTGTCTTTTTTACAACAAATAACGGCCACTTTTTGCATTAATAGTATTGGTTTTATAGAAGTAAAATCGAATGAAATTTTTGATGAAAAATGCCAATCTGACCGTGCAGTTTTCTTTAAAAAGATCCTAAAAACGATTATTTTTTTTAACATATTTGGTGTTTTTTTGATAAACTAAAATTCATAAATTTCAAAAAAGAAGGAATATGGATGCAATATTCGAAGAGATTTTTTATCTTTAAAAATTATTTTAACTCAAAAAAATTCATGAAAAAACTATTAGGTATTTCGCTTTTTTTTATTGGTGCAGTTCTGTTTGCCCAAGACAATAAAGCCAATTATGTGTCTGAAAATTATACTAAAAAGGAAGTGCATATTAAAATGCGTGATGGAGTAGAGTTGTTTACTGCCATTTATACTCCCAAAGATGTTTCTACAAAATATCCAATTATAATGCAAAGAACACCATATAACTCGGGGCCTTATGGAGAAAATCAGTTCAAGAAAAGCATTTCTCCCAGTGAAACGATGATGAAAGAAGGATATATTGTAGTCTATCAAGATGTTCGAGGACGATTCATGAGTGATGGTTTGTATGACAACATGCGTGGTTTTATTCCAAATAAAAAAGGCAAGAAAGATACGGATGAAGCTTCGGATACTTATGATACGATAGAGTGGCTGGTGAAAAATGTGGCTAACAATAATGGAAATGTTGGAACTTGGGGAATCTCATATCCAGGTTTTTACGCTACATATTCTTTATTGAGTAATCATCCAGCTTTGAAAGCCGTTTCGCCTCAGGCATGTATCGCTGATTTCTTTTTTGATGATTTTCATCACAATGGAGCGTATTTGTTGAGTTATTGGAAAGTCACTCCGTTATTTGGCCCTCAAAAAACAAAACGTACTACGGAACCTTGGTACAAATTTACGAATGCGGGTACAAACGATGATTATCAGTTTTTCCTGGATGCAGGACCACTCTCTAATTTAGACAAATATTATGGAAAAGAGAATGAGTTTTGGCAACAGCTGAAAGACCATTCCAGTTACGATGATTTTTGGCAAAAGCGTGGAATTTTACAGCATTTGAATAATATTAAACCAGCGGTAATGACAGTAGGAGGTTGGTTTGATGCCGAAGATTTATACGGTCCTTTGAATACCTACAGTACGATAGAAAAGAGCAGTAAAAACTACAACACAATTGTTATGGGACCCTGGAGTCATGGTGATTGGGCTAGGAATTCAGCAAAGCAAGTGATTGGTAATATTAATTTTGGAGATAGTATTTCTGGTTTTTATCAAAAAAATATTGAATCTAATTTCTTCTGTCATTTTTTGAAAAATAATGGAAAAGGAGCTAATAAATTGCCTGAAGCTTATGTTTTTGACACCGGAAGAAAAGAGTGGAAAACCTATGATGCCTGGCCTCCCGTAAATACTGAAAAACAAGATTTCTTTTTGCAAGGGAGTAAATTGACAAAATTGGCTAAGCAAAATATTTCTTTTGAAGAATTTATTAGTGATCCTAAGAAACCGGTACCCTATTCGGAGGATATTAAACAAAACGGACTTACGCCAAGGAAATACATGACCGATGACCAGCGTTTTGCTGCACGACGTCCGGATGTGATTGTTTTTGAAACAGAAGTATTGAATGATGATACCACATTAGCTGGAGCAATCTTGGCTAAATTACAAGTGTCAACCACAGGAACTGATGCGGATTGGATTGTAAAAGTGATTGATGTTTTCCCAAACGACGAACCGGAAACAAAAGAAGTAGCTCCGTATCTAAAGATGAGTAATTACCACATGATGGTAAGAAGTGAAGTTATGCGAGGCCGTTTTAGAAATAGTTTTTCAAAACCAGAACCTTTTGTAGCCAATGAGAAAACAGCAGTTAATATTAAGTTACAAGATGTATTTCATACGTTCAAAAAAGGACACAAAATCCAGATTCAGGTTCAAAGTACGTGGTTTCCATTTATAGATTTGAATCCACAGACATTTGTTGACAATATCTTTTATGCAAAACCTGAAGATTTTAAGAAACAAACGCACAAGATTTATAACGACTCTAAAATTGAGTGTACTGTTTTAAAATAAAACGGCAATCGGGTTGTGCGCCATAAAAGCATTCGACTATATTTAAAACTAAAATCCCAATCTTTTTTTTAAAGATTGGGATTTTAGTTTTAAAGTATGCAGGCTAAAATTAATATGTACTACGCTATTTTTAAAGTTTTTAGTTTATTGTTTAAAGAATAAGAATTGCTTTGTATATTATAGGTATTTAGAACGGATAAGAGCAAAAAAACGCTCTGAAATTTCAGAGCGTCTCTAACTTTATACCGAAGATTTATAGAAATTCACCGTGTTGCGAAATATCTAAGCCTAATTCTTCTTTTTCTTCACTTACTCTTAGAGGAGTTATTTTGTTTACAATATAGAAAAGGAAATAAGACATTGAGAATGCAAATATGGAAACGACAACCATAGCAAATAATTGATTTAAGAATAATGTTGTTTCTCCAAAAATAAGTCCTTGGTTATCACCAACGGCCGCGTTTATTGATTTTGAAGCAAATACACCTGTCAAAAGCATCCCAATGATGCCACCTACACCGTGACAGGCAAATACATCTAAAGCATCATCAATTTTACATTTGTGGAAACTTCTAACCACCAGATTACTCACAATACTTGCAAAAATTCCTATGAACAAAGCATGAGGAATGCTAACAAAACCAGCTGCAGGAGTAATGGCAACTAATCCGACCACTACACCAATACAAGCTCCCATTGCCGACAATTTATGACCAAGAATTTTATCAAGAAATACCCAAGCCATTCCAGCAGCAGCAGCAGCAATAGTAGTTGTCCCCAGTGCTTGTACGGCAAGCCCATTAGCTCCTAAAGCGGAACCTGCGTTGAACCCGAACCATCCAAACCACAACAATCCGGTACCTAACATTACGTATGTTATACGTGCGGGATTTCCTTTTTCTGCTTTTCTTTTGCCTAAGAAAATGGCACCAGCCAGAGCAGCCCAACCAGCACTCATATGAACTACAGTTCCACCAGCAAAATCCAATACGCCCATTTTAAAGAGAATACCATCTGGATGCCATGTCATGTGAGCCAGCGGGGTATAAACGAGCAGTATGAATAAAACCATAAATAACAAGTACGCCCAAAAACGAATTCGTTCTGCAAAAGCGCCGGTGATTAAAGCGGGTGTAATGATGGCGAATTTTGCTTGAAATAAGGCAAAGAGCATAAATGGAATTGTTGGAGCTAGACCCCAAGATGTATTTGTATTTACGCCTTGAAAAAATAAATTTGGAATTGGATTCCCTATTATTCCTCCAATAGTTGGACCAAAAGATAATCCGAAAGCGATGACAACCCACAACACGGTAACGATTATCATTGCCATAAAGCTTTGAAGCATGGTACTAATGACATTTTTTTTACCTACCATTCCACCGTAAAAGAAACCTAAACCGGGTGTCATGATTAATACAAGTGCAGTTGCAACGATCATCCAAGCGGTATCGCCGGTATCAAATTTTACTGCTTCTGTAGGAGCTGGACTTTCTGCTAAGAAATAATTTGAACAAAGGGTTAATACCAAAATCGTGATCAATATCACACTTAAAATAATTTTTCGCATCGTTTTTCAGTTTTAAATTTTGATAAAAATATAAAATTGTTCAACATACCCCTATTGTAAAGTGCGTTAATGTTTTATTTTTATGATTTTCACAATCTAGCCCCTATTTTTTTATGGGTATTTTATATTTTAAAGATAAAATTTGTTTTTTATTTAAATAAAATCACCAATTTAATGAATACTTGGGGTCTTGTGGTAAAAAATTAGACTTCCAATCTGGGAATTTTAATGCACTTAGCATTAAGACAAAATTTGATATATAAAAAATGCACCAATTGTATAGCTACAAGTGATGCATTTTTCAAAAACTAAAGGATCTCCTTATTTTAAAAGATGTTTGCTTAAAAGTTTGTAAACTTCATTAATGTTATTACCACCTTTACCAAATTGTTTTACAATTGGGGTTGCGTCATTGTTTAACCAAATTTTCAACTCGGCATCCATATCTAATATTCCAGCACTTTCTTTAGAGAATTTTTTGATACTCAAATACGGAATTGACATATAATCAACCTTGGTTCCAACCAATTGTTTTTCGACCAGAATCAATCTTTTATTGGTGAAAACAAACATATCCCGAATTAATTTATATGCTTTTTCGATTGTTTCTCCATCAATTAGGATTGGCTCAAATTCAGTAGCAACATCTTTAATGTTTACTTCAGAGGCATTGCCCAGGATGGCGTTAAATAGTCCCATTGTATTTGTTATTTTTGATTGTATTTTGTTTTATAAATATCGTTCATTTTTGTTTGGTGTGTTTCAAGACTGATCATTCTGCCTTGAATAAAAGCATTAGTTAGTTTGTTCGTTCTCATGTCTAAAGCATCACCCTCAGAAATAAATAAGGTAGCATCCTTTCCTTGTTCTAAAGTACCACATTGTTTATCGATCCCTAATAATTTGGCGGTATTGAAGGTTATTAGTTGTAGCGCTTTTTCTTTGTCAAGTCCATAAGCAGCACATGTTCCGGCCAGGAAAGGTAAGTTTCTGGTATTCATACGCTCCATGGATCCACTGTTTTCCAAGCCTACAACAACGCCTTTATCTGTCAATAATTTAGCGTTTTTGTACGGTAAATCAATGTCATGATCTTCATTTTCAGGCATATCATGCACTCTTTTTAATAATACTCCAATGTTGTTTTTTTGAAGTAAGTCAGCCGTTTTATACGCTTCATAACCACCAACAATTACTATTTTTTTAACTCCATTTTCTTTTGCCATTTGTATAGCATCAATAATTTGTTTTTCTTCATTTGCGTGTATGAATAAGGTTTGATTTCCGTCAAACAATCCTTTTGTAGCCTCAAAAATCAAATTTATTTCTTTGGGGCTATCTGCTAAGTATGCTTTTGCGCTAGTCAAAAAAGTAGTTATCTCTGAGTGTTGTTTGCTATAGTCTTTATTTGCTTCAATTGTTCCGGGTTCAAACCAGGAACCACTTCTTTTAAAACTAGAAGGGAAATTAAGATGAATCCCATCATTTTCTTTTATCAGTGCATCCTTCCAGTTCCAGGCATCAAGCTGAACGATGGATGAAGTGCCTGAAATTCTTCCGCCACGTGGGGTAATTTGCGCCATCAAAATTCCGTTTGGTTTAATGGTTTCAATTACTTTTGAATCAGCATTATAGGCAATAATACTTCTTACGTGAGGATTCATATTTCCTATTTCGCTTTCATCATCAGAAGATTTTATGGCATCAATTTCGACTAAGCCCAAGGTAGAATTGGGCGCTATAAATCCTGGATATACGTGTTTTCCGCTGGCGTCAATGGTAATATCATACGCTCCTTGAGCTAGTTTTATTAATCGGGCATCTGCCACTAATGTAATTTTGCCTTCTACAAATCCTATAGCACTGTTTTCGATTATTTCGCCATTTCCTAAATGTGCTGTTGCATTTAGAATTAAAATAGATTTTGATTGTTTTGAAGCAGGAGCTTGCTGTGCCTTTGTAAGTATTGATATGCTAAATACCAATAGTAAAATATATATATTTTTATTCATCCTATTTTGTTGTTTTAGATTTAAGAAACGTAGATTTCTTGAGCTTAATGTTCCAAAGAATCACAATGATATTCTATTTTTTCCTTCTTTTTAGGCTCTTGAGTGATCATTCCTTTGTTTTTTTCTTGCAATAGTTGGCCTATTAACTCATTTCTTTCTTTGGCAACTGCTACTCTTTGTGCTTCATCTTTTTGCACATCATAATAAACGACACCTTCAATTATTGTTTTTTCAGCTTTAGCATAAATAGATAAAGGATTGTTGTTCCAAAGTACTACATCAGCATCTTTTCCTATTTTTATACTTCCCACTTTATCATCAATATGCAATAATTTTGCAGGATTCAAAGTCACGAATTTCCATGCTTCTTCTTCTGAAATGTTTCCATATTTCACTGCTTTTGCAGCTTCTTGATTTAATCTTCTGGACATTTCAGCGTCATCAGAGTTATAGGCTACTACAAGTCCCGCATTGTGCATGATTGGACCGTTGAACGGAATGGCATCATTCACTTCAAATTTATACGCCCACCAATCCGAGAACGTCGAGGCTCCTACTCCGTGTTTTTTCATTTCATCGGCTACTTTGTATCCTTCAAGGATATGTGTAAAGGTATTTACTCTAAAGTTAAATTTTTCGGCAACATTCATCAACATCAAAATTTCAGATTGCACATAAGAGTGGCAGGAAATGAAACGTTCCTTATTAAGGATTTCAGCTAGAGTCTGTAGTTCTAAGTCTACCCTTGGCGCTTTCCCTTTTCCTTTTTTACCACTTGAATTATAAGTTTTCCAAGCCAAGTCATATTCTTTTGCACGTTGAAAATAATCTGTAAAAACCTGTTCCACACCCATTCTTGTTTGAGGAAAACGAGTAGGGTTGGTAATTCCCCAGTTGGCTTGTTTCACATTTTCACCTAAAGCAAATTTAATGAATTTTGGTTGGTCTTTGTAAAGCATTTCTTCTGCAGAAGCGCCCCATTTCCATTTTACAATGGCAGAGCGTCCTCCGATAGGATTAGCAGAGCCATGCAATAATTGCGAAGTTGTTACACCACCAGCTAAATCTCTATAGATATTAACGTCTTCGGAATTGACTACATCCTCAATTGTTACTTCAGCACTGGAGTTGTGTCCCCCTTCATTGACACCTCTTGAAATGGCTATGTGGGAATGTTCATCGATTATTCCGCTGGTCAAATGTTTGCCTTTTGCATCTAAAACTGTGGCGGAAGCATCAGAAAGGTTTTTGCCGATAGCAGCAATTTTTCCATTTTTGATTAAAACATCTGTTTCTTCTAATACACCTTCTTTTTCATTGGTCCAAACCGTGGCATTTTTGAATAAAAGTGTCTGTTGTGTTGCTTTTTTTACCGTCCCGAAGGCAACATTTGGAAATGTTGTAGGGAGGATCATATTGTTTTTTTCAATTTTTGAAGAATCAACCGCTTTTGCAAAAGGAGCCGTTTTTACAGCGCTCCATTTCACTTCATTTCCATTGAATAAAATTGCTTTTCCAGAAATTTTCTCAATATCGTCTATGTATCCTGTTGCTCTTGTAAAGCTGGTTTTTGTAGAATCATTGGGTTTGATTATTATTGAAATCCAGTTATTAGCAATAGTAAGTTTAGACTTTATTTTTTTAGCATCAACACTTGTGATTTCTGATTTTGGTGCAGCTATGTCGCCGTCAAGAGTCCATTTGTATTTGGTGTTATTGACCGTTAAGTCATACTTACCACGAATGTCTTTAACCATAATATCATTGATGACATACTTACTTCCTTGAACCCAGTTTTCGTAAACGATGGTTTTTTCTTCGAATATTTCTCCGGAGGTGATCACAAAATTAGCTAGACTTCCGGTTTTTAAACTTCCAATTTCGTTGCTTTTTCCTAAAATTGATGCTGGAATTGTTGTCAGTGCTTCTAATGCTTTGGTTGTATCAAAACCATATTTAATGGCTCTTAGAAGATTGGTTCTGAAATCTTCCACCTTCTTTAATTTGTCTGTCGTCAAGGCGAAAACAATACCGTTATCAGACAAAACCTTTAGATTAGTAGGGGCTTGATTCCAGAAACGCAAATCTTTCAATTCCATTTGATTGGCTTGGTACGGATCAGACACATCATAAGCTTCAGGGAAATTGATTGGAATAATAAATTTAGAATTTGTTTTTTTTATTTCTTCAATTCTTTCAAATTCATTTCCTATGCCTTTCAATACATAGTTCAATCCAAATTCTTTTGCTATTTTAGAAGCTCTAACACTATTTAATTTATCCTCCGAAGCAAAAATTTGAACTAATTTTTCATTATTTGATAAGGCTTCTAATGATAAATCTTTGGTTGCAGCATTCCCTTTTTTGTACCAATCTAAATCAAAGTACATTTGGCGTAATAAGGCCATCATTCCCATTAATGAGCTAGGATAGGATTGATTTGTAGTGGCACTTTTTGTAAATGCAAAGTGATTAGTGATTTTGTCAGATAATAATTGTGTGCTTTTATCAGCGTTGTTCAAAGCGATTAACATTCCGGATCCTTGGGCAATTCCATCCGGAACGTGAGTACCTACAACACCAAATCCTGCTTTTAACAACTCCTCTGCTTTAGTTGGGTCGTATTTAAAACTTTCATATCCATTTACTTCTGAGCGAATATTTTCATTCCAATAATATCCCACTCTTTTAGTATCGTACAAAGGATTTCTTTCCGTACTTGTTATTTCTTTTGGTTTTTCAATTCCAAAACTGGTATAAATGTCAATAAAAGAAGGATATATTGATTTTCCTTCCAGATTAATAGTAACGCAATTTTTAGGAATAGTAATGGTAGCACCGGCACCAATTACTTTTCCGTTTTGAATTAATAAAGTGCCTTTTTCAATAATTTGTGTTGGGGTAACATAAATTTTGGCATTGGTAAAAGCAGTGAAATTGGTGTTTTTGTTTTGAACACTTTCGTTATTAGGAAAGTATTCCTGAGCATAGGTTTTTGGTACCAAAAAACTCAAACAGAGTAGGAGTAGGATTTTTTTCATAGTGTGGTTTCTAATTATTTTCTAAAAGTAGAAAAATGTTAATATTATACCTTCACTTTTTTTAATTTTAACATTTTGTTTTCGCGAAAAATGTATCGTATAGAGCTGTATACCAAAGTATTTTGAGTGTCTTTTGATGAAATCTTTGCTGTTCATTATTTTATTGGAATTTATGTAAGATTTATAATAATAATAAGAAAAGTTTCATTAATTTTAAAATCAAATAAAAACAGATGCTAGTTAAAGTTTTTGGAAGTGCAGTTTTTGGAGTTGAAGCCACAACAATTACCGTTGAGGTAAATATTGATAAAGGGATTGGATACCATTTAGTTGGATTACCAGATAATGCTATTAAAGAAAGCAGTTACCGCATTGCGGCTGCGCTTAAAAACAATGGCTATGCGATGCCCGGCAAAAAAATCACCATCAATATGGCTCCTGCGGATTTACGTAAAGAAGGCTCTGCGTATGATCTGACTTTGACAATTGGTATTCTGGTAGCCTCTGGGCAGATTAAAGCCGATGAAATTGACCAGTATGTAATCATGGGAGAGCTTTCGCTTGACGGAGGTTTGCAACCCATTCGTGGCGCTTTGCCGATTGCTATCAAAGCAAAAGAAGAGGGTTTTAAAGGTTTTTTTCTTCCAAAGCAAAATGTGAAAGAAGCAGCAATTGTTGCAGGATTAAATGTGTATGGAATAGAAAACATACAGGAAGTAATTGACTTTCTAGAAGGAAAAGGGACTTTGGAACCAACAACAATCGATACTAGAGCCGAATTTTATAAAACATTAGACTTTCCTGAATTTGATTTTACTGATGTCAAGGGGCAGGAGTCTATAAAAAGATGTATGGAAATTGCGGCTGCCGGCGGGCATAATATTATCTTGATTGGTCCACCGGGTGCCGGAAAAACCATGTTAGCTAAGCGACTGCCCAGTATTTTGCCTCCCATGACGTTGCGTGAAGCATTAGAAACCACAAAAATTCACAGTGTTGCTGGAAAATTGAAGGAAGTAGGTTTGATGAATCAGCGTCCGTTTCGTAGCCCGCACCATACTATTTCGAATGTGGCGCTTGTTGGCGGCGGCAGTTATCCGCAACCCGGCGAAATTTCAATGGCGCACAATGGCGTTTTGTTTCTGGATGAATTGCCGGAATTTAAACGCGATGTTCTGGAAGTGATGCGCCAACCACTGGAAGATCGAGAAGTGACTATTTCCAGAGCTAAATTTACAGTTACTTATCCATCCTCGTTTATGCTGGTGGCAAGTATGAATCCGAGTCCAAGTGGTTTTTTCAACGATCCGGATTCGCCACAAACTTCTTCACCACATGAAATGCAGCGGTATTTGAGTAAAATCTCAGGACCTTTATTAGATAGAATTGATATTCATATCGAAGTGACACCAGTCCCTTTCGAAAAATTATCGGATGATCAAAAAGCAGAAAGTAGTGTAGACATTCGCAAAAGAGTGACAGCGGCTCGAGAAATTCAAACCGAACGCTTTGAGCAAATGGAAAATATCCATTACAATGCCCAAATGAATACCAAACACATTCGGGAATATTGTGCCTTGGACGATGTTTCAAAACAATTATTGAAAACAGCGATGGAACGATTAAATTTATCGGCTCGAGCCTATGATCGTATTTTGAAGGTTGCACGCACGATCGCTGATCTTGATGCGGCTCCAATAGTGGTTTCCAGCCACATTGCTGAAGCGATTCAGTATAGAAGTTTGGATCGTGATGGGTGGTTGGGCTAAAATAGATTTCAGATGTTTCACGGCTGCAAAAATGAGAATACCTTCGCGCTAGCGGGGGAAAAAGAAAAGAATAGAAATAAATAAGTTAAAAAAGAGATTTCGATAGAAATCTCTTTTATTTTTGCCAAATGTTAGAAATTCTTTACCAAGACGAATATATTATAGCAATTAATAAACCAAGTGGCTTGTTGGTTCACAAATCATTCTATGCGCGTGATGCAAAAGTTTTTGCTATTCAAGAATTGAGAAATCAAATAGGAGGGCGACACGTTTATCCTATTCATCGGTTAGATCGCAAAACATCTGGTGTCTTGTTATTTGCGTTGGATAAAAAGGTTTTAAAAATTATGAATGATCGTTTTGCCACGCGCGAAGTCGAAAAAAAGTATTTAGCAATTTTACGTGGTTGGTCACCCGAAGAACTAACGATTGATTATGATTTAACCAATGATGATGGTGTTATACAAAATGCAATAACCTACTTTCATCGATTGCAAACTACCGAAATTGAGTTAGAATTTAACAATCAACCAACGTCACGATATTGTTTGGTAGAAGCGATTCCTGAAACTGGACGTATGCATCAATTACGAAAACATTTCAAACATATTTTTCATCCCATTTTAGGAAGTCGGCCACATGGTTGTAACAAGCAAAATAAATTATGGTTGGAGAATTTTGAACTGAAAGGAATGATGCTTCATGCACATCAGTTAATTTTTAATCATCCAATAACAAATGAACAACTAATCTTGAATGCAAAGATTAATGAAGAGTTTAGCAGAGTAGGTACTATTCTTAAGCTAGATTTGAATACGTATGAAATCGCCATGACAGAAGCTGTCGCAAACACCAATGAAGATCTGGCGATACCATATTCCTATAAAAAACAAATATTATCTACATATGAATAGAATACTTATTTGTAAAATAAAGCTTTAAATTATTGTTGTATTTGGAAACAACAGTTTTCAGTGTAAAGTGGAGCAGAGTTGGGGTTTTTGATCAACAATTTTTAATTTCAGATGTTTATCACAACGTTCCACAAAATCTCGGATTTTGAGGAAGTGCCTTTCGGTTTTTAACCGATTTTGTTTTTTGAATCTTTGAATTTTAAGATCAGTCGGAGACTGAAAAACACATACTCAAAGTCGGAGACTTTGCGCAGCGCGCAGCGGGAAACGAGCTCGACTTTGTTTTTCAAAGAGTTGAATACAAAATGCTATGATAAAAATAAAAACGATCTAAATAGCCCCGATAGAAATGAAAATCCTTGTTAGGGCTGGTGTTCAGCCCTAATAAGGATTTTAATGTATAGCGGGAAATACGTTCTTAAAAAACGAACTCGTTCTGCTCCTAAAAAAAATGTATTTTCTTAAACTATTATTTAGTTTAACGTCGATCATTATTTTGACTCGGGCGTCTTGGACCAAAACTGTTATTGCTGGTGCGGTTTGTGGTGTTGTGTTCTTAGTAGTTGGAATTCTGATAAATACCGGAGAGTTTACATAAGCGTAAGTAAGATAAATTTCAGACCGTTTTTATAATTGGATAATAATTTTATATTTTAAATTTTTGACCATTATTGTAAATACTCATTTCCAGACTTTCTATGGATATAAGATTATTTGTACCTGACTTTTGAATCCCTTTTGGATTTTTGATTACGATAACTTCGCTTTCTCCTGTAATTTCTATAGTTTTATTTTGAACAATGATAGCTGTGGCTTCATCAATTCCTATTCCGACGTGAGAAGGGAATTCTACCATAGCAGATAATAAACGGTTGTATCGACTTCTTTTTAGAAAATGCTGATCAATAATCACGTTTTTCATTAAGCCTAAACCCTCTGTTGTTTCGAGATTATTGTGGCGTATGTTGTCAAAAGTTCCAGTATATACCGGATTTAATTTTTGATTTCCGGTGATCATGTGTTCGCACATTACCGCTGCTCCAGCACTTGTTCCGGCAACGGTACTTCCGTTTTTGTAGGCTTGATGAATGGCTGTTTTAATGGGAGTGTTTTTGACGATATCCATGAATCGGGTTTGGTCGCCTCCACTTATAAAAATGAGTTTTGCCTTTTGAAGAGAGTCAATCCATTTTGGATTAGTTGCGGTTTTTTTATCAAAATTGAGCATCACTATGGGATTTGACGTTAGCCTTTTTAGCTGATCATTGAAGTAAATGTAGGCACTGTCTGGCTCTTCGCTGGACATGGGTAATACGACGATATAATCTTTTGCTTCTAATTTAGAAAGGGACAATAAACAGGTCATCAGTTTATCTGATCTGTTTCCACCGCCAATGATAAATAAGGTTCCTTTTGGAGTTTGAGCTTGAATGGAACAAAAGGCCAATAATAGAAAAATTATAAAATGAAATTTAGAAATTGAAATAGATTTGTTCATGGTTTTAGGTGTTTTATAATTATTTTGATTGCTTTTTTGTATTTAATTTTTTTCCATTTTAATAAACTTACCCGTAAAATTCGGAACTGATTTTTGCTCGTTATAAACTAGTTTTCCATTTACCCATACGCTCTGTATTCCTGTGGAAAGAGCCGTAGGATTGCTTACTGTGGCATTATCCATTATAGTATTAGGATCAAACAAGACTAAGTCGGCAAAGTAACCTGGGGCAATGAGTCCGCGATTTTTTATGCCTACGTTTTCTGCAGATAAGCTAGTCATCTTTTGTATGGCCGTTTCTAGTGGTATCAGTTTTTGCTCACGGACATAGCGACCCAGCACTCGGGAGAAAGAACCATGTCCACGAGGATGTCCACCCATCGACCCATCAGAACAGACGTTGCTAAAAGGCCACTTGAGGAAATTGCTGATGTCAGTTTCACTCATTGATTTTGCCACAATAGTTCCATCCTGACCGATTGCTGATGTCTCGCGAATGATGCGCAAGAGCGCCTGCGCAGCAGTTTCATTATTTATTGCAGCAATTTCGGTCACCGTTTTTCCTTGCCAAGTAGGACTTGGTGCGTAACGGACCATTACTGAATTAGCAGGATCAAACAATTCTTGTGTTGCAAATTCAGCACTGGCGAGATTGTCAAAATCTTTCTCTGGAAATAAAACCCTCGGCGTAGAATTCCACATGGTATAAGGATATACATCGGCTGTGATATTGATACCTTCGAGTCGTGCCTGTTGTAATTTTTTAAGAATAAGACCAGAATTGCCCCATCTACTACGCATGGCAATTTTTAAATGAGAGATTTGAACAGGAATTTTTGCCTCTCTTCCAATATCAATAATTTCATCAATAGCTTCATCGAGATACATATCTTCGCTGCGAATGTGGCTAATGTAACGCCCGCCTTTGGAGGCAGCTACTTTGGCAAGTTCAACTACTTCATCGCGACTACTGTAATAAGCTGCCTCGTATTCAAGTCCAGTGCTAAGTCCAAGCGAACCTTTATCCATCTCAGATGCTAGCAAAATTTTCATAGCATCAATTTCAAGAGTAGTAGCTTTTCTACCTACATCATCCTTCATTATTTTTTCGCGTAACCAAACCTGTCCGGTGTATGTAGCGATATTTATACTTACGGGGATTTTTTTTATCGATGAAAGTATTGTGTCGATGGGTACTGATTCTCCATCTTGCCCTATTACAATAGTTGTAATACCTTGGTTTGTTGCTGCGATTCCTTCAGGTTTTTCATCAAGTCCTGAGGCATGATGACTATGGCTGTCAATAAAACCAGGAGCCAGTACTTTTCCTTTTCCGTCGGTAGTACTTTCATTCTTGAAAACCTTTAGTGATCCGATGTCTTGTATGCGATCATCCACAAGGCGAACATTAGCGGCATAAGCCGGAAGGCCCGTTCCATCAATTACTTTTATATTGGTAATAAGCTGGGTTTGTGGAAGTGCAATGGGTTTTTCTTCCCAAATATTCGGGATCAACTTGTTTGCATAAGAATTAGAAGAATTGTCAAGTATAATTAGTGTTTGATTTTTATCGATGTATCGAATGATGGCGGCATTGAAACCAACCCAATTGCCAGTATGTGCCACCGTTTTTCCAGGCTCTATTATGTCCCAGCCAAAACCATATTTAGTTTCGGCACCATTATTTAGTTTCCCGGATGTGATCGCTTCTGTGAAGCTTGATTTGTTTAAAATTTTTCCGGTGTAGAGTGCCTGATCCCATTTATATAGATCTTCTGCCGAAGCATATACATTGCCATCGCCAACTACGCCATCAAAACGAATCAGGTCATTAGACAATGATTTTCCTCCTTCATATCGCATACCAAAAACGCGTGATGGCGGATAGGATTTCATCTTCAAATGATAGACATAACTGTTGTTCATTTTAAGTGGAGCAGCTATATATTGCTGAAAAAATTTGTCGGACGTGCTACCAGAAACCATTTCCAGGACGGAGGCAAGTATGGCATAATTAGTATCGCAGTACTGCCATTTTTCTCCTGACTGAAAAACAAGATTTGGTTTTTTGAGGGCTAGTAATTCCAACAGCGATTTATTGCTGAGTGTATCGAGCAATGTCATGTCGCCTTTCGCTATTTCGAAATAATCGGGAAGTCCCGAAGTATGATTCATCAGTTGACGAATGCTGATGTTGTTGTATGGAAAGTTTGGTAAATATTTTTGTACAGATTCGTCATAATTCAATTTACCTTGTTCTTTTAATATCATAATCATCATCGAAAAGAACTGCTTGGAGACAGAAGCAAGGTTGAATGCTGAAGAATTATTTAAGGGAGTGTCATTTTTTGGGTCTGCATTGCCAAATGTTTTTTTATAAAGGATTTTTCCTTCTTTTCCAATCAATAGGCTGCCGTTAAAAAGTTGTCGTTGATGCAAATAATTCAGTACTGAATCAATATGAGCAATTTTTTTGGATTCTTGTGAAAAAATGATAATGGGAACAAGAAACAGTAGAAGAAATAACAGTTTTTTCATAATCAGTATCGAGTTTATTACAACATTTTTCATCTTTTTAGTTAAAAAATTACAATTAATTTCTATGGGATTAACTATCGAATTGATCCAAAATACAATTTATTTTTTAATACAAGACTTTTAAATTTAATACAAGACTAGCTTTCAAGTAGAAAAACTGATATTTAAAGAAAGTGAACATTATTTTTTCTATATTTTATTTTTTTTTGTAATTATTGGATTCTATTCCTCCAAGTTTAAAAGCCTGCATTGATTCTTTTCGAATGAGAAAATGATAAAAGTAATCAAAAAAACAGGATTCGATGTGAAATTAAAATAGCGTTTTGCAGTTTGTAAAAAAGCAAAAAACACAACCATTTCAGCCTCAATTCGTGGAGATGTTATAGAATGTCCACTTTCATCGGCATAGTCATAGAAAATGTATTGGATGTAAGGCATCCGATATCTTTTGGTTTAGGCAATAAATATTTCCGTTTTAAAACAAACAACAGAGATTATTCGCTTTAAAAAACATTTAATTCTGGTTTATGTTCCAAAAGAGTATAAGAGTTATGGTTTTGTAGAGCATAAAATTAAAAATAAATTAGAGAATACAGTCAGTTTTGCAATCGATTCAAAAAGAAAGGGATTTACATTATGACTGATTATTCTCTTGTTCTGAATTCTCACGGAAAAACGGAAATTTACTATTTAATAGTACTTTGTTTTTTGTTAAAAAATGTAAACGATATTTTCTTTTTTTTGTATGAATACCAAATTTTAATTTCATATTTTATTATTTTAACACGTGCTAACCTATATTTTATTTATTTTTTAAAAATGAGTATAATTTTTTAAGATTTTTATACCTTTTAAAAACAAATTATCACCTCCTTGTTTTGTATTCTAAAGTTATGATTTTTAATGTTTTAGGCTTTATTGCTTAAATTTTTTCATTCAAAGCGATACTCTTTAACGCTTGGTAAATGATTTCCTATTTTAAATTTAATTCCTTCTCTTTTGATTATTATCAGTTATCAATTAATATTTTCTTAACTTATTTGTGTATATTTGTTAAAATTATAACAAATAACAACAGGTATTAACTAACTTATTTATTATTTATGAAAAATAGTCTACTCAAAGGCTTGATGGTGTTTCTAACGATGTTTTGTACTACTATGACCTATTCACAAGAGGTTTCTGGTAGAGTGTCGGATTCTAATGGTCCCCTTCCAGGAGCCACTATTTTAGTTAAAGGAACAACCAATGGCGTACTTACAGATATGGATGGAAATTTTACGATTAAAAATGTTGGCTCTAATGCCGTTTTAATCTTTAGTTACATTGGATTAAAAACTCAGGAATTAAGTGTAGCAGGGATAAGTACCCTAAATTTAATTTTAAAAGAAGATTCGGCTGAGCTAAAAGAAGTTCTAGTAATTGGTTTTGGAAAACAATCCAAGCGTAAATTAACGGATAACATCGCTTCTATTTCTTCTGATCAAATTAATCAAATTCCAGTAGCAAATTTGCAAAATGCACTTGTTGGTAAAGCTGCGGGTGTCCAAATTACTCAAATAAATGGTAAAGTAGAAGGTGGTGTGAAAATGAGAATAAGAGGAATTTCTAGTATTTCTTCGTCTCAAGAGCCTTTATACGTAATCGATGGGTTGCCATTGATAAATGATAATGAAAGTACGGGAAGCGCCCCTATTAATCCTTTAATTTCATTAAATCCTAATGATATTGAATCTATTCAAATATTAAAAGATGCTTCATCTGCCGCCATTTACGGAGCTCGAGGAACGAATGGAGTTGTTTTGATTACAACTAAACAAGGGAAATCTGGGAAAACGAAAATCTCTTTGAACACCTCTGCAGGTTGGAGCGAAGCAACCAATAAAATGAGCTGGTTAAATACAGCACAATATACGGAGCTTTTTACCGAAGCTTCTGCAAATAGTTATGGAGCTGCGGATTTATGGTTAACGGAACCTGGAGGTGTTTTTGATCAACAGGGGAATGGTAAAAATTGGAGAATTAATGAAGTTGATACGGATTGGCAAGATTTAGCCTTGGTAAAAGGATCAGTTCAAGACCATACCTTTTCTATATCAGGAGGTGATGAAAAAACGGTATTCTTTATTTCAGGTGGTTATAATAACACGCAAGGAATTATTAGAGGGAACAGTATGGAGCGTTATTCTTATAGAGGGAATTTAGATCATAAAGTTTCCGATAGATTAAGAGTGGGACTTAATACGAGTTTAAGTAAAACAAATATTGCAAGAATTGGAGCAGATAATTCTTTTGCAACTCCATTGCAAGCGGTGGCACAATCCCCTTTATCTCCCGCTTATTTAGACGATGGGGTGACACCTAACAATCAATCTACCATCTATTATAATTTTTTAATGCAAGAATTCAATGGAAGTTGGGGAGTAAATATTTTTAGAACTTTAATGAATAGTTATTTGGAATATAAAATTTTGCCTGAATTGACTTTTAAAACAGAGTTAGGCTATGATAATAACAATCAAACGGAAGAATATTTTTCAGGAAGTCTGACGGAATCTGTTTCTACTAATGGTTATGCAGATGCCAATGCAGTTCAGTCAGATAAGTACAGTATTAATAATTATTTTACTTATGCTAAAACATTTAATGAGGATTATGACGTAGAGTTTGTTGGAGGAATGAGCTTTGAAGAAAGTTCTCGAAGCAGGCAATATGTTGCGGGAACAGGATTTCCGTCAGATGCGCTGCAAACTATAGAAAGTGCTTCTGAAATAATAGCTGGATCTTCAAGTAGAACAAAGTATAATTTTCTTTCCTATTTTGGTAGAGCTACTTTTTCATTTATGGATAAATACCTCTTAAAAGGAAGCATACGTTATGACGGTTCTTCGCGATTTGGAGTATCAAACCGATACGGAGTATTTCCTGCTGCTTCTGCAGGTTGGATTATTTCTGAAGAAGATTTTTTGAAAGACAGTGGTGTCATCAACTTATTAAAAGTTAGAGGAAGTTTTGGAGTAACGGGAAATGCAGGTATTGGCAACTTTGCTAGTTTAGGTCTTTTTGAAGGATCCTCCTATAATCAACGATCAGCAATTAATCCAGTTCAATTGGTAAATCAAGATTTAAAATGGGAAAAGACAAATCAATTTGATGTGGGAATTGATTTTGGAATATTGAATAGCAGAGTAAGCGGTGAAATTGATTATTACGTTAAAAAAACAAATGATCTTTTATTAAATGAACCACTTCCGGGAACTTCAGGCTGGAGTTCTTTAACTCGTAATGTAGGATCTTTGACTAATAAAGGGTTTGAATTTGTATTGAATACTACCAATATCAAAACAACTAATTTTAATTGGAAAACGTCTTTAAACCTTTCGACTTTAGATAATAAAGTGACTGCTTTGCCTGGTGGAGATATTGTAGCTGGACATAATATTGTTAGGGTAGGTGAAACCATTTCCTCTTTTTATATAGTGGAATATGCTGGGGTTGACCCCGCAAATGGAGATGCTTTATTTTATCGAAATACGGCAAATCCAGATGGTAGTTTAGATAAATCAACAACTAATAATTATAGTGAAGCACAAAGAGTAATTTCAGGAAGTCCATATCCTACGTTTATGACAGGAATGACCAATACGGTATCTTTTAGAAATTTTGATTTTTCTTTTACTTTTCAAGGCGAATGGGGATCTTCTATGTATAATGAAGGTGGGAAATTCCAATCAGGGAATGCCCGATATGAAGACAATCAAACAACGGATCAGTTAAATAGATGGCAAAATCCGGGGGATATTACTATGGTACCTCAAGCCAGAATGTATTCTACAAACGGGCAACAAGCCTCAACACGTTATTTAGAAAAAACTGATTTTGTTCGATTAAGAAATTTATCTTTAGGATATACGCTTCCTAAAACACTCATTCAAAAATTGTCTGTCGACAGGGTGCGACTTTACTTAACAGGAGTCAATCTGCTAACCTTTACTAATTATAGTGGATATGATCCAGAAGCCTCTTTTGATAATAATGGCGATTCTAATATTCAAAAAGGAATTGCATTTTATTCCGCTCCTCCTGCTAAAACAATTACTATTGGATTAAATATTGATCTATAAATAAAACATTTATGAAAAAGTATAACTACATAATAATTTTAATGTCATTACTTACTATCTTCTTTGTGGGTTGTGATGATAACTTGGATATTAAGCCGGAACAAGCCATTTCAAAAGAGGTAGCCATTTCAACTCCAGAGAACATACATAAGATTTTAATCAATGCTTACGGTGTTGCGAGGTCCAGTTCTAGTTATGGCGGTGGAATCGCACTAGCTTCAGAATTACTGGCCAATGATGGTGATCTTTATTGGAACGGAACTTATATTCAACCAGGAGAATATAATGAGAAAGCTATTTTAACGGACAATAGTTTTGTTGCAAGTATTTGGCTAAACGGATATGGAATTAGTAATCACGTTAATATCGTACTTGATAATTTAGCTGTAATCACCGACGTGGCTGATAAAGATGTTACCGAAGGAGAAGCAAAATTCCTTAGAGGTCTGGTATATTTTGATTTGGCACGATTATTTGCGAAACCCTATGTTTCGGGATCCGTAAATAGTCAGCTTGGAGTTCCTATTGTTCTTAGAGGGGTGCTGGATCCTAGTCAGATTGAATTTCCTAAAAGGAACACTTTAGAAGAAGTATACACTCAGGTTATTGCGGATTTAAAAGATGCTTACACTTTGTTACCAGCATCGAATGATATTTTTGCAACAAAATACAGTGCAGCGGCACTTCTTGCTAGAGTTTATTTGCAAAAAGGAGACTATGCCAATGCCCGAAATATGGCTGATATCGTTATTAATGAAAGTTCCGCGACTTTAACGACTACTTTTGCACAAGCATTTAATAATTTAGAAAATTCAAATGAAGATTTATTTGCTTGGCAAATAACGAGTCAGGATGCTAGCTCTAATGATTTTAATGTGTTTTGGGCCGGTTCTGCTTTTGGAGGTCGCGTGGGAAATCCAGATGTGGAAATTTTATCACAGCATTGGGATATTTATGATGATCCGAATGATAAGAGAGCCGATTTCTTTTACAAAGCAAAATGGTGGTGTACAACAAAATGGAAAAGCCAATTTGCGAATATACCAATGCTACGTCTAGCTGAAATGTATTTAACAAGGGCTGAGTCTAATTTTAGACTAGGAACGGTTACAGGGCTTTCTCCTGTTAATGATGTTAATATACTACGCCAACGTTCGGGTGCAGCTCTATTTATCACTGTTGATTTGGCTACTATTTTAATGGAAAGAAAAAGAGAATTATCTTTTGAAGGATTTGCTTTATTTGATGCAAAACGATTAAAACAAAATATTGGATCTCTTCCTTACGATGCCAATAATTTAATTTTACCTATTCCGAGAAGAGAAATAGATGTAAATAAAAACTTAACTCAAAATGATGGGTATTAAATAAAAATTTAGTTTTAAAGTTAAAAAGGAGTTCTGTTTGTATAGCAGAGCTCCTTTTTTACGTTTAAAATTTTAAATTAATTGGATCAAGTATTGTGTTTTGAATGCTAATATAAAATTAACTATTAATAGAAATAAATATCATTCAGCCATTCTTTTAATAAAAGTTCTTTAAACATTTTCTGATTTTGCAGAATTTTTATAAATAGTTATTGTCTTATAAGAAAAACAATCTGCTGATGGTCAATGATAGCTGTGCTTTTGGATATAGTTGAAAACCAACAAGAGTAGTTTTGAGCCCCGATTAAGCGGTTTGAATAGCCCCATTGCAAATCCGCCTATCGGGGTTTTAAGATCAGTCAGAGACTGAAAAACACATACTCAAAGTCGGAGACTTTGCGCAGCGCGCAGCGGGAAACGAGTTCGACTTTGTTTTTCAAAGAGTTAAATACAAAATGCTATTATAAAAATAAAAACGCTCTAAATAGCCCCGATAGAAATGAAAATCCTTTACACCCTGTCAGGGTTCAAAACTCTGACGGGGTGTAAAGATTGTAGTGTATAGCGGGAAATACGTTCTTAAAAAACGAACTCGTTCTGCTCCTAAAAAAAATGTATTTTCTTAAACTATTATTTAGTTTAACGTCGATCATTATTTTGACTCGGGCGTCTTGGACCAAAACTGTTATTGCTGGTGCGGTTTGTGGTCTCTGTTTTTGGTTTTCGCGGAGTTGAATCGCGTTGTTGTCTTCCTTGTCCTTGTTTGATAGGTTCTTTGGAAGCGTTAGGATCTGGCTCGAAACCTTTGATGTTTTCTTTAGGTAATTTCAAACCCACTAATTTTTCTATATCACGTAGAAAGACTGTTTCGTCCGGACTGAATAATGAAATAGCTTCTCCATTAGCTCCAGCTCTTCCTGTACGGCCTATGCGGTGAACGTAATCTTCTGGAATGTTGGGTAATTCAAAATTGACCACATGTGGTAATAATGGTATATCCAGACCTCTGGCCGCAATATCTGTAGCGACCAACGCGGTCAGGCTTCCGTCTTTGAAGCCCGCCAAGGCTTTGGTACGTGCTCCCTGGCCTTTATTTCCGTGAATAGCAGCTGCTTTAATTCCGGCACTAATCATGCTTTCTGTCAGCTTATTAGCACCTTGTTTCGTACGGGTGAAAACCAAAATTTGTTTCCAGTTTCCCTCTGTAATCAATTTAATGATGAGTTCTGTTTTTTTCTCTTTGGCAACAGGATACACTATTTGAGTAATAGCATCCACGGTTGTATTTTCTGGGGTTGCTTCCACATGAACGGGATGATGCAAAATGCCCATGGCCAATTTCTTTATATCTGTTGAAAAGGTTGCCGAAAACATCAAATTTTGCCTTTTTGCAGGTAATACTTTTATAATGCGCTCAATGTCTCGCACAAAACCCATATCTAGCATGCGATCCGCTTCATCTAAAACTAAGATTTCAACTTTGGCAAGCGATATTAATCCTTGGTTTTGCAAATCGATTAACCGACCTGGTGTGGCGACTAAAATATCGACACCCTGACGCAGTTGTGTTACTTGTGGATTTTGGTTTACACCTCCAAAAATAACGGTACTGCTTAAGTCTAAAAAAGCACTGTATTCTTTTATATTGGCTAATATTTGTGCGGCTAATTCTCTGGTTGGCGTTAATATTAAAGCACGAATGGGCCTTTGTCGCAACTGTTGCCCTTGCGATAATAATTGTAAAATAGGCAGTGTAAAACCAGCCGTTTTTCCTGTTCCCGTTTGTGCGGATGCTAATACATCTTTGCCTTCTAAAATGGGTGGAATTGCTTTTTGTTGTATTGGAGAAGGGGTTGTGTATCCTTTTTTGCTGATGGCTTTAAGTAAAGCATCCGATAAGCCTAATGAGTTAAATGACATAAATGGTGTTTATGAAGCAAACACTATTATTTAGTTTACTCCTTTAATTTGGCGCAAAGGTACTGCTAATTTCCCTGTTATGGTTTTATTGTTTAACTTTGTTTACTTAAAGCGAGTACGTTATTTTTAATCCGTTCCTATACTAAAGCTTTGGTGGTACCAATTATCTAAGTTAAAAAAGGAAAATAATGTAAAGTTCAGTATTCATATTAGACTAAACACTTTTTTAATTAATTCCTACAAAAGTATCGCCTTGAGTAATATCTCCAGATTGATACCCTTTCATAAACCAGACTTTCCGTTGTGCGGAACTTCCGTGTGTAAAGGATTCCGGAACAATGTGTCCTTGAATTTTAGCTTGAATCGCATCATCACCAACTGCATGTGCTGCACTTAAAGCTTCATCAATATCACCTTCCTCCTGTAAATCATTCATTTTTTGATTGTAATGTGTTCATACGCCCGCATAAAAATCAGCTTGCAAATCCGCTATCGGATTAGATTACTTGTCAAAATTTCTTTTGACAGGATTTAAGTCTTTAGAAAACAATCTGTTTAGCTTTTTGTCATGTACTTAAATAAAATGTACATAAATTAAAAGAAAAATAGTTGGCTACAGTATCCATTTAGCAATTGTTTCCTCAATGACTCCTTTGACTATAGGTTTTGAAATATAATCATTCATTCCTGCAGCGAGACATTTTTCTTTCTCTTCTTTTTCGGTGCCCGCAGTTATTGCAATAATAGGCAGGTTTTTACCCGAACTCAAGCTTCTTATTATTTTTGTTGCTTCGTAACCATTCATTTCGGGCATTTGAATGTCCATAAAAATAAGATCAGGCCGGAGTATTTCAAATTTTTCGATAGCTTCTTTGCCGTTGACTATTTCGAAAATTATTGGATTTACAAATAAATTTTTGATAATGGTTTTAAGCAGTAACATGTTTACTTTGTTATCCTCTACAATCATAACGCTTAGTTTTTTAGCATTTTTGACGGTTGTAATAGGTATTTTTTTATCTAGATCTATTTCAGGATCAGTACTATTTTTTGGAGTTTCGTTGCTGGTTTTTAAATCTAAATCAAAATAAAAAGTACTTCCCAGTTCGATGGTGCTTTCCAGTTGCAGGGTACTGTTCATTATACCAAGTAATTGGTTTGAAATTGTCAGGCCTAATCCTGTTCCTCCATATTTTCTTGTCGTAGAACTGTCTTCTTGTGAAAAAGCCTGAAAAATTTTATATTTGTTTTTTTCTAATATTCCAATTCCTGTATCGATCACTGCAAATCGAATCTTAACATGCGACGCATCAATTTTTTCAATCACAGAAACATTTAATTTAATGGAACCCTTTTCTGTGAATTTTACAGCATTTGACAATAAATTAATTAAAATTTGTCTTAATCGGACAATGTCTATCCAAAAATATTCAGGAATTTCAGACGATATATTTAGTTTTAAACTTAGATTTTTTTGGTTGGATTCGTATAATATTAAATCAATAATCTGACCCAGAACATCTTTTACGTTATATTTTTCAATGTGTAAATCTAGTTTTCCGGCTTCAATCTTTGAAAAATCAAGAATGTCATTTACGATATCCAGCAAGGAATATGCGGATTGTTTTACTGTATTGATGTATTTTTCTTGGGTTGAGCCAAGTTGTGTTTTCATTAACAAATCTGTGAATCCAATAATCCCATTTAACGGTGTTCTTATTTCATGACTCATATTGGCCAGAAATTCTGATTTTGCTTTATTGGCAGCTTCTGCTAGTTCTTTTTCTTTGACTATGGTTTCGGTTTGTTTCCTTGCTGTAATATCAATAAAAATTCCTTCCAAGAATGCAATTTTCCCATCTTTGTATATGGTATCACCAAATTCTTCCACCCATACAACCGTTTTGTTCTTGTGTATAATCCGGTAAACAATATGAATCGGAATTTTAGTATCTATTGCATTTTTTTGAGTAGCAATGGTTTTTAATTTGTCTTCGGGATGAATTAAATCAATAAAGGATAAATGGTTCGTTAGAAAATCATTTTTTGGATATCCGGTAAGCTTTTCAATCTCATCATTAATGTAGATCTTTGTGTTGTTTTCATCATAATTTGATAAATAAACGGTTCCTGGAATATTATTGGCTAATAATCTAAATTTCTCTTCACTTTCATATATCGCGGTCTCGTTCGTAATACGTTCTATTGATGAGGCTATGTTTCTAGCTAATGTTTGTAAAATATTGACCTCATCTTCGGACCAACATCTCTCATTTTGAGTATCATCAAATCCCAAAAAGCCATGAAACCTATTTTTGATAAAAATTGGAAAAAGGATTATTGCTACAACATCAAGATTTTCTAATTTATTCCTTAAGGAAGGATTCTCAATTTTTGAAATTATTGCATCGTAAACTTTGTTGTTTAAAAGCGGTATCAACAATTCTTCAAAAAACACATGTGGTAGATTTTGAAGTTTAATATTGTTTTCCGTTATTTTATGATTGTTAATTATCCATCTGTATTTTTGGCTAATAAAACCTGTATTACTATCATTTTCGTAGTAATACGCTCTATGGGATTTTGTAGTTTTACCCATAATAATGAGTACATCTGAGAAAATATCGTTGATGTCATTGCTGTTCAAAAATTTCTCTGTACAAAGTGCCATAGCAGATAAAAGTTCACTCTTGTATTCTAATTTCTTCTCTGTTTCATACCGACTGTGAGAAATCATAGTCAACGATATAATATCCGAGATGGTTCGGGCAAAAATAATGTCCTCGTTGTCCCAGTATCGTTGTGTTTTTACTGTTTCAAAGCTAATGGTTCCAGATAAGTCTCCATTTATGAAAATGGGAATGGCAAGTTGTGATTTGATATCGTTTTTTAAAAAATAGTCATTTATAAATTCAGATATTTCATATTTATTAAAAACATCAGGAGCACTGATTTGTGTTTTGTTTTTGATGGACTCAAAATAAATAGGATAATTTTTCTTTTCTAAAACGGAGCCCTTAGAATAAGAATTATGGTCCAAGTCATATAAATTTTCACAGGTAATTGTATCTTCGGTATATTTCCAATAACTTACCCGATTGCACTTTGATACTTTAGCAGCTAATTCAATTATTTGCATCACACTAACATCCAGGTTTTTGTAATTACTAAAGTTGGTTGTTGATAGTTTTTTTACAGCTTCATTGTATTCCTCTACTTTTTCCTGACGTATTTTAATATCGTTTTCTATGTCTTTAAACTTAGTGATATCTCTGGCAATACTAGAATAAGCTACCACTTCTCCAAATTCATTTCTCCGGATAATCACTTTCTGGGAAACCCACAATTCTTGCCCATCCTTTTTTATCAATGGAAATTCAATGGTAGAAAAATAATTTTCATTTATTAATAAATTCTGGTAGAGATCTTTGATACTGATAAGGTAATCTTCTCGTATAAATTCTGAATAATTTCGATTTATGATTTCATCTATTTTGTATCCCAAAGATTTAATAGTATAATCATTGACAAATATAAAATCTCCTTCATTATCGACTTCAAAAATTAGATCAATAGCATTTTCAATTAAATTTTTATATTGGTTTTGTATTTTAATTTCATTTGTTACATCCTGTCCTATCCCAATGATCAAATCATCTGAGAATTTTTTATCATTCCATTGAATGTGTTTGTATGCTCCATTTTTACATTTTACTTTGCTGGTAAACAACTGATCATCCTTAAAATTAATATGATACTCTTCACCATAAAATTCTTTGTCCTCAGTAACTTTCCAGTAGCCCAATCCCATAACTTCATTTACTGAATAACCTAAAATAGTCTTTACATTTTCACTGCAAAATACAATTTCTCCTTTTTTATTGGTAGCAAGAATGAGAGAGTTGCCTTTATTTACAATTTCATTAGTAAAACGTAGTTTATCAGTAATTTTTAATAAAGAGGTGTACCGTATGTAGTTTATAATTAGGATCATTAATGAGAAATTCGATAAAATAATGATTGATCGTAAGGGTATTATTTCAAAAAAATACAGTATAAATAAAAAGATAAATACGCACATAAGGAAAATCCAATATAGTTTGGTGGGTTTGATGATGGTATACGAAAAGAATAAAGCTAGTACAAAAGCGGCTATAGGTATGCTGTCAGAGGGTGTAAAAATCAAATTTATTGATATGTAACTAAAACAGATTACATACACTATCATAAATATTTTTCCCAGGTTTTGAAACACAACAGCTGATTTTTTGCTGATAAAATAGAGAATCAGTAAAAAAGTACCGATACCAAGATTTGAAATCAGTAAGCTTACAGGTCTTATTTTGAAAATTTCAAATAGGGTTTCAAGTACCGGAATTAGTATGCCCAAATATAAAAGATAGCGCTGGTTTTCTATGTTTTTACTATCCTCTTCATTATAGTATTTAATAAAGGAATTGCTTAATAGTATTTTTATTTTAAAAATTTTACAGACTAGAAAAACAAATAAAACAGGAATTACAATCCACAAAAAATTATTGATTGCAAAAGAATTATAAACGCTGAATAAAATTGACTCTGAGTCAATGGTAAATAATAAGCTACAGTATAACACCATAGAAACTGTTTGTTAGGTTTAAAGACTAGATTTGGCTTTTTGTAAAAAGCGGTTTTATTAGAACATTTGTTCCGGTTCTAGTGTAGTTTCAAAACCAATAATTTCACTATAAATCGCATAGTATAAAGAATACATAAAGGGTACTGTAAATACTATACCAATGCAACACCCAATGAGTCCCACTAATGTAGAAATGGCACCCACTACCAATAAACCCAGCAAAATAAGCGGTTGTTTTACCACGATTAGTATGCTTGATTTTAAAGCTTCAATAGCATTTAAGTTTCCAAAAATAATAAGTGGAATGGTCAGTATCGTGAATAATGTTATAGTTACTGTGATAATAAATCCGATGAAGGGTATTTGTGCATAGTCAATCAATGATGATAGTAAGGTGCTAAAAATTGAAATTAGTAAAGTAGCAATGAAGAGTTCTTTGAAATACGATATTTTATAGTATTCAAACATGGTTGATACATGAAATTCTTCATCTCTTTCAGCACAATACGCCATTTTGATTAAACCGGCGCTAATAGGACTAAATAAACTCGATAGTAAAACAGAAACCCCGGATACAATTAAAATAAAGTTTAAACTTAAATTTTCCGGTTGTAAATTTTCCGGTTTCATTTTTTCCAGTATCATGGCAGAATCAAAAAAGGCAACAAATATTACTGATACAAAAACAATCAGCAGTATAAAAAACACAAAAATAATTAAACCGGCATAAATCGCAATTTTTTTATAATTTTCAAAAGCATGGTTAAAAACGATTCCAAAATCTAAAGGATATCCATTTTTTTCTATTTCGTGTATTCGGTTTTGTGTAGTTTTCAACATTTGTTGGTCGTTTTAGTGGGTTAATTATTCTGTTATTTTTCAAAATAAACGTATTCAAAAGGAACTCTGAATCGTTTTCCGTACACTCCTTTTCCGCTACCCAGTAGCATATTAATTTCGGATGATGCCGGTAAATGTAATATTTTTATTCGTAGCGAATCAAAACCTTCCATTTGGCACGTATCATAGTTTATAGCAGTCATGTTGATCATGAAATTTTGTGTCGTAAGTCTGGCACTTTTATGGGCTACAATGTGCATGTCACTTTGTCTTACCTGTCCATATATGGGTTTGAATAACCCAATGAATTGAAATGCAATAAATTTGATTATTCCAATAATTCCTGTGATATCAAAGTAAAACAACGGAACGATTTTTTGATAATAATGAAAAGCAAATTGTTCTCTTTTTGAATATTCTGCTTCCAGCTTGTTGCCATATTGTGGCTAAGTAAATACACTTTTTTACTTTTTTCGCACAATAGTTTCATTTATAAAAACCCGAACTGAGCGTCGGTATTTTATGGATGCACTGACGGTTTTTTCATGGGTTACATCCATTTTAATATTTTTTGAAAGGTCTTTAATTTGTCTTTGTAAGGCGCATACCGAAGGGGTAAATCCAGCCATGTCCCCCTTTTTACAATGGCTTTTTTATGCGAAAAAGTATCAAAACTCCGTTTTCCGTGATAGGCTCCCATTCCTGAAGTACCAACACCGCCAAAAGGCAAGCGATTATTCGCTAAATGGATTACGGTATCATTGATACAGCCACCGCCAAAAGAATATTTTTGTAAAACTTCTGCAATAAAAGATTTGTTTTGAGAGAATAAATACAAGGATAATGGTTTTTCGAAACTTAAAATTATTTTTTCAATATCTGCCTCTGAATGGTATGAGAGTATAGGAAGTATGGGGCCGAAAATTTCTTCGGTCATCACCGGACTGTCCATTTTTGGCTCGTCCAATAGCGTAGGAGCAAGGAATAAAGTGTCTTTATTGTATTGACCTCCAAAAAGTATTTTTTGGTTTTCCAATAGATGCAATTGGCGTTGCCAGTTTTTCAAATTGATAATTCTGGCGTAATCAGGGGATTCTTCCGGATTTGGACCTAGTGCCTTTTCAATTTCCAGAATTAGTAAAGTTATGAAAGTAGCTTTCATTTTATGGTGCACCACTATGTAATCAGGGGCAACACATGTTTGTCCGGCATTTATAATTTTTCCCCAGACAATGCGGCGGGCACTCAATTCTAAATTGGCAGTTTCATCAACAATACAAGGACTTTTCCCGCCTAATTCCAGCGTAACTGGAGTTAGGTTTTCGGCTGCAGCTTTTGCTACAATTCTGCCAACGGCAACACTTCCTGTAAAAAAAATATAATCCCAACGTTTTTTTAATAATTCCTGAGCAACAGTCGCGTCTCCGGTAATGACGACGACATCTTTTACAGGGAAAGTTTCATTTATAATTTTCGCTATTATAGTAGACGTATTTGGGGTAAGTTCAGAGGGTTTTAGGGTTACTTTATTTCCGGCAGCAACAGCAGCAATCAGAGGGCATAAGGCTAATTGAAACGGATAATTCCAAGGCGAAAGGATCAATACATTTCCGTAAGGCTCACTATATATGTAATCTGACGATGGAAAATTCAAAAAAGAAGCGAGAACTTTTTTGGGTTTAGCCCAAGAATCAATGTTTTTAATGGTTTCTTTTAAATCACTTACGACATAATTTGTTTCTGTTAAAACGGCTTCAAAGGCTGGTTTTTTAAAATCATCGTAAAGCGCTTTAATAATTGCTTGTTCCTGTTTTATGATGGTATGCAATAGTTTTTTTAAAGATTCTTTTCGGTAGTCTACACTATTTTCATTTTTCATATTATGATTTTAAAGGTACAGATTTATTATTTTAACCCAAGTCGGTAGCCTACATAAAAATCAGCTTGTTTACTGTCGCTGGCCAAAGCAGTCACTATAGAACTGGATCCCATATAAAAGCCATACACTCTTAACCCGACACCACCAGTAATTCCGGAAATTTCGTTATCTGACCAAGAGGAATAAATTTCATAATTTTTCAAAGAAAATCGAGGTGTAATAGAAACCACATTTTGTGTTGTCACCTGATTATCGCTGGTGTCATCCTTTAATTTTTGTTGTGTGTAAAGCGCAACAAAAAATTTAGGTATTACTTTTATATCTGCATAGGCGGAGAAAACAGTAGGTAAGGTTACTTTGAAGTTTTTGCTGGATGTGGTTTTAGTTAAGTATCCGTCGTTTACTAAAATGGTTTCTACTTCCTTTAAAGTAGTAGTGTTTTGAAATTGGCTTAATGCCAAACCATTTGGGTTAGAAAAAGTAGACTGTATGTTTAATGCATAATTAGTAGAGGAATTTGCATCATCCTTGAAGGTCATCGTACCAATATTTCGCACTGCGATACCCGCATTTATTTTGTAACCGTCTTGGTCTTTCCATTGGTAATTTACACCAAAATCAGCTGCAACTCCGTTTAGTTTTCCAAAAACGGATTCAGAGTAATTATTAAAATCAGTAAAACCATCATTGAAGTTCCCGGAATACGCAATATTCATTGACGCTTGAGTATTATTTAAATACGCTTCGGCACCAATAGTATTAATGGTTCCCTGAAATTGATCCAGGCCTAAGTTGGTGTACGAGCCTGGAAATAATAATTTCAAGGTAGCACCCGCATTAAATTTATGGTTTTCATTTTCAAATACGTTTCTGGCTGCTGAAATTCCTATTTCTCCCCAGCTTGTTCCATTTAAACGTTGGTTGTAATCATTGCTTATTGATGAAGAACCAATAAGATTTCCGGTATTGATCGCCGCACCAAGTTGTGGGTCAATATCAATTAAATTTAATTTTGCAGCAGCTTTTGTAGTAAAACCAAAAGCCCATTTATCCATTTTCATAGCAAAACCTGGGCCGTATATTTCAGCATCTACGCGCATATTTACAGGGGTATTTCCTGTAAATAACAAATTTTCTAAGTTTTCACCATTAACAATATCACTAAATCCTATTTTATTATTAGAAGCATTTACGCTGGCCGAAAAAATATTTATTTCATATTTTGAACTTAAATTAGACAGTTCCGCAGGATTCATACCGGCATTAAGTATTCCGACTCTAGTAGACATATTGATTCCTGAAAAATGGTCTTGAGCGGTCATGTTTAAGAACGAAATGAAACAAAAAATAATAGGTAGTTTTTTCATACAATTTGTTTTTGTGAATATTTATTATTGAGTTATTGAAAGGTTGAAAGTAAAATACTGTTTTTTTAGTATTAAATGGCATTCCAGATCACATCATTTGGAGCAGGAGCAATTATTTTTATATTTTCCTTTGTAACAGGATGGATGAACATTAATTTTCTAGCATGCAAATGGATTCCTCCGTCCGGATTGCTTCGGTCAAAACCATATTTTAAATCCCCTTTTATAGGTAATCCAATCGCTGAAAGTTGAGCCCTTATTTGATGGTGTCTTCCAGTATGAAGATTGATCTCAAGCGCATAGTAGTTGTTTAGTTCTTTGATTATTGTATACTCTAAACTGGCTAATTTGCTTTCAGGGACTTCTTTTTCGTGCGCTTTTGAACTATTGTTTTTTTCGTTTCTTTTTAAATAATGAACGAGTGTATCAGTGGGCTTGGCAGGTTTGTTTTTGACAATGGCCCAATATGTTTTTTGAGTTTCACGGGTACTGAATAATTCATTCATTCGAGTCAGAGCTTTACTGGTTCGGGCAAATACAACTATTCCAGTTGTTGGCCGATCTAAGCGATGTACAACACCCAGGAAAACCTCCCCGGGTTTGTTGTATTTGTCTTTGATGTATTCTTTAACCACATCTGATAAGGGTTTATCACCCGTTTTGTCCCCTTGAACAATATCTCCTACACGTTTGTTAATTACAATAAGATGATTGTCTTCGTGAAGGATTTGAAGGTTGTTTTTAGTAGAAATTATTTTCATTTGGATTTTTAGATTGTTGGATTTCCAATACTCTTAGAGTATTCGACAATAATCAAATTCTCTTAAAGGCTACTCATCTAAGAAGTCAAATTTAATATTGTTCATTTGCATTAGGGAAATCACTTGATTTTACATCTGCAACATATTGGCCAATGGCCGTTGTCATTCCGTCATATAAATTCATATACCTTCTTAAGAAACGAGGACTGAATTCGTTGTTCATTCCTAACATATCATGAATTACTAATACTTGTCCGTCAACACCACCCCCAGCACCAATACCAATAACTGGAATCGAGATGCTTTGGGCTACTTTTTCGGCTAGATGAGCTGGAATTTTTTCTAAAACTAAGGCAAAACAGCCTAGTATTTCTAGTAATTTAGCATCTTCGATTAACTTATGTGCTTCTTCCTCTTCTTTGGCACGAACGGTGTAGGTTCCAAATTTATAAATGGATTGTGGTGTTAAGCCTAAATGTCCCATAACAGGAATTCCGGCGTTTAATATTTTCTTGATAGAGTCTTTAATTTCTTTACCACCTTCTAGTTTTACGGCATGACCACCGCTTTCTTTCATGATTCGGATGGCAGAGCGCAAGGCTTCTTTAGGATCGGATTGGTAACTTCCAAAGGGTAAATCCACCACTACCAAAGCTCTTTCAATGGCTCTTACCACAGAGGAGGCGTGATAAATCATTTGATCCAGCGTAATAGGTAATGTAGTTTCATGACCAGCCATAACATTTGAAGCGGAGTCTCCCACTAATATTACATCAACTCCTGCCGTATCAACGATTTTTGCCATGGTGTAATCGTATGCGGTGAGCATCGAAATTTTTTCTCCATTAGCCTTCATTTCAATCAATGACTTTGTTGTAATTCTTTTATAATCTTTTTTTGCGACAGACATATTTCCTTTTTTGAGAGTGTAAAGGTACTAAAATGTATAATTTTAGGTTGAAAATGTAGCACTTATATTATATTGGATACAAATTAATCAAAAAAGTAATCATACGAAAAATTCTAGTACTGACTTTATTGCTCTCCTCAGTATATTAGCAGGCTCAATATCAAGAAGTTCAAAGCGTAATTGATACTTTTTTTCAAGCCTTCCATGCCAGAGATTCACCTCAATTGCATTTACTTTGTGATGATACAAAGATATTGCAATCCATTGCTGAGAATGAAAAAGGCACTTTGCTTTCTCATGAAAAACCAGAGGGCATTTTATAAATCTATAGCTTAAAATTTCAAGAAAAAATTCTCAGGTATTCCATTCAAATAAACGGAGCCATGGCGCATGTCTGAACATCGTATGAGTTTTATGTTAATGCTACACTAAGTCATACTGAGGTAAATGCGTTTACATTTTTCAAAAAAGACAACCACTGGAAAATTATTTATCTTATTGACACTCGAAGAAAGTAGTTTGATGAGTTATTTTTAGAATATTCATTGTGTGTTACAAATAAGATGAAAATTAATTGTAATTTTTGGGTTCTGTAATTTTTTACTAATACATTTGCATTTTAAAAAAATAAATTTATGCAGTTGTATGAAAAATTGTCTCGGATTGGTTTTCTCAAAAATAGTTATGCCTTCAAATTCCTGTTTGTTGCATTTATAGGCATTCACATTCCATTAATTGGATTGTTATTTTTTGTGCTTTATGCAAGTAAAACAATTTCAGCCGATTCTATTTTAATTTTTGCGCTGATTATTACTTTATTAGCAACAGCGGTCACTTTATTTTTTTTAAAAAAACTAATTAAACCAATTGAGGTAGCTTCCAGGTCATTAATTGCCTATAGAAAAGACAGAACAATACCTTCTTTGCCAACTAATTTTTCGGATGAAGCAGGGTTGTTAATGAGTAATATTCAAGAATCAATAGCTGATAACGAAAATTTCATTACTGAAAAACAAGATTTAGTTTATTTGCTTTCGCATGATCTAAGAAATTTTGTAGGAAATTCAAAATCGGCCGCATTGCTTATTTTAGAAGAGGATTCTTCGGATTATATAAAAGAATTAGCGGAGTTAATAGTTCAATCCAGTGGTGAACAATTTCATTATATTGAAAGTTTTATCACATTATTAAAAGAACAAGATCAAATTATAAAAAGAAATTCTCAGGACTCCCTAATTCAATTTTCACCTGTTTTTTCTATGGTGGCAAAACAATTAGATCAGGTATTAGTGGTCAAAAATATTAAATTAGTTTTATCAATTGACGTTCAGGAAGCACTTTTATCAATTGACGACGAGTTGTTGATTCGAGTTTTAGTCAACGTAATTGATAATGCTATAAAATTCTCCTACCCAAATAGTGAAATTGAGGTTCATGTGTATCTTGATGGCACTAAACTGTATTTAAAAGTGAAGGATACAGGAGTAGGTTTTGTTCAAAAACAGAGTGACGAATTATTTAAAAAATTCACTAAAATGAGTATGTCTGGCACTTCAAATGAGCCTTCTACAGGAATTGGATTGTATTTGTGCAAAAACATAGTAGAACGACACAACGGTGTAATTTATGCACAAAGCAGTGGGACAAATAAAGGGGCTACTTTTTCAATTGTTTTTGATACAAAAAAGGGCTAAAAATAGTTTTCTAATGTGTTTTTGTTCTTCTTAGGGCTTACGAAATCTGAGAAAATATTTTAAGCACTGTAAACAACAAGATTACTAGGTGCAATATAAAAAAAAGCTGTAATTCTATTCTTGATTTGGAATAGCGTTACAGCTTTTAGTTTATGACAGGGATAAAAAGAGAACGGCAAAACCGGTGCTTTTTAGTACACCTAATACCATATTTTTGCCACCTTAGCTTTTGGTGTAAATACTTAGTATTAGTTTATTTTTTCTAATTGACCTACTTTTTTCCAGTTTGGATCTATATTTAAAGCGACAGCGATGTACACTTCACTTTTATTTACTTTGAAAGCAGTTCCTTTATTCATTTCAGCATTGACTTCTTTAGGTGTTAAGTTGTAAATTGCTCCAGTAATAGGATCTACAATGATACCAATCAAGCCACCAAATAAAATATTTCCAATATACCAAGCATTGAATTTTTTGGTCAAGTTAGTTTCAAAAGTTTGGTATCCTTCTAATTTAATCATCACATGATGTTCTTTTTTTCGTTCCAGTTTGATTTCAAAAGGCGTTTTTCCTACTTCGATTTCATCAATAAAAATAGAGGCAGCAGCAGGGTTGCTTCTAAAATTTACTTTTTGTTTAGAGCCGGAAACAATTGTAGCACAACTACTCATTAGTAGCGCTAGGGATAATGTAGAAATAAGGATTGTTTTTTTCATTAGAGTGTGTATAATTAATTAAGTTGTAATTTATATTGGGGGATTGTGGTTACGTCGCCGTCATAATAATAGAAATCTACTTTGATGCGATAACAAAGACTCCATATATCGGGAGTTCTCTTTTCGGTTACTTTTACAAGATTAGCGCCTTTTTCTCGGGCTAATTTTCGGGCTTTTGTCAGGTGTGAGTTAAAATCACAATCGGTTGTGAAACCACTGTCCTGATATCTGGCATTTCCTATTTTTTTGGCACCTTCAGGAATTGCATGATGAACATCAAGAAAGGCTACGGGGTCTTCAATTGTTAGTGGTTTTTCTGAAGATTCAAAATTAGAAGTGATTTTTGGACTACAGCTAAAAGCTAAAAATACAAAAACGAGAAGAGATAATTTTTTCATTGTCAGATGGAATTGGTTATTATTATTATTATTATTATTTTATGGGTAATTTTTATTCTACTCTAACTTTAATAGCACCATAATTATCAGACTGAAAAGTAATAAGTCCAAAAACAGTTTCTCCTTTTTTTATTATTTTGCCATTAATGGAGTAATCGTTCAGCTCAGTTTTGAACTTTTTATTGGCATTACTCGCAACAATCATATTTCCTAAGGCTAATCCGGGTCCAATAATCAGTCCTATTGGTGTCGAGCTGGTTTGCTCTGTCATTCCGTTTGAATTGGTTTTTTTGGTAAACAATTGAATTGGAGATAGTAATAAATAAAATAAATAGGAGGCTGGGCTTTGTTTTAAAGATTTGAATGTTCTTTCATTCTCCAATAGATACAATTCATTTCCGCTTTCAAAATTTAATTTTATATCTTTTCCAAAAACCAAATCTTTTTCAGTATTGTTTTTTACTTTAACAGCCACTAGTCGAAGCCCTTTTTTAGTCTCTTTCTTTGCGTATTTCTTATTTAATAAATCATATTTGTATTCCAGCGTTACTCCATGAAGTGTGTTGTTCGAAATATAATTAAGTGAAGCGGGTTGTATTGGTTTGTATACTGAAGCACAACTATTTAGTAAAATTACAATCGATAATAAAAAAATAATTGTAGTTAATTTCATTTGCTGATTAATTAGTTTTTTTTATTGGTTGTCAATTAGTTTTTTTTGTAAGTAAAGTATACTTTTTCAAAAAGCAAACATAAAGAATTTACTGATACTATTAAAATTAAACAGTATTTATTTTAACCACGTTTTTGTTAATTTTTTTTGATTTAATTTTAAATTTTAGTTAAAAATAGTGGATATACTATACTCTTTTTTTAAAAAGAACTAAATTTGAGAAAACAGAAAATTTATAATTATGAAAAGAAATGCAACCGCAGTCTGGAATGGTTCACTCAAAGAAGGAGCCGGAAAACTAACTACACAAAGTACCACACTAAAAGATACCCAATATTCATTCAAATCTCGTTTTGAAGAAGGAGTGGGGACTAATCCTGAAGAACTTATCGCCGCAGCACACGCAGGCTGTTTTACGATGCAACTTTCGGCCTACATTAGTGAAGAAGGGTTTGAAATCGAAAGTATCGAAACCAAATGCGACATTGATTTAGTTGATGGAACCATTGTTACCTCGCACCTGATGCTTCAAGCAAAAATTAGCGGAATAACAGAAGATGCTTTTCAACAATTAGTAACTAAAGCAGAAAAAAATTGTCCTATTTCTAAAGTTTTGAATGCTGCAATTTCTTCGACTGCTTCCTTAGTTTAAAAATATACAGACATCAAAAAGGCTCGGTTTAATTTTAAATCGAGCCTTTTTGATGTCTGTAAAAGGAATGTTTCAAAAAAATAGTAATACAAATTTTTTTACTTAATGAACGTATAATTACTCTTTGATTATCAGTAAAATAACTATTTAAAAACTTGTAAATAAAACTAATGTTTCTTTCATTAAATAATTATCACTGGATATGCGTGTCAAACATGGAGAGTTTGTTTCAATCATAGGAAAATCTGGCTGTGGAAAATCGACGTTGTTGTATTTGCTTTCTACGATGGATACGGAGTATGACGATCAGATATTGATTCATAAAGCACTATTTTACTATGATTTCATGTTTATAGAGCAATCCTTTCAATCCTTCTAAAGCGAAAACGGCTTTTTTTAATTTTGTTGTTTTGGGATCAATTGTATAATTATAGCTTGTTTTGAAACTAGCTTTGTTGGCAATTGCTTTTGCAAACTCAGAACGGTATAAATCGCAGTTTTCAAAAACAACTTCGGTCAAATCAGTGCTCATAAAATCAACGGCAATAAGACTACAATTGGAGAAGGAGGTTCCTTTGATTTTTAAAGTGTAAAATTTAGAGAAATCCAAAATACAATCCTTAAAAGCGATTTCGAAAATTAATTTATCGCACATGGCAAAATTGACATCTTTGATTTCACACCGATTAAAAGTTACGGTTCTAAAGGCCACATAATTAATTTTAGCATTGCTAAAAGTGCAGTCATTGAAGGTACAATCAATGAAAGTAACCGCTAAAAAAACGCATTGGGAGAAATTACAATTTGTAAAAGTACAGCATTCAAATTCCTTAAAATTGACTTCCTCTTCCTTGTACGTAATGTCTTTGTATTCAATATCTAGAAAATATTCGGGCATTTAGTGGTTTTAAATTCAGTTTTATTGCTATCTTTTCATCACAAAGAAACAAAATTCGAAATTGTTAAATTGGATAAATTAGTCTTATTATTTTTGGAATTTTAAACTCTTTCGTAATCCGCTTTCCAGTGCTGAATCGCTTTTTTAATTTCCTTTGCCGAAAGATTTTCATTCAGCGCTCTTAGAGTTAACGCTTGAAATTCATCATCTGAGGCAAAACGTAACGCAAATAGCTGATCGTCATTTAAATGACGTTAAAAATCTTCCAATGTTTTTCCGGTAAGAGAAAAATAACGGTACCGAAGTTCTAAATAGACAATTCGGTTTTGTAGGATCAACGCATAATGTTGACGCAACATAAAAACAAGGCAAAAGCACGACAAAGAGTACACTAATAAATATCCAGATTAAAGAATCTTCTTTTGGTACAACTAAAATAAATACTGAAGGCAGCAATGTCATGATTATTGGATAATGAATAAAATGATGAGGCGGATAGTACCGAATGTGATTTTTATAAGATTGTGCTTTCATAAATGTAGTTTAAAAAAAATTAAATATAAATTAAACTATGGATTTAAAGCATTAAAGGCTATGCAATTACTATGAGGTTTTTTTTTACGGAGGAGACCTATATAATTTCTTTGGATTTCTTTAACATTTCGATAACTCGTTTTTCAAGATAAATTCAATAATTTTATTGAAAATATAAAAAAAATGATAGCTACAAAAGGATACGCAGTACAAGATGCTAAGACAGATTTAGCACCTTGGGATTTCGAAAGAAGAGAAGTTGGACCACATGATGTACAATTTGACATCCTGTTTTGTGGTGTTTGTCACAGTGATTTACACCAAATTAAAGATGACTGGGGCGGTTCAATTTACCCAATGGTTCCGGGACATGAGATTGTAGGTAAAGTGGTAAAGGTAGGAAGTCATGTAAAGAAGTTTAAAATAGGAGATATAGCAGGGACAGGTTGCTTGGTAGACTCTTGTAGAAGTTGTGAAAACTGTAAAGAGGGATTAGAACAATTTTGTTTGAAAGGAAGAACCGACACGTATAATGCTTTAGGACAAGACGGAAAAACACCTACTTATGGCGGTTATTCGAATACCATTGTAGTACATGAAGATTTTGTTTTGCAAGTTTCAGATAAATTGCCTTTGGCTGCTGTAGCGCCTTTATTATGTGCCGGAATCACGACCTATTCTCCATTGAGACACTGGAAAGTTGGGAAAGGGCATAAATTAGCCGTTCTTGGTTTGGGTGGTTTGGGACATATGGCGGTTAAATTTGGAGTTTCTTTTGGAGCTGAAGTTACCGTGTTAAGTACATCAGCAAATAAAGAAGCCGATGCCAGAAAATTAGGAGCACATAATTTTATCGTTACTAAAGATGCCAAACAACTCGAAAGTGTAGCTGGTTCTTTTGATTTTATTCTGGATACTGTTTCTGCACCACACGACTTAAATTTGTATTTGTCATTATTGAGAGTAAACGGCGTGCATATTTGTGTGGGCGTACCACCAACACCTTATGAAATTCAAGCTTTTAGTCTCATAGGCGGACGAAGAAGTCTTGCAGGTTCGCTTATAGGCGGCTTGCCTGAAACTCAGGAAATGTTAGATTATTGTGCGGAACATGGTATTGTTTCTGAAATAGAAATGATTGATATCAAAAATGTTCATGAAGCATATGACCGAATGACAAAAGGAGATGTCCGGTATCGTTTTGTAATAGACATGGCTACATTGTAAAAATAAGTTTAAAAACCAAGCCCCTAAAAAAAACTGATACATTTCGGCTTTTTTAGGGGCTTTTTTTATGTGTAAATAGGAATGCTACAGTAGTGTTGACAATAATTATTTTATCAGGTATTTTGTTTTGTTCAGAGTTCCTACGATTTCAAAGAGATTCAATGCGCCCCCCTTTTTTAAGTCTCTACTTACCGTTGCCGATGATATATTGGACTTGCTAACTTTACCAGCATAAAAAGTTAAGAACAAAAACCTTAATTTAACTTATGAAACAAGTGCGTAAAATTTATGACCGAGCTTTTAAAGAGAAAGCCGTTCAATTGAGTTATGATAGACATAAGATCTCTGAACTAGCCAGAGAATTGGAAGTTACCGCTCCCCAGTTGTATAGATGGCGAAAAGAATAAGAAGAGTTCTGACAAAGAAGTTTTTCTGGGAATGGAAATTTTGTATTGTTTTTTCAGTAGTTAACAAAATTTACTATTAACAAATGCACTCACTCACTTGAAATCAATATGGCTAATTTGGAGGCAACATAAAAGTGTTTTCCTGTTTTCCGTTAAGAAACATAAATCGTAAACTTAAAATCTACCTTAGTAAGTTTTGATTTCTGGAAAACAATATTAAAAGCTTGAATTTTACTTAATTTTGGGTTCAGATTTTTTAAGTAATTCTTTAAGATATTTACCCCATATTTTTGGATTGGAATGTGTGCCATGGCCAGTGGTTTTATCTGTAATAGGTAATAAGATATATTTTCCATTTTTAACGTTTTTAATTTCTTTCTCCATTAATCCGAGTTCAGGAGGGTTTACTTGATCATCGGCAGAATTTATAGCAATTAAAGGGGCTTTAATTTTTGACAAGTAAGGTTGCGGATTGTAATCTCTTGAGGAATCAAAAGCATAAATCAGATCATTAGCATCTAATGTTGATGAATATCGGGCTAAAGTATTTTCCATCATTATTTCTGCTTTCTCTCTGGTTGGGGCTGCAATTTGCCATTGTAACGGACTACTCACCATAAACATCAGAGATAATATAGCGCCAGTCATTCCTTGTTGTGGCTGTTGAATATAATTACCCTCTTTCCACTCAGGATCCATTTCGATTAATTTAATCGCCATTTTTCTTTGAATGCGGTTTCTACCGGCTATTTCTGCTGGTAAGCTTGCCAAAGGCATTAGTGCATCCATAAAATCAGGGTAGGTGTAACCCCAAACCCAAGTGTGCATGCCGCCCATTGATGTTCCCATTACCAATCGAAGATGATCTATTTTCAAATGTTCAGTCAGTAATTTATAGTTTGCCAAAACCATATCGTCATAATTGTATTTGGGAAATGCCATCTTTAAGCCATTGCTTGGTTTGCTCGATTTTCCGTGTCCAATATCATCTGTTAAAACAATAAAATACTTTGTGGCGTCTAACAATTGACCCTTTCCAAATAAATTGCCTCCAAACTGTTTGCTCAAAAAGGCGCTTCCGCTTCCGGTGGTGCCATGCATAATTAAAACAGCATTGTTAATTTGACCTTTCTTATTTTTTGTTGGTTTCCCAATGGTTGTGTAATGTAGTTTTAGTTGGTCTAAATATTCTCCACTTTTAAAAGTAAAATCTTTTATTAGATAATCTCCCTCAATTGGTGCTGGAAAATCTGTCTGTGCAGTAACATATTGGACAGATAAAATATAAAATAAAATAAAAGCACATGTGTTTTTTATTAACATTTCATTAAAATTTAAATTAATAATTTTGGAATAAGATCAGGATAAATTATATTATTTGTTCTTTTATTTTGATGAGACTATTCGAATAAAGAAAAGTTCTTTCAAACATTATATTACTTAAAAACAGACAGTTAATATCCTGCGGCCGCACCATCTTTTCTACTTTCTGAGGCTCCAAAATACACTTTTCTTATTGCGTCATACATAATTGCCTGATAACCTCCATAATAGCCTCCAAAGCCAATTTTATGTCCCTTCTGGATCAATTTTTTTATTTCTTCAAAATCAAAACCACTTTCAATTAGGATTTCGCCTTTGCCTGTTGACAGCTCGCCCGTAAAATCAGTTGAACCAATGTGTTCAAACCTTGGTGCATCTCCTGCTTCCTGTAAATTCATACCAAAATCAATCAGGTTCATTAATATTTGAACATGACCTTGAGGTTGAAAATCGCCTCCCATTACACCAAAACTCATAAATGGTTGTCCATCTTTAGTAACAAAACCCGGAATAATAGTATGAAAAGGTCTTTTCTGAGGGGCATACGAATTTGGCGTTCCTTCAGCCAAATTGAAGCATTCGCCTCGATCCTGAAGCATAAAACCTAATTTTGGTGGAACCATTCCAGAACCCATACCTCTATAATTACTTTGAATTAAAGAAATCATGTTTCCTTCTTTATCGGCGACAGTCAAATAAACTGTACCGCCACTGCTTTCTTTTCCAGCTTTAAAAATCCCTGCGCGGTCAGGATTAATTAAATCCCTTCTTTCAGTTGCGTACTCTTTAGACAATAAATCATTTACAGAAACTTTCATAAAATCTGAGTCCGCATAATATTTCGCGCGATCTTCAAAAACAAGTTTTTTTGCTTCGTTTACAATGTGCAAATGTTGAGCGCTACCAAAGGGTATTTTACTAAAATCATAACCTTCTATAATATTAAGCATTTGCAAAGTAGCCATTCCTTGTCCGTTTGGTGGTAATTCCCATACGTCATAACCCCTGTAATTTGTTGCGACAGGTTCAATCCAATCCGAATGGTGTGTTGCAAAATCTTCATACGCTAAAAATCCGCCTTGAGCTTGAATAAATTTAGCAGATTCTCTGGCAATATCTCCTTTATAAAAAGCATCTCTTCCTCCTTTGGCAATTTTTTTATAGGTATTAGCTAAAAATTGGTTTTTAATAATATCTCCTTTTTGAGGTAATTTGCCATCTACAGTATAAGTTTCCTTGATATTAGGGTACTGTTTCATATATTTATTTATCGTGACTTGCAGATAATAAGCAATTAATTCTGTAGTTGGGAAACCTTCTTCAGCATATTTTATACTTGGATTTAAGATGTCCTGCATGGGTAGTTTTCCAAATTTATTATGCAATTCGAACCAACCATCAACACAACCTGGAACCGATACTGGCAGGGGACCACTTGGTGGAATGTGTGTAATGTTATTTTTAGTGAAGTAATCTAAAGTTAGTGCTTTTGGAGATCGTCCGCTGGCATTCAAGCCATAGAGTTTTTTGGTTTTTGCATCCCACACTATCGCAAAAAGATCACCACCAATGCCGCTACCTGTTGGCTCCATCAAGCCTAATGCGGCATTTACAGCTATTGCGGCATCCACTGCTGTACCTCCTTTTTTTAAAATATCGATTCCGATTTGTGTTGCTAAGGGCTGGCTAGATGCTACCATTCCGTGTTGCCCAATAACCTCAGATCTTGAAGCAAAATTCCTGCCCGTTAACCGGTCTTGAGCAAGTATAAATGTTGTTGATATCAGCAACAAAAAGAGGAATCGATTTTTCATTTGTGTATGATTTTAATTAGTTTATATCCCAATATAATTTAGTTTCGCTTTTGTCGCCACCTATTTTTGTAGCCGCGTTCGTGTAATTAGTTCCATTTAACTGTTGCTCATTTGCTGGATATTTCATCCGGTTTGGATAACCTGAAAAAGCATTTACGGGTATTGTTAATTTTGGGAAATCTAATCTGCGAACTTCCAACCATCCTTCAAATGGGCGATTGTATAATGCAATCCATTTTTGGAAACCTATTTTTTGTTTCCATCCACCTGCAGCGGTCGTGTAAGCAACGTCCGATCTTAATAAGTATTTATCAGCATTTGCCTCAGTACCGCCCCAATATAGTATTGAAGCTTTAATGGCATTATTATAATGAGATTCTGCAGAACCAGTTACGTTGTAGCCACGCTCTTTTGCTTCAGCTCTATAAAATTCCATTTCCACGTAATCTATTAATACGTTTGGCGCGCTAGGGTCAGCTACACGAGTACTTGGCTTTGACATTTTTGGATAATCACTTGGGATGCCCATTATGCCTCCAACGTATAAGCCTACATTATTCACTCCAAAAAAACCTGGTTTACGTGGATCTTCAAAACTATTCAGAACATCCATTAAATCTTTTGCCGCAATATAATCGGTGCGATTGGCCAACACCAGTTGATCATACAACGGATTATTATTAGGTATTGCGGTAAAATATTTAACAAAACCATTATTAGATATCGCGTTAATAGCATTTGGATTGGCTTTTTCAAAGGCTGTTTTCGCTAATGAATTATCTACGTCAGATATTGTCATAGCCATTCTTACCTGTAAAGAGTTTGCAAAAGAAATCCACTTTGCTACAGAACCTTGAAAAATAATATCTTCTGACGATGTGAAGCCAGGAGCACTAATACTTAATTTGGCTATGTCATTTTCCAATCGGATCATTAATTCTTTGTTAACAGTTTTGGCGTCATCATAAACTGGGAAAAGTAGCTGATCATCTAACGACTTGGAGTAAGGAATATCGCCATAAGTAGTCACCAAAATGTTAAAGGTGTACACTTGCATGATATCGATAATTGCTAATTGATTTGTTTTTATAATTGGATTTAAAGTAACATCATTTGTTATAATACGGGAGCTTTCTTTTAAATCATTCAAAACATCTCTATACATTCTAGTCCACCATGCATCATTAATCGACCTTGTGACATAATTAAATTGTGCCTCTTCCTGAATAACAGCCTGAGCCCAATGATTTACAAAGTGTCGAAAGATGTTAACATTTACACTGGCTGAGGCTAAGCCATCTGACAATGTTTTAACGGCATTTGAGAATAAACTACCCGGAGGGACTTCACTAGCCCGTTTAGTTTCATCATTAAAACGAGTAATGTCGTCTGTACAGGCGCTAATTAGTAACACCAATACTACTATTGAAATAAATCTTTTTTTCATGATTGTAAGTTTATAATTTTACTTTTACGTTTAACCCAATAGCACGTACTGTAGGGTAAGATCCACTTTGATAGCCTTGTATGTTGCCTGAAGATAAGTTTTCTTCAGGGTCAGCGTAGGGAACATTTTTATGGATTAACCATAAGTTTCTTCCAGTCAACGAAAATTCTATTTCATTTATAGATTTAATTCTTGACATTATTTTTTTTGGAAGAGAATATGAAATCGCTACCTCGCGAAGTTTAACAAAACTCGCATCATATACAAAATTTGATTGAGGAAGATATCCACTAGTGCCTGAAACTATAGTAACTCTTTTTGTGTTAGGTTCTCCATTCGCTGTAACTCCTGCCAAAATTATACCTCCTCCATTGGCAACAGCATCTCGTTTTGGGTTTCCAAGATCATTAAGCCCAACAGTTTCGGGTAAAATACCCGACATTGTACCGTAGTACATGTCTAAAGAAAATAATTGACCTCCTTTTTTTACATCAATTAAAAAACTTAAGTTAAAATTTTTATATCTGAAACTATTACTCAAGCCACCAATCCAATCTGGATTAACATTTCCAATTACATTTGAGGTAGTAGTTGTAAATTGATATAAACCGTTATCCTTTATAAGTCGTTCCCCATTTAACATTTCATAAGTCACCGATTGTAATTCGCCATAAGGTTTACCTAACGAAGCATTTAAGCTAACTCCACCTTGGAAAGTTCCTAATTGCAAGTTTTTACTGTCGTTGTATAAGGATAAAACTTTATTACGATTTCTTGTGAAATTTAAATTCACATTCCAAGAGAAATCGGCGCCTTTTACCGGAGTTGCAAATATAGAAACTTCGATACCTTTGTTTTCAATATCACCGGCATTAATAAATTTGCTGGAGTAACCTATAGCAGTAGAAACAGCTACAGGAATAATTTGATCTACTGTGTTAGTATGGTAATAAGAGGCATCAAAACCTATTCTGTTATTAAAAAAGGACATTTCTAAGCCAATTTCTTTACTGATTGTATTCTCAGGTTTTAATGCACTATTGTTTTTAGTATTAGGTAAAGAAAAAAGCAATGTGCTATCAAAAGGATTTGGCTTATCATACACATCTCTTAGACTTCCCCAAGCGGCATCATTTCCAACAGTAGCATAATTTAGTCTAAGCTTTCCAGAAGATAACCAGGGTAAATTTTGAAGATGATTATAAAAAATATAACTGCCGGAAACGGCATAATAATTATATGCATTTGCTTCTTCAGGCAAGGTTGAAGATTTATCCCTACGCAAGGTTGCATCTAAAAGAAGTAATTCCTTGTAATTTATTGTTACGCCACCAAATACACCATCTACTGCTTTTGGTTGATACGATTCAATCGCTGCAGGGACAGTTCCTTTTGAATTAGAAACGGCATAAAGTTTTGGAACAACTAAACCTCCTGCAGTTTGAGAAAAAATTGAACTTATTGTATTTCTTCTAATATTGAGACCAGCTAAGGCATTAAGACTGAAATCGTCATTTAATTTTTTATTTATTGTTGCCAATAAATCGTAATTAGTTTCATTAAAATTTCTATCAAAACGAGAATAAGATGAAATTCCAGCACTTCCCACGGCTCTTCTTTCCTGTTGCATTTCTGAATAGGTATCTACTGAAACTCGGCCTAAAAGGTCTAGCCAGTCGGTAACCTTATAGGTGATTGTTGCGTTTCCAATGACCCTGTTTCTAGTATCGTTTTGATAATTCTCATAAACAACCCAATATGGATTATCTGAAAAACCGGGAGTTAAATTGGTAAGTTTTGTAGGATCAGCCCAGTTCCAAGTAATATTTTTTCTATTTCTAAAATAGGCATCTTTTAATTCTAAAACATCAACATTAGTCTGATTAAAATGTCTGAAATTACTATTCACATTCCTTCCACTATCATAACCTGTTCCATATCTTCCTTTGCCATCAACTTGGGAATAATTTACTAATCCACTTACCACCAGTTTGTTTGTTATATTATAACTAGCACTAAGATTTACAATGTTTTTTAAAACACTTGCATTTGGTAATACGCCTCTTTCATCATTTCTGGAATATCCAATTTTAAAAGAACCTTTGTCAGCAACTAATCCATCAATCATAACATTATGATTCGTAGAAATAGCGGTTTGATAAAAACTGTCCGGTCCGTTTTTAGGTGCAATCCAAGGTTTTGGTTTTTGATAATTTGGTGATGCCTGATCAAATGCTTCCCAATCATATACTAATAAATTTGGGTCATAACGTGGACCCCATGAACGTGGCGCAAATGTAGGTACTACCAAGTCTTTAATTCCATCAGCATTAGCATCAAAAAATAGAAACCCATCTTTATCCTGAGGAATTGAACGCCCAGCGCCATATTCTTGTTGGTATTTTACAAATGTTGTTTTATCTATATTGCCAACCGTAACTCCGCTATTTACAGAAATTCCAAGCCCGTTTTTTGGTTTTTTTGTGGTAATCATTATTACCCCATTTGCTGCTCTTGAACCATAAAGTGCTGAGGCTGCGGCTCCTTTTAACACGTTAATCGATAAGATATCATTTGGATTAATATCAGCCGCTGCATTACCATAATCATAACCGCCTGCCCCTGATCTTTGCGACGCTGAATTTGTATTCGAATTATCCACCGGAACTCCATCTACTACAAATAATGCTTGATTGTTTCCTGTCAATGATTTATTTCCTCTAACTACAACATTTACTGATCCTCCTACAGAGTTACCTTGAGTTATTTGTAAACCTGAAATCTTTCCGGATAGTCCACTTGCAACGTTTCCTACTTGCGTTTTATTGACATCATCACCACTTATTTGTTGAGCAGCATAAGGAAGCGTGTTTTTTTTGCGTCGAATACCAAAAGCGGTAACTACAACTTCATTAAGGCTTTGTCCTTCCTCTTTTAAAACGACAGTAAGAAAACCACTTCCTAAATTAACTTCTTTGGTTTCCATCCCAATAAATGATATTACTAAAACGGATCTTACAGAAGGTACTTCAATAACAAAACTTCCATCAATGTCTGTTTGAACCGAAATAGTAGATCCTTTAACGTGAACATTAGCTCCTGGGATCGTTAATCCTTTTTCATCAACTACCTTTCCTTTTATTATAATAGCAGCTATTGCTTTAATTTCTGTCTGATCCAAACTTTCTGTCGCTGTATTTATCATCGAAATGCGCTCTCTTTGTAGTACAATGAGATTGTTTATTTCGTCATACTTAATGCTAAGTGGTTTTAAAATGCGTGAAAGTACGCTGGATAATAATTCATTAGTGGCTTCTATGTCCACTTTTTGTTTTAACTGAGTCATTCTTGAATTATAAGAAAACTTAACGTGTATTGATTTCTCAAGTTTAAATAAAGCATCATCCAGACTCACATTCGTCAAGCTAATTGTCACCTTAGTGTCAAGTTTTCTTTGTTCTTTACCACTATCTGCCAATACTACATTAGAAAAAATGAGAGCTAAAACAAATTGGAATAATGTTAACTTTATGATACGATAGCGTCGTCGTTGTTTTACTACAGTTTTTTTCATAATTTTGGTTTTTTGGTTAATACTTTAATTGGTTATTAGCGAAACATTACAATTGTCTTTTACAGGAGATCAATTGATTTTTTACGGCGTCGTAAATGTTACAGCATTTTCGGCGCTTTTTTTAATTTAATATAAATTGTAATTTAGTTGCAACCAATTGATTGAATACTAATTTGGTTACCATTCATTTGATACGTTGTGTTATTTCCAATACTTTCACAGATTATTTTTAATTTTTCAGATAAGGGCTGGTCAGTTAGTGAAGTAGTAATATGACATTCTTTTAACTTATTTTCTGGAAAATCAATATCTACTAAATACGCTTGCTCTATAGTTCTAAAAATTTGGACTACTGGAATATCGGTAAATTCAAAACTTAATTTTTCTACGTCACCAAGAGCACTAGTTAATGATTCATCTTGTGTTATATTGGTAATTTTATTGAATATAAGGGTTTTTCTACCATAACGAAGTGCTTGATTAGGCAATAAAATCACTTCTTTCTTTGTTGAATTAAAAGCAGATTTATTGGAATGGATTTTGACAATACCTGTTCTAACTATTACCTCCACATTAGAATCGTTTTCATAGGATTTTATTCTAAAACTTGTTCCTATAACTTTAGTTATTATTTCATTTGAATAAACCAAAAACGGTTTTTTAGCATCTTTGCTTATTTCAAAAAAACCTTCACCAGACAGATAAACTTTCCGTTCGTTTCCGACAAATATTTTAGGATAACTCAATTTACTTTTTGGTTGTAATAAAACCGAACTGCCATCTGACAAGATTATAACTTGGGACTTATTGGAGTTGTTTGTTTGCTCTAACAGGCCATCGGAATTCTCTTTAATTAATTCATTATAATTAAGCTCTCCATCATTGGCATTAAAAAAATTATGATAAAACCAAGTTGATATCAGCCCAAATACAAGTGTTGCTGCAATGCCTTTAATCCAATTGTTTCTTAAAAACAACACTTTGGTTTTGCGAGTGGTTTTCTTTTTATTCTCAATTTTATGCCAAGTAGCTTCTAAAGCAGTCTGAACTGCATCAGCTGATAAATCGTCTGCGGGAACTTTCATTGCAAAAATCAATACGCGCGCTTCTTCAACTAATTTAGCTCTTACGGGGTTTTCCAAAGTCCAAAGCTCCCAATTTTGTTGGTCGTTTTGTTGTAGTACCCATCTTTTGAAGGATTCATCGGCCAAAAATTCGCCTATTTCAATATAATTATTACGGTTTTGCATGAATAAAAATGGGTTATAAAATGAAAGAGGACATTTTTTTAAATTGATACTCACTTAATTCTAAATTTTTTCAAAAAATTTAAAATACTTGAGATAACAATAAAAAAAGAAGAGACTTATTTTCTTTCCAATTTTTACGAATATTTAGTAAAGACCTGTGAATCAAATTGTTTGCTGACTGATAATTAACTCCGAGTAGTTCTGCAATTTGTTCAACGCTTAGTCCTTGATGGTATCGCAGATATAAAGCCTCTTTCTGTCGTGCTGGTAAATTATTGATGAGCTGGTTGAGTGTTAAAACTTTGACAGCCATAGATTCATCCGCGATAAGAATATCCTCGATGGTAAAATCAAAAGTAAACGGAATCAAATCTACAGTAGTGGACTTTCTGAAAATATGGTCTCTTTCGTGAAGTCTGGCAATACGTTTTCGGACACTTGATAACAAATAAGCTTTTACGACAACATTATCATTAAGGGAATTTTTGTAAACCCATACGTCTGTAAAAACGTCCTGCACACAATCTTGTACCTTTTCAGGAAAAGGAGTAAACGAATTCCCATATCGCACTAAATGACTGTAATACTTTTTAAAAAGTGATGAAAAAGCCTTTTCGTCTCCTGATTTTAAAGCTTTCCAAAGGACAGAATCATCTAAATTATCAACAAGTAGTTTTTGGCTATTCAAAATTAATTTTGGCGTTAGAGTATTGTTTTTATATAAAAATTATAACATAGGTTTTTGTTAAATCAGCTTTTAGGTCTTGGTAATAAGATAGTTAATAAGTAGTAAGCCGTAATTAATTATTGGTTACCTAAAAACTACATTTATAAATGACTGTAATATGACTTTTTGTATGTTATAAATATTCTTTGCAAGACGGTTAATTAATAGTACGGGTATCATTTTAAATAAAAAAATAAGTTTTTGTTATAATTTTTTTAAGAAAAAACATATACTTTTACATTATTAAGATTGTTTGATTATTTTATTAATTTAATTAAATATTAATTTTTTATTAACAAAACTCTTAATAATAACTTAATTAAAAAAATGTTTTAAAAGAATAATTGTTTGTTTTTAATTTTACATTCATAAAACTTTTCCATTGATAATAACTTCTTTGACCAACTTGCAATACTTTACACATCTTTTCAATCGGAAATATCTTTTCATTGTTTCTGATGAAAGTATAAATCATCGACCGTTTTTGGAAAAGATGCCAATTGCTTTTTTTAATATATCTCGCTCTAGTTCCGCATCTTTTAGTTTTCTTTCAAGTTCAGAAATTCGTTCCTGTTCTGGCGTTTGCTTTAAATTGCCGTTACCTGGAAAACTTCCTTGTCCGAACTCTTCATACTCTTTTCGCCACTTATATAACTGTGAAGCAGTTATACCTAATTCTCTGGCAAGTTCGGAGATATTATGTCTCTCATAACTCAATTGAACTGCTTTCTCTTTAAGAACTCGGTCATAAATTTTTCGCACTTGTTTCATAAGTTAAAATTAAGGTTTTTATTCTTAGCTTTTTATGCTAGTAAAGTTAGCATGTCCAGAATGTGCACACTCTTTATTACAGGCTAGATAGCGCTCCTTATTGTTATTGGAGACTATTAGTTTCTAAAAAAAATCTTAAATTAACGGCTTCTGGTGATACTTTCTTAGTTGTTTTTAGTATTTTGGCAGTAGAATCATTTATAAGAAACTGATTAGTATGAAATATAGAGTAGCTACCCCGTCATTAAATCTAAGAGATTTTCCGGCAACGCATGATAATTCCAAAATTTTAATAAAAATACCGTTTAGACATACCGTTAAATTAATTGAAAAAACTGCATCAGATTGGTGGAAAGTAAAGCTTTTGAACACTGAAAAAGAGGGTTTTGTATTATCAAAAGATATTGAGCTCGTAGATGAAACCACTGAAAAAAGTACGGATATTGAAGTGCCTAATTTTGAACTGGGTGCACGAGCAAGTCTGGACAGTAAAGAGGAAACGTACAAACCTATTGGTGATCCTTCAATTCCTTTTAGGGATTTAACTAGTCTTGAGTCTAAACTGACGTCAATTCGCAACATCATCACTGCACTGGATGTTTCAAAAAGTTTTCGGTATCAGAAAGACGCATCGGATACCTATTGTAATATTTATACTTTTGATTATTGCTTTTTTGCCAAGGTCTATATTCCCAGATTGAGATGGACGGATAAGGCAATTGAGCAACTGGAGAAAGGGAACGAAGTGGCTGTTATTTTTGATGAAACGGTAAGGCCTTTTTATTCAAATTACATCTATGATTGGTTTTTACAATCCGGAAATGAGTTTGGATGGGAAAGAATCGCTGATGTTAATGAACTTCAAGAGAAAGTAAATGCTAATGGTGGTGTAGGAATCATCTGTGCCAAAAGAATTGTTTTGAATAAATCCGGGCATATAGTAGTAGTGGTGCCAGAAACAGATACTGATAAAGCCTACAGGAAAGAGGGCAAAGTTATTTATCCGCTGCAGTCTCAGGCAGGAGCTGATAATTATAATTATTTTTCAGAAATCAGAGAAGATTGGTGGAGTAATAATGATCCTGAAAGTGGGTATGCTGCTGTGATTTTTTATTATCATGATTAATTAAAATCTCTTGTAAATAGTTTACTTCTTGTGGGGTTAAGTCACTAAGAAGTATACATACTTTCAGGTTTTTCTAAAAAGACATTAGTGCATTTGCAGTACTTACTTTTTAATTAGTAAAGAACTGCAAAAGCCATTTTCGTAATAACGAGCGTGTAAACTGTTGTATATTTGTTCGTAAATTGCTAAAGGATCATTTGATTCAATTGTAATAGACAATATGTTTTCTAAAAGTACGATAAGGTTTGCTGGTACATCCGTTTCTTTGCCGTGTATAATAGATTCATAGACAAAGTTATTCCATTCTAAATCGCAAATAGGATTTTCTATTTCGTTTAATAAGGCATGATCCATAATAAAAACAAGAAAATTCAAAACCTCCTGTAGGTATTTTTCGTCGAAATAGTCAAATATTCGAAACTCAATACCATGATTTTTGTGCTTGTGAAAATTGATGTCTAGGCCAATTTTATCAATCTTTTCGTAATCTGATATTTCAGAATAACGGTTCACCCACCACATTGGATTTTCATGCATGGGATGTTCATCAAAATTCATCTGGACAATCTTCCCGGTTTTCATCACATTGGTGTCATAAGTGCCCACACCAATGTACCTTGACATAGCACATCGTTGTGATGCTTTTGTCAAATTGACGCTGCTGTCATTGTGCGACAAATAATCAGAAGAACCAAATTTTATCATAAACAAGGGGCTCAGCCATTGGAATAATCGAATAGCCCTCTGGTGTTTTTTTATAAAACCTAATTTGTCCTTAATTTCTCCATCACTATTTAACTCAGTTGGAATAGTTAAATTGAAGTGATAGGTCATATTATTAAAAACAGAATAATTCGTATCGTTTGAAATAAATATGGCAAAGGGATGGTTTACAGCACATATTTTTACAGGGCCGTATTCCGTAAAGATTTTGTCTTTATCAAAAGCGTTTTGTAAATGGTGTATGAAACCTTGTTTTATTGTAGCTAATTCAGCAATAACCGAGTCAACATCTGTTTTGTAAAATTTTTGCGTAACAAATTCAACTGTGTCACCATCAAAAATGAATTCTTTTTGAAGCTCGTCTATAAAATAAGGATTGTTTTTTTGTAGTATTTCAAAGATACTTTCCCCTGAATAGTCAGGATTTGGTTCATTATCTATGGGATCAAAAGTCTTATGTTGGTTGTTAATGTCCGTTTTTGTAAACGAATGGGAATTCATCAGTACCGGCAAATAATATTCTTTATCGGATAATATTTTCAGCAATGAATTCTGGTATATGTTTTCTTTGTAATTCTTAAAATGATTAACACTATACTTTTCATGAAGTCCTTTAGTAAGCAAAAAATCTTTGTCCACCACACGATGGTTTTCAAACTCTAAATAGCATTCATTTTCGATTCCTACGCCCCAATACAAATCATTTGATCTGTAATGATTTCTATAGTCTTTGTGTTTATCCAATAATTCAATTTCAAAACTAACAGCATTCATGCTATGATCCGTCATACACTTTTTTCTCCTTTTTTTAATAAATTATGTTGATATGGGAAGCTACTTTATCAGGTAGTTTTTTTGGAGTGTTTTTATCTGTTGTTTTAGTTACATTTAAACAGATTCTTAAATACTTCGTTTTTTTAATGGGGTTGATGTTGTTTTTTATACCCATACAAGGCCTAAAGAAGACAACTCAATTTTTTTGCAAAAGTAAGTATTAAATAAGTCATATTCAAGCTATATTTTTAGATCTTGAATTTTATTTTTCTGTGACAGAATTTATCGCTTTGTTTTCCTGTAAATTACTCATAATTATATATTTAAAATTGATGCGTTAAATTGGTAGAATTGTTTTTTTTGTGTTCTAAAACAAAAGTTTAGAACCATCTTAAGACCAGATTTATTTGGATATAAAAAATGACTAAAATTGAATTCTAAGTCGTTTTTTATTATTTCATACAGAATATAGTTAAAACTATGCACTTTGGTACATTTCACTTTCGCTTCTAAAAATTTCACCAAGAACATGCGAATTATTTATTCAGTTTTTGATGTGTTTAATTTGTGAATCTGCAGTTTGATTTTTTTGTTCCCATTTTAACCTTGCAGACTTTAACCTGGCAAACCAAATCTATGGATATTTAAGCCAAAGTATTTTAATTGTTTAGAGAAAATTTTATTCCAAAAATGTTTTCAATTCCTGATAGGTTTTAATTTTTACGCTTACTTTGTCCTTTCCTAAAACACTTTCAATTTGGGTAGGAATTGGCAGTTTTACGTTTAATGTTGGTTCAACCGTATTCAAAAATTTAATGGGGTGGGCGGTTTCTAAGAAAATACCAATAGCATTTGGGTAATTTTGTAATTCTTTTTTCAATCCTAAATAACCCACTGCTCCGTGAGGTTCAGCAATATAGCCGGATATATTATAGATGGTATTCATGGCTTCTAAAGTCTCTTTATCAGAAAAAGTAAACGAAGAGAAATCTTTTTTGAATTGCTCTAAGTCATTGTGATACATTTCCTGAATTCGGATAAAATTACTTGGATTCCCCACATCCATCGCATTCGAAATAGTAGCTATAGAAGGTTTTGGGGAGTAAATTCCGTTTTCTAAAAAGCGAGGAACCGTATCATTTACATTCGTAGCCGCTACAAAATGTTGAACAGGCAAGCCCATTTTCTTAGCAATGATCCCCGCACAGATATTCCCAAAATTCCCACTTGGGCAAGAGAAAACTAACGGTTTGTTTCGTTTTTTTAATGCTTTGTACGCAAAGAAAAAATAAAACATCTGTGGCAACCAGCGCGCAATATTTATTGAATTCGCTGATGTTAAGTTTTTATGTTTTAGACTTTCGTCCAAGAACGCTTTCTTTACCATATCCTGACAATCATCAAAAACGCCGTCCACTTCAAGCGCTTTAATATTCTGTCCTAAAGTAGTCAATTGTCGCTCCTGGATGTCGCTCACTTTTCCTGATGGATAAAGGATAATCACTTCCACACCTTTTACATCAAGGAAACCACTGGCGACAGCACCTCCCGTATCACCGGAAGTGGCAACAAGAACCGTGTTTTTACTGTCGGCGTTATCTTTATTGAAATACCCCAAACAACGCGACATGAATCGCGCGCCTACGTCCTTGAAAGCCATTGTTGGTCCATGAAATAATTCAAGGGAATAAATATCTTTTTCGACTTCGACCACGGGGAAGTCAAAACACAGGGTTTCGGCAATGATTTGTTTTAAAGTGTCTGTGGGAATTTCGTCACCTATAAATTGTTTAATCGCCTCAAAAGCAATTTCCTCATGGCTTAAGTTTTCGATGGTATCAAAAAAAGCAGGTGCTAATGGGGTAATTGTTTCCGGAAAATACAATCCTTTATCTGTGGCTAATCCTTGTACTACGGCTTCTCTGAAAGAAACTTTTGGTGCGTTATGGTTTAAACTGTAATATTTCATTGTGTATAGTATTTATAGAATCCCCACCCCAACCCTCCCCAAAGGGAAGGGAGACGAAACTGGATTTAGAATGTATTTATTGTAATTTTAAAATCGCTGTTTTTTTTTATTCCTCTTTAGGGGGTTAGGGGGCTATTATTTTAATTCCTTCATCATTCACTTTAGAAACGTGAATTTCATATGGTAAATACATTTCTTCGTAAATAACACTCATGGCTTTGGCAATTTTATCGGCAGTTTCCTTTCCTTTGCTTAAAGCAAAAATAGAAGGACCAGAACCTGATATTCCGGAACCTAAAGCTCCGTTTTCTAAAGCAGTTTGCTTGATTAAATCAAATCCCGGAATCAAAACGCTACGCAACGGTTCTACGATTTCATCATGCAATGATCGACCAATTAAGTCATAATCTTTGGTGTACAATCCAGCGATTAATCCGCCTACATTTCCCCATTGCATAATCGCACTTTTCAAGGAAACTGTTTGCTTCAACACCGATCGCGCATCCGAAGTCTTCAACTCAATTTGAGGATGAACCACGATGGCATACAATTCAGAGGGACTTTCTATTTTGATAATATCCAATGGATTGGAACTTCTTACTAGCGTGAATCCACCCAAAAGGGCAGGAGCAACGTTATCCGCATGAGCATTTCCACTGGCTAGTTTTTCGCCCTGCATGGCAAATAAAACCAACTCTTTGCGTGTAAATGGACGCCCTAATAATTCATTGATTCCAAAAACTGCTCCCGCTGAACTGGCGGCACTGCTGCCAATTCCACTACCGGCTTTGATGTGTTTGTAGATTTCGATTTCGAATCCAAATTCCGTTTCAACAGCTTCCAGCATAGCCAAAGCGGATACTCCAGCCACATTTTTTTCGGTTTCTAAAGGCAAGTCGGCACCCACAATTTTAGTGATGCGAATCCCTTTTATGTCTGATTTCCGAATAATCATTTCGTCACCAGCAGTTTCTAAACACAAACCAAGGACATCAAACCCGCAAGAAAGATTGGCGATTGTGGCAGGGCAAAATATTTTTATTTCATTCATAATAGTAGTCTTAAAGTCTAAAGTCATAAAGTGGTAAAGTCTTAGGAATGAACATAAAATCAAGTGGCTAACTTTCAGACTTTACGACATTTGACTTTACGACTAATTTATACGTTTCCTATTCTAATTACATCTGCAAATATTCCTGATGCGGTAACTGCAGCTCCGGCACCAGCACCTTTTATTAATAAAGGTTGGTCTACGTAACGATCTGTGAAGAATAATACGATGTTGTCCTTTCCTTCCAAATTGTAAAAGGGGTGGTCTTTAGGAATGAATCGCAACCCAACATTTGCTTTCCCGTTTTCGAATTGCGCTACGTATTTCAAACGAGATTCTTTGCTTAACGCTTCTTTATAAATAGTTTCAAAATGAGCGGCATGTGTCTGTAAAGATTCGAAAAATGCTTCATTTGAAGTCGTATTCAAACATTCTGCTGGCAGGAACGATTCGTTTGTGATTTCATCGATTTCCATTTTGTAACCGCTTTCTCGTATCAGAATCAATATCTTTCTGGCAACGTCAATTCCGCTCAAATCAATCTTCGGGTCAGGTTCTGTAAATCCTTGTACACCAGCTTCTTTAACAACGTCATGAAAAGTGTTATTTTCATCAAAATTATTAAAAATAAAGTTCAAACTTCCAGATAAAACGGCTTGGATTTTATTGACTTTATCGCCGGAGGCAACGAGATTTTTTACCGTATCAATGATTGGTAATCCAGCTCCCACATTGGTTTCAAATAGGAAAGGCGCATTGAACTGTCTGGATAATTTTTTTAGTTTTTTATAATTGTCGTATTCGGAGGCGCAGGCAATTTTGTTGCAGGTTACTACGGCAATATTTCTTTTTAAATACTGTTCGTAGGTTTTAGACACACTTTCATTTGCCGTGATATCCACAAAAATACTATTGCGTAAATTGAGCTCTTTTACATTTGCAATAAACTGTTCTTTATCCGCAGGTTCTCCAGTTTCTAAAGCAAATTTCCATTCTTTTAAGGAGATTCCGTCTTCATCAAAATGCATTTTTCGGGAATTTGACAACGCAATGACGCGCAGGTTTATCTTGAGCTTCTCTTTTAGGAATTTCTTTTGTTGGTGAATTTGTTCGATGAATTTCTCCCCCACATTTCCAACGCCCATTACAAATAGGTTTAACTGTTTGGTATTTTCTTCAAAAAAGTTTTCGTGCAATGAATTCAATGCTTTTTTTACATCTCTTTCGTTGATTACTGCCGAAATATTTCTTTCGGAAGCACCTTGAGCAATCGCTCGGATGTTGACGTTGTTTTTACCCAAAGTACTGAACATTCGACCGCTCAATCCTTGGTGGTTTTTCATATTTTCGCCTACCAAAGCAATGATGCAAAGGTTATTTTCAACAATGCATGGATCTATTTTATTTTGTAAAATTTCCACTTCAAAAGCTTTGTTGATGGCCTCTTGCGCCACATCGGCATCCGAATTTAGAATTCCAATACAAATCGAGTGCTCTGAGGAGGCTTGAGTGATGAAAATTACGTTGATATTTTTATTGGATAATACTTCAAAAAGTCTTTTGGATGAACCGGAAACACCAATCATTCCTGAGCCTTCAAGCGTAATTAAGGTAATAGCATCAATATGTGTGATTCCTTTTACAGGATTGGATTGCGCAAAAACCTGATTTGAAATATAGGTTCCTTCAGCCTTAGGTTCAAAAGTGTTTTTGATCAGAATTGGGATATTCTTTCTTAATACCGGTTGAATTGTTGGCGGATATAAGACTTTGGCACCAAAATGTGACAACTCCATGGCTTCTTGGTAAGAAATGTAAGCTATAGGTTGTGCTTGTTTTACAATTTTTGGATTTGCAGTATACATTCCGTTGACGTCAGTCCAAATCTCCAAGTCAGTTGCATCAAGAGCGCCTGCAAGAATAGCGCCTGTATAATCAGATCCACCGCGCCCTAAAGTAGTATTGATTCCGTCTAAAGAGGCAGCAATAAATCCGGGCATAACTACTACCTGACTTTCATTTGAAGTAAAAAAAGCAACAATTAATTCATTGGAAGCATCAAAATTAACAATTGCTTTTCCAAAATGGTTATTGGTTTTTATTAATTCTCGGCTGTCTTTATAACAGCTGTTTTTTAGGTCTTGTTTTAATGCTTCAGCAATGATATACGAAGACAGTAATTCACCAAAACTCAAAATAGTATCTGAAGTTCTGGGAGATAATTCGCCTAAAAGGTAACATCCATCCAATAAGGTTTCCAGGTGATTGATGATTCTTTTGATATGGCTCAAAAGACTGCTTTGTTCGCTTACTGGTATAAGTTCTTTTAAGGTATCTAAGTGTTTTTTTTCTATATCGGCAAGGATAACTTTGAAATTTTCGTCTCCAGCGGCCGCTTTTTGGGAGGCAATTTGAAGCAAATCAGTAACTTTACTGAAAGCAGAAACCACAACGATTAATTTTTCTTCTTTTGCTTTATCGCTAACGATAGCTAAAACCAGTTTTATATTTTGTGCATTGGCAACCGAAGTTCCGCCAAATTTTAATACTTTCATAGCAAGTTATTTGTTTTTAATGTAATGGGGAGTCGCCATTTTCAGGATTAATTGCCTGCAGGAGATCTAATGGTGTGTGTTGTTTTTTTTGAAAAATGTAATGTTTGTTATACACTCAAGGTCTTTCTTTCTTGTGAAAAAAATATGATAAATAGGATTATATGTTGAAAATTTACCCCAAGGGGGTAGTTGTAGTTGTTGTAGTAAACGTAACAGCAGTGCTAACCCAGATTTGAGTTGTTATCGAAGCGTGATATGTAGCTTTGTTGTTTTCCATTTTGATCTTTCAAAAGTACAGTTTTTTATAAAAAACAAAGCGTTTGACAGTGTTTTTGCGAATATTTTAAAATAGGAGAAGCTATTTGCGGATTATGAAATATTGTGTTATATATCAAGTCTCAGATAAAACTATTCGTATAAATCTCTAAATTTTATAAAAATTGTGTGCAGCTGAAGTTCTATTTTTTGTAGTGCTTAAAGAATTTAATTCTCCTTAATTTGCATTCCAAGCAGGTTAATGGGTTTGTGTTTTATGAATTAGTGCTTTAATGTTCTAAGGAAAAGGAAAGGAACAATCAAAATTTGATCTGTTAAAGTCATATAGTTATCGTTATCTGAAAGCTATTATTTGGTTTTTGTTTAACTATAAAATACCCGTTGGGTGTAATTATTCAAAACGTCAGTTCGAGTGTTTTTTTGTGTAGTAAAAACGGAACAAAAAATGTATCGAGAACCGTTTTTAATACTAATTTTCTAGTTCTCGATATAATCCCGCCCAAAAGCGGGATCACTCGAACTGACGAAAATTATCATCAAAAATTAATTGAACCCAACGGGTTATGAAATGTAAATTATTAGCAATAAATGTTGTGTATTTATAAAGATTTATTCAATTTTACCTTTTAAACACTATCAAAATGGATAATACGCATTACATTAGTACTGAGTTACTTAGCCTGGAAACGCTAGAGGAAATTGTCTCACATCATAAATCATTGGCTTTGTCCGATGAAGCAAAAATAAATATTCAAAAATGTCGCGATTATCTAGATAAAAAAATGGCTTCACATTCGGATCCCATTTACGGTATAAATACAGGTTTTGGGTCGCTTTGTAATGTTAAGATTTCGAATGAAAATTTATCAAAACTTCAGGAAAATTTAGTCAAATCGCATTCCTGCGGAACGGGAGAGGAAGTACCAACTCAGATTGTGAAACTAATGTTGTTGCTAAAAATTCAATCGTTGAGTTATGGTCATTCCGGCATTCAATTGCAAACAGTGGAACGATTGATTGCCTTTTATAACAATGATATTCTTCCGGTAATTTATACCCAAGGATCGCTTGGCGCTTCGGGAGATTTGGCTCCTTTGGCGCATTTATCATTGCCTTTATTAGGTGAAGGTGATGTGTATTTTGAAGGTAAGAAAGTGCATTCCAGCGAAGTTCTAAAACATTTTGGCTGGGAGCCAATAGTACTGCAGTCTAAGGAAGGATTGGCCTTATTGAACGGAACACAATTTATGAGTGCTTATGGAGTACATATCTTAATGAAAGTCAGCAAATTTTCTTATTTAGCAGATTTAATAGGTACTATTTCACTTGAAGGATTTGATGGAAGAATAGAACCTTTTAATGAATTGATCCATTTTATAAGGCCTCACAAAGGGCAAATTGTAACTGCTAACCGCATAAAAGGATTTTTGGAAGGGAGCGAAATTATCGAACAGGAAAAAAATCATGTCCAAGATCCATATTCGTTCCGATGTATGCCACAAGTGCATGGGGCTTCAAAAGATGCAATTGATTATGTAAAAAAAGTGTTCAAGACTGAAATCAATTCCGTTACTGATAATCCTAATATTTTTATTGAAAGTGACCAAATCATTTCCGGAGGTAATTTTCACGGACAACCTTTGGCTTTAGCCTTAGATTTTATGGCAATCGCTTTGGCTGAGTTGGGAAGTATTTCTGAACGAAGAACGTATCAATTGATCTCCGGAACTAGAAATCTTCCGGCATTTTTAGTAGATAATCCCGGTTTGAATTCTGGTTTGATGATTCCTCAGTATACAGCTGCCAGTATTGCCAGCCAAAATAAACAACTAGCAACTCCCGCCAGTGTAGATAGTATTGTTTCCAGCAACGGGCAGGAAGATCATGTGAGTATGGGGGCAAATGCTGCTACTAAAGCATTGCGGGTTTTGGATAATCTGGAACGCATTTTAGCAATAGAATTGATGAATGCTTCGCAAGCCATTGAATACAGACGGCCAATGCTGTCAAGTGATTTTATTGAAATGTTTTTACAGGCCTATCGTGAAGAAGTTCCTTTGATTAAAGAAGATCGAATTTTGCATTATGATATTGAAAAGACGGTTTCTTTTTTGAACAGTTTTCAAATAGAAAATGATTTGTTAACAATGGCTTAACATTAACAATTAATAATGAATTAATTTTGCCGGACTAAATTTTAATGAAATGAACATAAATAATTTTTTCCAATTTTTGGTTCCTAAAGACAAAAAGTTTTTTCCGCTTTTTGAACAAGCATCAAGTAATTTAATTGAAATTGCTACAAATTTGCACGAAGCTGTAAACCTTCCTTTAAAAGAGCGCGAGGATCTTTTTCGAAAAATTGATGCATTAGAACAAAAAGGAGAGGATATAACACGTCAAACAAGTTTAGAGTTGAGTAGAAATTTTATTACTCCATTTGACAGAGAGGACATACACTCTCTAATCACTTCAATTGATAATGTAGCGGATAATCTTCATGGTGCAGCGAGCAGGATGAAATTGTATCAAGTTGATAAAATCACGAAATCCATTAGAAAATTGACTGAAATCAATCTTGAAGCATGTCAAAATATTGATGTAGCGGTAAGAGAATTGAGAGATTTAAAAAATATAAAGAACATCACGGATGCCTGCGTCAGAATTAACAAATTAGAAAATAAATCAGATAATGTTTATGATAAAGCAGTTCTTGATTTATTCGAAAATGAAACGGATGCAAAAAACATTATCAAGTACAAAGAAGTATTGTCAGTTTTAGAGACGGCTACTGATAAATGTAAAAGTGTAGCGAGTGTTTTAGAATCCATTTCTGTAAAACATTCTTAATTCATTCGTTTTATTCTGAAATTATAATTATGGAATTTACTCTACTTATAGTTATTATAGTCCTGGCTTTAATTTTTGATTACATTAATGGTTTTCATGATGCTGCCAATGCTATAGCAACCGTTGTTGCCACAAAAGTATTAACTCCTTTTCAAGCAGTTGTTTGGGCCGCTTTTTTTAACTTTTTGGCGTATTGGGTTTTTGGTTTTGGTGTTGCAGATACTGTGGCAAAAACAGCCAATACGATGGATATTAATTTAGTCGTTATTTTAGCGGGTGTAATCGCCGCTATCATTTGGAATTTATTCACTTGGTGGCAAGGAATTCCTTCTAGTTCTTCACATACCTTAATTGGTGGTTTTGCCGGAGCAGCTATCGCTCATGCCGGATTTGGAGTAGTTTCTTGGTACAATGTTGGAAAAGATGGAGGAATGCCTTCGGGTGTTTTGATCATCATTGCATTTATTATATTGGCACCTTTGTTAGGCGCTTTAATGTCTTATTTAATATCAATTTGGTTGCTAAATGCCTCTAAAAAAAGTATTTATCCTAAAATATTTACAGCTTCTTTAATGATTTTGACCATCTGGTTTGTAGAAAGTCAAATGATCTATTACGACCAGATTAAAGACCCTCGTTTTCCATCGTCTACTTTTTGGAGTGTTGCGTTTGAATCCCATAATATCAAATGGTTTTTAGTGGCATTCATCGTTCTGTCCATAAGCGCCTTCTGTTTGATATTTAGTAGTTTAAATTTAAATCAAGCTACGGCCTGGTTAAAAAAAATGCAATTACTGTCTTCAGCAGCCTTTAGTTTAGGGCATGGAGGGAATGACTCCCAAAAAGTAATGGGTATTATTGCAGCAGCGGTTGCGGTTTATATTCACACCAGTGGTGTTGCTCAGGAATCGCTTCCAGCTTGGTTAGATGTGGTGCTTCCTAATGACGAAGGAGCCTTTAAAATGCCAACTTGGATTCCACTTGCCTGTTATTCTGCTATTGCAGCAGGGACTTTAAGCGGCGGTTGGAAGATCGTGAAAACAATGGGTTCTAAAATAACAAAAGTGACCTCTTTTGAAGGTGTTGCCGCAGAAACTGCCGGGGCACTGACCTTATATTTTACAGAGCATTTTAAAGTGCCCGTAAGTACAACGCATACTATTACTGGATCTATAATTGGAGTTGGACTTACTAAAAGAGTTTCAGCCGTGCGATGGGGAATGACCGTAAGTTTATTATGGGCTTGGGTTTTAACCATTCCAATTTCAGCAATATTAGCAGCAATCATTTACTATATTTTTAGTATTTTTATTTAATACTAAAAGAAAAATCATAATAAAAAACCATTCTTACTGAGAATGGTTTTTTTATGCTCCAAAAATATATTTGTTTAAAACAGAAGATCTCGTCTTTCTTTCGTTAAATATGTTTTTTATTAAAAGGCGTTAAGGTCAAATTTTGTGATTTTATAGGTGTGTTTAATTTTTTAACAGCACTTTATTTCAAGAAAATAAATTTCGTGAATATATATTGAGTTTTTTATGTCTAATTTATTCCACTCAAATTTTTATGAATGCGTCTTCGTTTGTAATGGGTCTGTTTTAAATTAGCATCTCCGGATATAATGCTAATATTTCCGTCTATTTCTAGGATTGCTAATTTTACATCTTTAAAATATTCGACTCCATGTTCATGCATGGCTTCTTTTAATTCATCAGAAGTGATATTTAATTTGCTAAGAGTCTTAAAATCCAAATTGCCGTTGTGTATAAGGATTTCTGGTTTTTCTTGCATGAAATCACTGAATCTTGGGTACTTAAACATCAATTTTTTTAAAATAAAATTGATGGTAAACAATACAGTTGCCGCAGCTAAACCTCCCGATAAACTGGTGTCGTTTCCTACCATTGCATTTTGAACAGAGTTACTGATTAGCAGAATTAATATTACATCAGCAGTGTTTAGTTGAGACAATTCTTTCTTGCCAAAAAGTCTCAAGGCAATAACCATAAAAAAATAAACGAAAATACTTCGAAGAATTATATCAAGATATTCGTTCATTTTTTTAGTTTTAAAGTAATTTTAAAAGTTTTCAATAGACTGTAAACGGCTACTGACTGCTATTTTATTTTAAAATTTTTCTCGATTGCTTTGATCATTTCGCCGGCAATATCTTTATTGGTAGCTCCTTCAATTCCTTCTAGTCCTGGCGATGAATTTACTTCTAATAACAACGGGCCTTTAGCGGAACGAATAATGTCTACACCTGCCACTTTGAGGTCCATTGCTTTGGTTGCTTTGATGGCAATACGTTTTTCTTCAGCGGTTACTTTTATAATAGATGCTGTTCCTCCAAGATGAATGTTAGCCCTGAATTCGCCCGGCATTGCTTCACGCTGAATAGCAGCCACTACTTTTCCATCAATTACAAAACAACGAATGTCTTTTCCATTGGCTTCTTTGATGAATTCTTGAACTAATATATTGGCATTTAAGCTTTTGAAAGCATTTATGACACTTTCTGCGGCTTTTTTTGTTTCTGCCAACACGACTCCTTTTCCTTGTGTTCCTTCTAGTAATTTCACGATTAGTGGAGAACCGCCCACCATTTTTATCAAATCATCCGTATCCAAAGGGGAATTAGCAAAACCGGTGGTAGGAATTTCAACCCCATGATTCAATAGTAATTGCAAAGAGTATAATTTATCTCGTGATTGTGTAATAGCATTCGATGAATTTAAGCAATATACTTTTAATGCTTCAAATTGTCTGGTCAAAGCGCAACCGTAAAATGTAATGCTAGGTCTAATTCTGGGTATAATGGCATCAAATTGATTTAGTATCTTACCGCCACGATAATGAATTTCTGGCGTTTTTGCATCCAGTTTCATATAACATTCCTTGATGTTCAGAAAGTGCATTTCGTGACCACGCATTTCGCCAGCCTCCATTATACGCTTGTTGCTGTACAATTCAGGATTACTGGCCAAAAGTCCGATGCGTAATCCGGAACTTGCTTTCTCGGAATTTTTATACAATTCTTTTAGACTGTCGGGTGTGGGTTGTCCTAAAAGATATTTTTGCTCCGGATCAACCAATACTCTTCCGCTCATGGCTTCACGGCCTAAAAGCATTCTGAAACCCATGGAATCTCGATTGGTCAATGTCATCTCAATAGGCCATTTTGAACTTCCTATTTGTAGATTTGTTTGAATTACATAGCGTTGTTCTCTAAAGCCACTTGAACTTTTAACGATGCGTTTATCAATTAAAGGCGCTTCACAATGAATTATTGTTTTTAAATTATTTTGGATTGGGTTAATGTCAAATTTCACCCAATTGCTTTCGTCTTTAATAAATGGAGCAATATTTATAGCGTGTAGCGCAGATGTTTTAGCACCGGAATCAACACGTGCTTTAATGGTTGGAATCCCTATTTCAGGGAATGAGCACCATTCTTCACTACCTAGGATAACTTTGTTTTCAGACATAAAGTAATTTTAATGGATCAATGTTATAAAAACCAAATGTAAATATTTGTTTTCAAAAAAAGTGTATTTTATCATAAAGAAAAAACCCGTTACGTTATAAAAACGTAACGGGTTATGGTTAAGATTCAAAGGAATTATTTAAGGATTTGTGGCTTCGCCGGCTTTATGAACCTGAACCGTTAATTCTTGTGCCCCTTCTTCGATATCCATGAAGATTTCATCTCCGGTTGTTATTTTCGAAGTGATAATTTCTTCTGCAAGGGTATCTTCAACATATTTCTGAATGGCTCTTTTTAGTGGTCTTGCGCCAAATTGCCTGTCGAAACCTTTCTCAGCTATAAATGCTTTTGCTTTGTCAGAAAGACTCAATTGATACCCTAATTCGGCAACACGGGCGAATAATTTTTTTAATTCGATTTCGATAATTAAATCAATATCATGTTTTTCTAAAGCATTGAATACAATTACATCATCAATTCTATTAAGGAATTCAGGAGCAAAAGTTTTCTTTAAGGCGTTTTCAATAATACTTTTTGAATTATCATCAGCCTGCGCTACTTTGGCAGCAGTTCCAAAGCCGACTCCTTGTCCAAAATCTTTTAATTGTCTGGCACCAACATTCGAAGTCATGATTATTATGGTATTTTTGAAATCAATTTTTCGACCTAAACTATCCGTTAAATATCCGTCATCCAGCACTTGTAATAACATATTGAAAACATCAGGATGCGCTTTTTCGATCTCATCCAATAAGACCACACAATAGGGTTTTCTTCGCACTTTTTCAGTCAGTTGACCGCCTTCTTCATACCCTACATATCCCGGAGGTGCACCAACTAAACGAGAGATAGCAAATTTCTCCATGTATTCACTCATGTCAATGCGTACCAAAGCATCTTCAGAGTCGAATAACTCTTTAGCCAATACTTTAGCAAGTTGTGTTTTACCAACACCGGTTTGTCCTAGAAAGATAAAGGATCCAATAGGTCGATTTGGGTCTTTTAACCCGGCGCGATTTCGTTGTATCGAACGTGCAATCTTCATGACGGCCTCTCTTTGTCCAATAACTTTTCCTTCAATAAGTTCTGGTAATTTAGCCAATTTATTGCTTTCGGTTTGTGCTATTCGGTTCACAGGTATTCCGGTCATCATCGATACAACATCGGCTACATTGTCTTCCGTAACTTCTATTCTGTTGTTTTTTGAATCTTCTTCCCATTGTTCTTGTGCAATAGCTAAATCTTTTTCAATACGTTTTTCGTCATCACGAAGTTTAGCGGCCTCTTCATATTTTTGTTTTTTTACCACAACATTCTTCAGTTCTCGAACATCTTCTAATTGACGCTCTAAATCTAAAATCTGTTTGGGAACTTCAATATTGGTAATATGAACTCTGGAGCCTGCTTCATCTAAAGCATCGATGGCTTTGTCCGGTAAGAAGCGCTCAGACATGTACCTGTCAGTTAATTTTACACAAGCCTCAATAGCTTCTTGTGTATAAGTAACATTATGGTGGTCTTCATATTTATTTTTGATGTTATTCAAAATTGTAATCGTTTCAGTGACGGATGTAGGTTCTACAATTATCTTTTGAAAACGTCTCTCTAATGCACCATCTTTTTCTATGTATTGTCTGTATTCGTCTAATGTTGTAGCGCCAATACATTGAATCTCACCGCGCGCTAATGCCGGTTTAAACATATTGGATGCATCCAGAGATCCAGTTGCACCACCAGCACCTACAATGGTGTGAATTTCATCTATAAAAAGAATGATATCATCATTTTTTTCCAATTCATTCATCACTGCTTTCATACGCTCTTCAAACTGCCCACGGTATTTTGTTCCGGCAACAAGACTGGCTAAATCCAAGGTAACAACACGTTTGTTGAATAAAGTACGTGATACTTTTTTCTGAATAATTCGCAACGCTAGACCTTCGGCAATGGCTGATTTTCCCACACCTGGTTCTCCTATTAGTAATGGATTGTTCTTTTTTCTACGACTCAAAATTTGCGAAACGCGTTCGATTTCTTTTTCACGCCCTACAACAGGATCCAGTTTTCCTTCTTCGGCCATTTCTGTTAAATCCCTTCCAAAATTATCTAAAACAGGGGTTTTCGATTTTTTATTGGATTTGTTGGCTGGATTGTTAAAGGTGCCTTCTTTTAGACTGTCATCTTGTCCTGAATCGTCATTATACGATTCGTTTCTTGGCAATTTCTCTATAAATTCTTCTTCGTTTGGAGTCATGTTTAGATATTGTTCTTTAGCTATATCATAATCAATTTTCAGTTTATTCAATAGCTTGGTTGTTGGATCATTTTCATTTCTTAATATGCATAACAATAAATGTGCGGTGCTGATAGAGGAACTCTGAAAAACCTTAGCTTCTAGAAAAGTGGTTTTCAAAGCCCGTTCTGCCTGGCGTGTCAGGTGCAGGTTTTTCTTCTCAACATTTACTTCTACACTAGGACTTGCGGGGCTTAAGATCTCTACTTTTCTGCGTAAATGGTCTAAATCGACGTCAAGGTTATTCAATATTTGAATTGCTTTTCCGTTACCGTCTCTTAGAATTCCCAACATTAAGTGTTCTGTTCCTATAAAGTCATGTCCTAGTCGCAAAGCTTCTTCTTTGCTGTAAGTAATAACGTCTTTTACTCTTGGTGAAAAATTATCATCCATAATATATATTTGATATCGTAAATTTAGTGAATTAGTGATAGAAAAACAAAAACCATTCCTATATGAAGTCGTGTCAGCTAAGTGACAAAAATTATCAAGATATTAAAGTTAAATTTACCTTAAATTATCAACTAAAAGCGAAGTTTTATTTGTTAATAAATCATTGAAATTAGTGTTTTAAAATAGGTTTAAAAATTTCAAAAAGATGTATATTGGCACGTTTTGAAACTAATATAATTTTTTAATATAACAACTTATGTCTGAAGGAGAAAAGTTAATTCCTATTAACATTGAAGATGAAATGAAAACGGCCTACATCGATTACTCGATGTCGGTAATTGTATCAAGAGCACTTCCAGATGTTAGAGATGGCTTGAAACCAGTACATCGAAGAGTCCTATTTGGAATGCATGATTTGGGTGTAAATTCTAGATCTGCCCACAAAAAGTCCGCAAGAATTGTTGGGGAAGTTCTTGGTAAGTATCACCCACACGGTGATACCTCAGTTTATGATGCAATGGTTCGTATGGCACAAGAATGGAGTATGCGTTATTTATTGATTGATGGCCAGGGTAATTTTGGGTCAGTAGATGGCGATAGTCCTGCAGCAATGCGTTATACGGAGGCTAGAATGCGTAAAATTTCAGAAGAAATCTTGGCGGATATAGATAAAGAAACTGTTGATTTTAAATTAAATTTTGATGATACGCTGGAGGAGCCAACAGTTATGCCAACACGTGTTCCTACCTTATTAATAAATGGGGCAACAGGAATTGCAGTGGGTATGGCCACTAATATGCCCCCTCATAACTTGACTGAGGTGATAAACGGGACATTGGCTTTCATGGACAATAGCGATATTGAGATTGATGAGTTGATGACGCATATCAAAGCCCCAGATTTTCCTACAGGAGGTGTTATATATGGATATGAAGGCGTTCGTGAAGCATTCAAAACAGGTAGAGGACGTATTGTAATGCGTGCCAAAGTAGGTTTTGAAGAAGTGGACGGAAGAGAATGTATTATCGTTACCGAAATTCCTTATCAAGTTAACAAGGCCGATATGATTAAGCGTACGGCTGATTTGGTTAACGATAAAAAAATTGATGGAATTGCGAATATCCGAGATGAATCGGATAGAAACGGGATGCGTATCGTTTATATCTTGAAACGAGATGCTACGCCAAACGTAGTTTTGAATACACTTTATAAGTTTACACAATTACAGTCTTCTTTCAGTGTAAACAATATTGCCATTGTAAAAGGGCGTCCGCAAATGTTGAATCTGAAAGATCTGATTCATTATTTTATAGAGCACCGTCATGATGTAGTGACTCGCAGAACGCAATTTGAATTGAAAAAAGCAGAAGCAAGAGCCCATATTTTAGAAGGTTTGATTATCGCTTCGGATAATATTGACGAAGTAATTGCTTTAATTAAAGCTTCAAAAAGCACCGAAGAAGCAAGAGAAAAATTAATCGAAAGATTCAATTTATCCGATATTCAATCTCGAGCCATTGTTGAAATGCGTTTGCGTCAATTAACAGGTCTTGAACAAGATAAGTTAAGAACAGAATACGATGAAATCATGAAGTTAATCGAGCATCTAAAAGCTTTATTAGCAGATGTAAACTTAAGAATAGCCTTGATTAAAGAAGAACTAACTGAAATTCGTGATAAATATGGAGATGAACGCCGTTCTGTAATTGAATATTCAGGAGGAGATGTAAGTATTGAAGATTTAATTGCCGATGAAAATGTAGTTATCACGATTTCACATGCAGGATATATTAAACGTACAAATCTTACGGAATACAAAACTCAAAACAGAGGCGGAGTTGGACAAAAAAGTGCAGGAACACGGGATCAGGATTTCTTAGAGCACATGTTTGTGGCTACGAATCACCAATATATGATGTTCTTTACCCAAAAAGGGAAATGTTTCTGGATGCGTGTTTACGAAATACCAGAAGGAAGTAAAACGGCCAAAGGAAGAGCAATCCAAAACTTGGTAAATATAGAAAGCGACGATAAAGTAAAAGCATTTATTTGTACTCAGGATTTAAAAGATCAAGATTACATCAAAAGTCACAACCTTATTATGGTGACTAAAAAAGGGCAGGTTAAGAAAACATCGTTAGAGAAATATTCTAAACCCAGAGTGAATGGAGTTGCTGCAATTACTATTAAAGAAGGGGATGAGCTATTAGAAGCAAAATTAACGAACGGGCAAAGCCAAATTATTTTAGCTGTGAAATCTGGTAAATTAGTTCGTTTTGAAGAAACTAAAACCCGTCCAATGGGAAGAACAGCTTCAGGAGTTCGCGGAATTACACTTAAGGATGATACGGATGAAGTAATTGGCATGGTCACTGTAAACGATATGAGCAGCGAAATATTAGTAGTTGCTGAAAACGGTTATGGAAAACGGTCAAGCCTTGACGAATACAGAATTACAAATCGTGGAGGTAAAGGAGTAAAAACCTTGAATATTACGGAGAAAACTGGGAAGCTGATTTCTATTAATGCCGTTACTGATGCGGATGATTTAATGATTATTAATAAATCTGGATTGACTATCAGAATGGCTGTAGAGGATTTGAGAGTAATGGGACGTGCTACGCAAGGTGTAAAACTGATCAATATAAAAGGAAACGATTCCATAGCTGCAGTCACTAAAGTAATGAAAGACGACGTGGCGGAAGTAGTTGTTGATGAAGACGGAAATATTATTGAGTCGGAAGCTATCGAAAGAGTAAAACCTGTTCTTGAAGTTCTTGAAGAGGATGGTGTAGCTGAAGAGGAGGATGAAGAGGACGATTCTGAAAGCGAAGACGAAGACACTGAAGACGAAGACGATTCAGATGACGAAGCTTAATATGAATAAGTGTAGATTAATAAAGAACTATTATAAAAGAACTATTAAACAAAATCGAATACCATGAAAAGTAAATATGTAGTACTAGCATCAGCGTTAGTGATTTCAGTAGCCACTTTTGCTCAAAAAGATCAAATTAAAGCCGCTGAAAAAGCATTAAAAGGGGGTAAATCTCAAGAAGCAGTTACCATTTTGATGGAAGCCGAATCTCTCATCGCTAATGCTAAAGAGGCGGAGAAAGCACAATTTTTCTTTGTAAAAGGAAAAGCTTTATTGGATTTAGCCAATAAAAAAGTAGATGTAGATGCTAATCTTTCGCTTGCGGCAAAAGCATATCAAGATTTAATTGATGCTGAAAAAGTTTCCGGTAAATTGAAATTTTCTACAGAAGCTGCAGCTTCAATTACAGAAATTAAATATAAATTGATTAATGCTGCCATAGCGGATTCAAAAATCAATAAGCATTCAAATAGCGCAAAAAAACTGTATGATGCATATTTATTAGATAAAAAAGACACTCTCAATTTGTATTATGCGGCGTCTACTTATGTGAATGCGGCAGAATATGACACAGCACTTAAGTTGTATGATGATTTGAAAAACTTAAATTATTCTGGAAAAGGAACCAGTTTTTTTGCGGTGAATAAAATCACTAATGAAGAAGATCTTTTTACAACGGCTCCGGAAAGAGACAGAGTAGTGAAAATAGGGACTCACGAAAAACCAAGAACAGAAGCTATTCCTTCTAAAAGAGGAGAGATCTATAAAAACATAGCTTTAATTTTAGTGCAAAACGGAAAAATTGAAGAGGCTAAAAAAGCAATATCGGATGCAAGACAAGCAAATCCGGAAGATACTTCATTGGTTTTGACAGAAGCAAATCTTTATTTAGAAACAAAAGATTTTGAAATGTATAAAAAGCTGATCGCTCAAGTATTAGAGAAAAATCCTAATGATGCTGATTTAGTTTTTAATTTAGGAGTTCTTAGTGCTAATGCAAAAAATCAGGTAGACGCTGAAAAGTACTATTTAAAAGTTATTGAAATTAATCCTAAATACATTAATGCTTACATCAATTTAGCGGCCATGAAGTTAGAGGATGAAAAGGTAATTATCGATGAAATGAATAAATTAGGAACTTCTACTAAGGATATGAAGCGCTATGATGAATTGAAAAAGAAAAGAGAAAATTTATTCAAAGCTACAATTCCTTTTCTTGCAAAAGCAGTTGAACTAGATCCTAAAAATGAGGATGTTTCAAAAACACTTTTAGGCGTATATAGCGCTTTAGAAATGACAGCTGAATACAAGGCATTGAAGGCAAAGAATTAATGCTAGATTTTTAAATTTAAAAATAACCTCTCTCGAATTACTATTTTGAGAGAGGTTTTTTTTATATGATTTTTTTAATTACTCTTAATTTGTGTGTATGCTTATTGGTTTCGGCATTAAATATTCCTAAATGATCAAGCCTGTCAATTCGTACTTTTCCACTGGCATGAATGATGTAATTGTCATCCATAATTATTCCTACATGGATTATGTTACCTTCTTCGTTATCAAAAAAAGCGAGATCTCCTGGTTCACTTTCTTCTATAAAACTTAAAGCTTCCCCTTGTTTTGATTGTTGAGAGGCATCACGAAGCAATTTATATCCGTTCAGTTTATACACCATTTGAGTAAATCCTGAACAATCAATTCCAAAAGGAGTTTTCCCTCCCCAAAGATAAGGAGCGTTTAAATACATAAAGGCAGTTTTTATCAAATGCTCTTTTGTTTTTTTGCCACTTGTTTTTGTTCCATCAAACTCAAAATTCGAAATGTTTATCTCACTGTTATTTATAAATGAAACCGAGGATCCGAGCGGAATAGGAATTAATTGATTATCTGGAGTAGTGATATATTCAATTAAATCGGAATTCAATATGATCGTTTCTGCGGATAATTGATTAAAATTTGATTCTGAAATCAACTGTAATTGTTTAGAATCGATCCAGCCTTCATACTCGTCGTACTGTACTTTGATGCGAGACCATTGTTTCATTTGCTCTAAAATTTCAAAATGTTCTCCAAATAAAATTTGAGAAACAATTTCGCTTTTATCACTGGGTTCAAACCGAAGTGGTATCATTGCTAGATTACAAATTCCGAACATTTAGGGTAATTTATGAGTTTAGAATTAGGAGTTATATGTTTTTAATATACGACTCCTAATTTATAATTATTTTAAGCTCTTTCAATAACAATTGCTGAAGCACCACCACCACCATTACAGATTGCAGCAGCTCCAATTTTACCATTATTTTGTTCTAATACGTTGATCAAAGTAACAATAATTCTTACTCCGGAGCAACCTAAAGGATGTCCTAATGATACAGCACCACCATTCACATTAATCGTGCTGCTCTCTAGTCCTAAAATTTTGGCATTGGCTAGGCCAACTACAGCAAAAGCTTCATTGAATTCAAAATAATCAACATCAGTAATGGCTATTCCTGCTTTTTCTAATGCTTTAGGAATTGCTTTTGATGGACTTGTTGTAAACCATTTTGGTTCTTGTGCGGCATCTGCATACCCTTTTATATACGCCAGAGGTTTCAATCCTAAAGAGATTGCTTTTTCTTCGCTCATTAATATCACAGCTGCTGCTCCATCGTTTATTGTAGAAGCGTTTGCTGCGGTAACTGTACCGTCTTTTGTGAAAACAGGATTTAATGAAGGTATTTTGTCTAATTTTACATTAGAAAACTCTTCGTCTTTAGAAATTATAATAGGATCTCCTTTTCTTTGAGGAACGGTTACAGAGACAATTTCATTATCAAATTTTCCGGTCTCCCAAGCTTTTGCACTTCGCTCGTAGGATTGAATTGCGGCGTTGTCTTGGTCTTCTCGGGTAAAATTATATTCAGCAGCACATAAGTCCGCACAAACGCCCATTGCGTTGTTGTCGTAAGCATCAACAAGTCCATCTTTTTGTAAACCATCAATAAATGTTGCTGGACCAAATTTAGTTCCTGTTCTCAAATTCATATAGTGAGGAATTAAACTCATGTTTTCCATTCCACCCGCAACAACAATTTCAGCATCACCACATAAAATGGCTTGAGTACCTAGCATTACAGCTTTCATTCCAGAGGCACATACTTTGTTGACTGTAGTACAAGCAACAGAATTAGGTAAACCAGCATATAGTGCAGCTTGGCGAGCAGGAGCTTGTCCTACACCAGCTTGAACTACATTACCCATAAATACTTCATCAATTAAATTTGGATCCAATTTTATTTTGTCCAAAGCTCCTTTTATAGCTACAGCACCTAATCTAGGAGCGGTAACTGTAGATAATCCTCCCATAAAACTACCGATAGGTGTTCTAACGGCAGAAACGATAACAACTCTTTTGTTCATGATTTATATAATGTTGGTTTATGTAGCAAATTTAATCTTTTTTAAACAATTTCGTATTTTGATGTTGGGATAATCTCTTTTAAAAATTTATTTATATTCTATATGTTTGATTGTGAAGTCTTTTTAGAATTAGGATAAAAAATATTTAAAAAAAAGGTCTAAATAGTTGTGAGGAACGTAAAGATGTGTTAAATTTGCAACCGCAAAACAAGACACGTTTCTTTGAGCTTGGAGGGGTGCCAGAGTGGTAATGGAGCAGTTTGCTAAACTGTCATCGAGCAATCGGTGCCAGGGTTCGAGTCCCTGTCCCTCCGCTTTATATTTTTTTCGGGGTGTAGCGTAGCTCGGTTATCGCGCCTGCTTTGGGAGCAGGAGGCCGCAGGTTCGAATCCTGCCACCCCGACTAGTTTTTTACATGAGCAATGGAGGCATAGCTCAGCTGGATAGAGCACCTGCCTTCTAAGCAGGCGGTCGAAGGTTCGAATCCTTCTGCCTTCACAAAAACCCTTATAAACGTTTGATTTATAAGGGTTTTTTATTTCTAGTTGCCAGTTTAGTTGCCTTTTGTACATGTTGATAACTTTTTACTAGACAAAAAGCCCCGATAACATTTTAGTTTATCGGGGCTTTTTTGATTAATCTGTAAAATCAATTATTATTGCGTCGGGCGGTGTATCTTCTCGGCTGTTGTTTCTTATTACGCTAATTCCGCTGTAATGTTTTTTTTGATTTGGTAACCAAAAGATATGAAAAAAAGTGCTTACTGTTAAAAGTGGCCCTTTGTCTTGAATTTATTTAGTCGGTTAGTAGTGAAAAAAAATGGAAACTCAAAAAACGTACAGCTGCCCAATGCATCCAGAAGTTACGTTGGATAAACCCGGAAAATGTCCCAAATGCGGAATGAATTTAGTGGAGAAAAAAGAGTAAAAATTCTATTAGCAACTAACGGTTCAAAATAAAGTAGTACCCACAAAAGTAGTTACAGGTTCACCAAAAAACACAATACTTTATGGAGCTTAAGAATCCAAAAATGATGTGATGTTGCTCCTGGTGTTCCATCATTTCGCTTGAGTTTTTAATACCACATTAAACAGTATCTGTTGATTGGTTGACAGAAAAGATCACAATCTAAAAATCCGAAAAATTGATGCGCCATCATCAAAATTGGCTTAGAAGTTTTGGGGAGTTAAGATTTACTTAATATTTTTTTTAAAATTATTGGTAATCAATAAAATTTATTACTTTTACAATCTTGAAGAAAATAATTACCATATCATTCCTTTTTGTTTTTTTGTGTGCTAACACAGAGATGGGGCAATTATTGAAATTACCGAACTTACTACAACACTTTTCAAATCATCAAAAGGATTACAGTAACCAGAATATTTCATTACTTGATTTCATAGCAATTCATTACAATGATACTCAGCATCATTCTAATCAGGAAAAAGACAACCATCAAAGTTTACCTTTTAAGACTATTAACCAATCTGTTAATACAGCCCTTGCATTTGAAAACCAAACAGAGTTTTCCTTTCGCAAACCAAATACTATTTCTGTAAATAGTACTGTCCCGTTTCCTCCAGAATTTTACAATTCCGATGTTTTTGCATGCATCTGGCTTCCACCCAAATTGAGTTAAATTAATTTTTCAATGCTTAATTAATAATATTGTGAATATTTCTAATTAGGCATTAAAAAGTACTTTGCTATATACTTATAGCGAATGTTTCTTTGTATCAATTTCACTACTATTTTGTATTAAAAAATAAGTTTTTTAGTGAGTTAATGCATCTGAATAACTAGAATCCTTTTTTAGTCGCATACGCTATGAATTGACTTTTTAGTAATGTCGAAGACATGCTCAATTATTCTTAACACTACAACATCAAAAATGAAAACAATTAAATCCATTGCAGTTGCGATACTGATAACTATTGCAGGCACAACAATTTCTAATGCACAAGTAAACGAAAATCAATCCAAAACGCCGCACGGTGGAATAATACAAAATTCAGGCGACTACAAAATTGAAAGGGTCGAAAGAGAAAACAATATTAGTTTTTACGTACTGAATGCGAAAGGAAAAACGGTTTCAAATAAAAAAATTACTGGCTTGGCTGTTTTTGAATTTTTTAATAAAACAAAAGCAACGAATCCAGTTTTTTTAGACACCAACAATGCTTTATTTGTACAAGTTCCTAAAGCAAGCATATATGCTTATTGTACCATCACATTACTTGTCAATGGAAAAACAATCTCTTCCAAATTTAAAAATAGCCAAGTTTCTGAACAAGATATTAATCATGGACACCAACATTAATTTTATTATTCTTTATAAACCCAATTAAAATTACAATTATGAAAAATTTTTTAATCGTAGCGACTATCGCAATCGGAATGTTAACTTCTTGCAACAACAAAGCAAATAACGAAACTGAAAACACTGAAAGTCAATCTACTGAAACAGTAGAACAAGTTCAAGTGATCACAGATTCTACGGATCAAGTAGGTACGGACAGTATTAATCAAGTGGATCAAGATAAAGTTGATGCGGCTCATGGTCACACGCATTAGTATAATTTAACAGGCTGCTTCTCTTGCGAAAATTTCAGGAGAGAAGTAGTTTTTTAAAGAAAAATAAAATTATGAATTCAAAAAAAACAATATTTCTTGTTATACTTTTTTTTATCGGCATCACAGGCGTTTTTGCTCATGGTGTAGATGAAAATACGCAAACTTTTTTGTCAGGAAATGATGGCGTTGCTTTTGGCCCATTTCTCTATATTGGTGCAAAACACATGCTTACGGGTTACGATCATCTGCTTTTTTTAGTTGGTGTTATCTTTTTCCTTTATCGTCCGAAAGAAGTGCTACTTTATGTTAGTTTCTTTACAATTGGTCATAGCGCAACATTATTGTTTGGAGTTATGAGTACTATATCAATTAATTCGTATTTAATTGATGCCATTATCGCACTGTCAATAGTGTATAAAGGTTTTGATAATTTAGGTGGTTTCAAGAAATTTTTCGGAACGCAACCCAATACAAAAGCAGCTGTTTTGATTTTCGGATTATTTCATGGTTTCGGGCTTGCCAGCAAATTGCAAGATTTCAAATTTGAAAAAGAAGGATTGTTTACCAATCTGCTTGGATTCAATATTGGTGTCGAAATAGGTCAGTTCATAGCATTGACTTTTGTGCTAATCTTGATTACTTTATGGCGCAGACATTCCAGCTTTATGAAATTTTCAACAATAACAAATACGCTGCTTATGGCTGCTGGATTTGTATTAATAGGATATCAATTAACGGGTTATTTTACATCTTAAAAATTAAAAAATGTCAGAAATAAATCATCAAATAGTAAATAAAAAACAAATTATCAAAGCAGTTATCTTCGCGTTACTACTTTCTGTACTAATTTTAGTATGCGCAGTTTTACCTGCCGAATATGGAATGGATCCAATAGGAACAGGCAAACTGTTCGGGTTTAGTAAGCTTTATGTACCAGCGGATGCTGATGATGGATTAGCTACAATAACAGGAAAAACATTCCCATTAATTAAAATGGAAAAAGCAGGTTCTGGACCTGAAGTAGAAAGACCAATCGAAGCAAATAATCCTGCACCTGAAAAACAATATGCAGAAAGAGAAGACACGGTTGAAGTAATCGTACCGGCAGGAAAAGGAATTGAATATAAAATTTATATGCTGAAATATGGCAAAATGAAATACGAATGGACGACTAATAAAGGAATTGTTTATTTTGATTTTCACGGGGAAGTAAAACAAGCTAAAGAAACGAATGACGTTTATTTTGAAAGTTACACGCTTGCCTATTCCAATAATATGGTTGGGACTTTTTATGCTCCGTATGAAGGAAAACACGGTTGGTTTTTCAGAAATAATGAAAAGACAGCCATTACAGTTACAATAAAATTAAAAGGTCAGTATTCAATATAAGTAGTGAACATTCCTTAATATAACAAATTATGCTAAATAAAATTATTGAGTTTTCAATCAAAAACAAACTCATTATTGGACTGTTTATTTTAGCTCTCATCGGATATGGGAGTTATCAATTTACCAAATTACCAATTGATGCCGTTCCTGATATTACAGATAATCAAGTCCAGGTAATTACTTCAGCGCCATCACTGGGTGCGACCGATATTGAAAGACTGATTACTTTTCCAATAGAACAAGCCAACAGTAATATTCCTGGACTGAAAGAAATTCGTAGTTTTTCTCGTTTTGGTTTATCAGTGGTTACCATTGTTTTTAACGATGCAACCGATGTGTACTGGGCAAGACAGCAAGTAACAGAACGATTAAGTGCTGTAAAAGACCAAATTCCCACCGGTATTGGAGATCCAGTTCTTGCACCAGTGACAACAGGACTAGGCGAAATTTATCAATATGTTGTACGAACCAAACCCGGTTATGAAAAAAAATACGATATCACGGAGTTAAGAACCATTCAAGATTGGATTGTTCGCCGGCAGTTATTGAGCGTTGAAGGTGTGGCGGAAGTGAGCAGTTTTGGTGGAAAATTGAAACAATTTGAAATAGCCGTTGACCCAAATAAATTGCAATCCTATAATATCACTATTACAGATGTTTTCACTGCTTTAGAAAAAAACAATCAAAATACGGGTGGTGCTTACATTGAAAAAGGGCCTAAAGTTTTATACATCCGCAGTGAGGGATTAATTAATACTATCGAAAACATAAAAGATATTGCTATTAAAAACACTAATAGCGGTAGTCCTTTGTTTATTCGTGATGTAGCTGAAGTTCGCATTGGTAGTGCTATCCGTTACGGAGCAATGACATTTCACAAAAAAGAGGTTCAATCTGGTGAAGTTTCGGGTGCAGTAGTAATGATGTTAAAAGGAGCCAACAGTAATGTGGTTATTAAAAACATTAAGGATCGTATTGCACAAATTGAAAAAACATTACCCGAAGGTGTTATACTGGAACCTTTTCTAGACCGCACCAAAATGGTAAATAATTCTATTTCGACGGTCGAAAAAAATTTATTAGAAGGTGCATTAATAGTTCTCTTTGTTCTTATTTTCTTTTTAGGAAACATACGAGCAGGATTAATTGTGGCGTCAGTTATTCCTTTGGCAATGTTGATAGCGGTCATATTGATGAACATATTTGGGGTGAGCGGTAATTTGATGAGTTTAGGGGCATTAGATTTTGGATTGATTGTAGATGGTGCTGTTATTATTGTTGAAGCGTGTTTGTTTAGTTTGCACAGCAGGAAAACTGCTCAAATTTCACAACAAGAAATGGACAACACCGTACTAAAAACGTCAATAAAAATGCGTAATGTTTCCGTTTTTGGGGAATTGATTATATTGATCGTGTACATTCCCATTTTTACGTTGCGCGGTATCGAAGGGAAAATGTTTTTACCAATGGCACAAACCATTGCATTTGCTCTGTTTGGCGCTTTTATATTGTCATTGACTTATGTTCCGATGATGACCGCTCTATTTTTAAATAAAAATATATCCCACAAAAAAACTTTTTCAGATCGAATGATGGAAAAATTAGAAAATTTTTATCAACCCATTTTGAACAAAGCATTGGGAATTCCAAAAACAATTATTGCTGTAACATTAGGATTGTTTGTTTTAGCGCTGATTACACTTTCGTTTATGGGTGGTGAATTTATGCCCTCGTTAGAAGAAGGAGATTTTGCAGTAGAAACTAGGGTTTTGCCGGGAAGTAATTTGCAAACTTCAATGACAGCTATTTCACAAGGTGCAAAAATATTAATAGAAAAATTTCCCGAAGTGGAGAAAATTGTAGGCAAAACAGGAAGTAGCGAAGTGCCTACCGATCCAATGCCAATTGATGCAAGCGATATGATGATCATTTTAAAGAACAAAAGTGAATGGACTTCTGCCACAACTTTTGACGAATTATCAGCAAAAATGGCCAAGGAATTGGAAGCTGTTCCTGGAGTTTCCTTTGGTTTTCAATATCCGGTTCAAATGCGTTTTAATGAATTGATGACTGGTGCTAGGCAAGATGTGGTCTGTAAAATATTTGGAGAAAACTTAGATACGTTGGCGTTATACGCCAATAAATTAGGTAAAATTGTAAATACAGTTGAAGGAACTTCAGATCTTTATGTAGAAACCGTTACCGGAATGCCACAAGTAGTAATTGACTACAACAGAGCTTCCATTGCACAATACGGATTAAACATTCAGGATATTAATCGAGTTGTAAATACCGCATTTGCAGGACAAAGCACAGGGGTTGTTTATGAAGGTGAAAAACGATTTGATTTAGTAGTTCGCTTAGAAGGTGAAAAACGTCAGGATTTGGCAGATGTTCAAAATTTATTAATTCCAACGGCAACTGGTTTGCAAATTCCTTTATCTCAATTAGCTAAAGTTGAAATTATCGAAGGACCGAATCAAATACAAAGGGAAGATGCCAAACGTAGAATTGTAGTTGGATTTAATGTACGAGGCCGTGATGTACAAAGTATTGTAAAAGAACTGCAAGGTAAAGTCGAAGCTCAAATAAAATTTCCTGCGGGTTACTATCCTACGTATGGCGGTGCTTTTGAAAACTTAAACGAAGCCAAAAATCGTTTGATGATTGCGGTTCCAGTTTCATTACTATTAATATTTATTTTGCTCTATTTTGCGTTCAATTCCGTAAGACAAGGACTGTTGATTTATTCGGCAATTCCACTATCGGCAATTGGAGGTATTTTCTTTTTAGCATTGCGAGGAATGCCGTTTAGTATCAGTGCCGGAGTTGGTTTTATAGCCTTATTTGGTGTAGCGGTTCTGAATGGATTGGTGTTAATTGCAGAATTCAACAGCATTCGAAAATCGGGGGAAACCGATTTAAAAGCGATTGTTTTGCAAGGAACTAGAATACGATTACGCCCCGTTTTAATGACTGCATTTGTAGCATCATTAGGTTTTTTACCCATGGCATTGAGCAATGGTTCTGGTGCAGAAGTACAAAAACCATTGGCAACTGTTGTCATCGGAGGTCTGTTGGTTGCAACATTTTTAACTCTATTTGTTTTACCAATTTTATATATCATGTTTGAAAAAGGAATTAAATTACAACCCAAAAAGATAAAATCAATTACGACTATCCTGGTATTGGGATTGTTCTTTTCTTTTCAAAGTACCAATGCTCAGGAAAGAATTTCAATAGAGCGCGCGATTGAAACAGCTCTTTTAAACAATATTAAAATTAAAAATGAAAAACTGAATTCAGAGTACTTGCAAATAATGGAAAACACAGGTTATGATATTTCCAACACGGGTATTATAGGTGAATATGGTCAGTTTAACAGCATTGTAAATGATGTGAAAATTGGTGTTTCGCAAAGCATAAAATTCCCAACCGTTTATAAAAGACAGAAACAACTTTTAATAGAAGAAGCCAAAAAAGGACAATGGAACGAAGCTTTGCAAAGAAAGCAATTGACCAGACAGGTAACAATCGTGTTTTACGAAATGTTGTATTTAAAAGAAAAGGAAAAGCTGTTGCTAAAAAGCGATAGTATATATTCTGATTTTTTAAGGATCTCAACGCTTCGGTTTGATAAAGGCGAAAGCAATATATTAGAAAAAGCAACCGCTGAAAACCAATCCGGACAAATAAAAATTCAACTTTTGGAATTACAAAGTGATTACAAAATAATTCAATCACAATTCAAGTATTTACTTAATACGGATAAAGACTTTGTCCCAGTTTCAAATAAATTTAAAATGGATTTCATCAAAAATTCAGATACAAATGCTATTAGCAATCAACCCAGTGTGAAATTATTTGAGCAAGAAGTGAATAGCAGTAAAGCAGAAGTTTCACTTGAAAAATCTAAAAAATTACCGGAATTAATTGGTGGTGTTTATTACCAGACTTTCAAAACAAATACTGTATTTCAAGACAGTAATAATGGTGTTTACGGACAATTAGGAGTGGCGCTTCCATTATTTAATACAGCAATAAATAACAGGAAAAAGGCTTTAGAGATAAATACGCAAATAGCCGAAAATAATTTAAATAATGAAAAACTAAAACTGGAAAGCAAGAATCAGGAATTAGTCCAGGAATATAAAAAACACAAAGAAACTATCGCCTATTACGAGAGTCAAGCTTTAAAAAATGTTGATTTAGTAACTAAAGCTGCTAATGATAAATTTATCAATGGTGACATTAATTATATGGAATGGGTAATGCTTATTAATCAAGGTACCGAAATTCAAAGCAGATACATCGAAGCAGTTAAAAAATTAAACACCGCTGTTATTGAAATCAATGCTTTAACTAATTAAAATAGTTTAATTATGAAAGGAGCATGATCGTAATTAGGGTCGCCAGCGCCAATGATGATATGCGAATTACATATGACTGGACTTGCTAACTTTACCCGCATAAAAAGTTAAGAATAAAAACCTTAATTTTAAATTATGAAAAAGAATCGAAAATTCACTAATACCAAAATAAAAATACTATCATGATTAAAAATACAATTATTACAATATTGGCAATAGTATTCCTTTCTTCTTGTGGAAACAAGAAAACGGAAAGCGAAACCGAAGCTAATCCAACTATCGAAAACACGACAACTCTTACCGATGCACAAATAAAAAATGCAGGTATTGAAACTGGAAAAATCACACAAAAACAAATTTCATCTACCTTAAAATTAAATGGTAAAATAGATGTGCCGCCTCAAAGCTTAGTTTCCATTAGTGTTCCAATGGGCGGTTATTTAAAATACACCAAATTGTTAGAAGGAATGCATGTTACCAAAGGGCAGGTTTTGTGCGTTGTAGAAGACCAACAATACATTCAACTGCAGGAAGATTACCTTTTGGCGAAAGCAAAAATTGGGTATGCAAAAGCCGAATTTGAAAGGCAAAAAGAACTCAACCAAAGCAAAGCCAGCAGCGATAAAGTGTATCAACAAGCACAATCAGAATACAACTCACTATTTGTAATGGTGCAATCGTATGGCGAGAAATTAAAATTTGCGGGGATAAATCCGAATAATGTTTCAACAAAAAACATTTCAAAAAGCATCAATGTATACTCGCCAATAAGTGGTTATGTAGCTAAGGTCAATGTAAATATTGGCAAGTATGTAAACCCGAGCGATGTTTTATTCGAGATTGTAAATCCATCGGATATTCATTTGGCCTTAACCGTATTTGAAAAAGACATCAATAAATTGGCTATTGGTCAATCGGTATTGGCTTATACTAATACCAATCCCGAGAAAAAATATCCTTGCCAAATTATTTTGATAGGTAAAGATTTTTCAGAAAACCGCAGCACTGAAATACACTGCCATTTTATAAATTATGATAAAACACTTTTACCGGGCATGTATATGAATGCCGAAATAGAATTAAAAAGTCAGCAATCAAATGTACTGCCATCTGATGCTATTGTAAATTATGAAAACAAGAATTATATTTTTGTTGCCAAACAAAACAAACAATTTGAAATGAAAGAAGTCACAATAGGAGCTACAGAAAATGAATTCACTGAAATTCTTTCAGACGATTTAAAAGACGAAAGAATTGTTATCAAAGGAGCTTATGCACTTTTAATGAAAATGAAAAATGTAGAAGAATAAAAAACATAAATTTACAGTAATGACAGAAAATAATTTTTAAAATCAACCACGCTGTCTGATGTAGCTGCATTAGTTGTCAGAATTTTATAAGTGAATAACTCAGTTAAATTTAGAAAAAACAATTTAATACCTAAATTCAAATTTCATTCAAAATTGAATTGTTAATTTGCAATATGAAAATTCTAATCATCGAAGACGAAATCGATATTGCGAACAGCATGAAAAGTTATCTAAAAACAAATGATATTCATTGCGAAACCGCAAGCACGTATCAAACGGCTTTAGACAAAATTATTATGTATGATTATGATTGTATTTTAGTAGATCTAATGCTTCCGGGTGGTGATGGATTTAGCATTTTGAAGAAATTGAAAATACTAAACAAATCAGAGGGGATTATTATAATTTCGGCTAAAGAAACGTTAGAGACCAAAATCGAGGGATTCAATCTTGGCGCAGATGATTATTTGACGAAACCCTTTCATCTTTCAGAGTTGTTGGTCAGAATTCAGGCCTTGGTTAGAAGAAAAAAATACGACGGAAACAATAAAATTGAATTCAATGAAATAGAAATTGATACTTTAGCAAAATCGGTAAAAATTGGAGAGAAGAAAATAGAATGCACCAAGAAAGAAATTGATTTATTATTGTTTTTAATTGGAAATAAAAACAAGGTTTTGTCTAAAAGTGCCATAGCTGAACACCTTTCAGGTGATATGGCGGACATGCTGGACAATCATGATTTTGTTTATGCCCACATCAAGAATTTGAAAAAAAAGCTAAACGATGCCGGAAGCAATGATTACATAAAATCAGTTTACGGAATTGGTTACAAATGGAACAATGAATAAAAAATTATTACATACTACTCTAAAATATTATGTTTTATTTTCTTTAATAGTGATGCTTTCAGCAGCGCCATTATTCTTTTATATAACTCAATTACTGTATCTACATGAAACAGATGAAGCCTTGCTACTTCAAAAAGAGGAATTCGAGTTATTGTATGCGCCGCAATTACAAGACAAGGATGTTGCAGTTTGGAATAAATGGAATAGGGATATAAAAATAGAGAAAGTTCAGAAAATAATTTCTAGAGACACACTATTCAGCAATAGTTATTATAATAATTTGGATAAAGAAAACGAACCCTATCGGGTGCTCAATGCTCCAGTTACAATTAATAATAAACACTACCTTTTTTCTGCCAGAATAAACCTAGTTGACAATAAGGATTTTATTGTCAGTATTTTAATGGTGTTTACCATCATTATTTTAATTCTTTTATTTGGATTATTTATCATTACTAAAAGGCTATCTCTTAGGCTTTGGAAACCATTTTATGACACTCTCGAGCAAATTGAGAAATTTGAAATCGATAAAAGTTCCCATCCAAAATTAGTTGTAAATACTATTGAGGAATTCAATCGACTCAATCAGGCAATAAATAAATTGATTGAAAAAAACACACGCATTTATAAAAGCCAAAAAGAATTTATTGAGAACGCGGCACACGAATTGCAAACACCAATTGCTATTTTTAAAGGAAAATTGGAAACATTATTGCAAAGAGACGATGTGTCGGAAGAACAATTTGAAATACTGGATAAATTAAATGATACAACAACAAGGCTAAACCGATTAAATAAAAACCTGTTGCTTTTATCAAAAATAGAAAACAAACAATATAACATTCCTGAAGAGGTTCTTTTGAATGAGGTTATCACAAATCAATTAGATTTTTTTATAGAACAGGCATTAGCAAAAAATATTAAGATAAATACTGCTTTAGAATCGAATACATTTGTTAAAACGAATCTGTTTTTATCTGAAGTTTTGATCAGTAATTTGTTTCTGAATGCAATTAATCATAATGTTGCTAATGGAAGCATCAATGTTGTATTGCATAAGAATGCTTTAGTTTTTTCCAATACGGGTATATTAAAATCGCTCGAAACAGATAAATTATTTGAACGTTTTTCTAAAGTAAATCCATCCTCGAAAGGGAACGGTTTGGGTTTATCAATAATTAATAAAATTGTAGAGAACAACAATTGGGAAGTTATTTATAGTTACAAAGATAAGTTACACATTTTCGAAATTCAATTCTAAAATTCAATATTTCTTCAAACTCTAATCGCAATTTTGTCGTTTAAATAAAGAATAAAAATTAAGATATGCCAATAAAAACAATATTATTAGTATCATTTCTAATACTATCAATTTCAGATTTATTAGGACAAAACAAAGCGGTCACACTATCCGGAATTACAAAAGATAAAACATCAAAAGAGACTTTGCTTTATGTAAATGTACTCTTGAAAAACACAAAGGATAACGTTTTGATTACGGGAACTGTTACCAATGAAGAGGGTAGGTTTTCATTTTCGAATGTAGTTCCTGGAAATTACTTTCTAGAGTTTACACTTGATGGATACAAAACAAAAAACCAACCTATTTATGTAGGTTCACTTTCTGAATTTCTAGATGAGGGAAGCATTGAATTGGAAGATAATGCTACTATTTTAAATGAAGTTGTGGTCGTTTCAAAGGAAGAACTTATTAATCAGAAAATGGACAAAAAAACCTTCTCTGTGGCAGATAATATCAGTCAGAGTGGTGGTTCTGTTTTACAAACAATGCAAAATTTGCCTGGTGTTTCCGTGCAAGACGGGAAAGTACAAATTAGAGGCAATGATAAAGTCACCGTTTTAATTGACGGAAAACAAACCGCATTAACAGGGTTTGGAAACCAATCGGGCTTAGATAATATACCCGCATCTGCGATAGAAAAAATTGAAATCATTAACAATCCTTCTGCAAAATACGATGCCAACGGAAACGCTGGAATTATCAATATTATTTACAAGAAAAACAAAAAAGAGGGATTCAACGGAAAAGTGGGTTTTACCTCTGGATTGGGTGCGCTGTGGGAAAGAAAAGAAAATTTACCAACTATTCGTCCGCAATACTCATTAACACCAAAAATTAATCCGACGTTATCACTTAATTATCGTAAAAACAAAATCAATGCTTTTTTTCAGGGTGATTATCTTTATACAGAAACACTCAATAAAAATGAGTTTGTAACGCGAACCTACACTGATGGAACTATTATTAATCAACAAACCAAAAGAAATCGGAATACGCACTTTACTACTTTAAAAACTGGAATTGACTGGAATATTAATGACCGAAATTCATTAACCGTTTCTGGTCTGTTTGGAACCGAAAAAATCATTGACAATGGAGATCAGCCCTTTTTTAATGAAAATTATTCGGAACGATTGCGACTGTGGCAATTTTTGGAAGATGAATTAAAAACCACCGCTATGGCTACTGCGGCATACCAGCACAAGTTTAAAGAAGCAGGACGGTTATTAAATATTGGTTTAAATTATACTTTTCACAGAGAGGATGAAAAATATTTTTTTGACAATATTCTGCCAACCTACACCGGAAAAGATGCTTTCAAATTGTTATCAGAGGAGAAAGTAGCCGACTTTAATATTGATTATATCAAACCCTTAAAATACGGAAGATTTGAAACCGGTTTTAAATTCAGAAAAAGGGATATTCCAACTAATATGCAGTTCTTTCCCGGCGCAAATTCTCCCATAGATAGCGGTGCTGGCGGTCAAGCAACTTACAAAGAAATTATTCCGGCCGTGTACGGAAATTATATTTTTGAAAACAATAAAATTGAGGCAGAACTGGGTTTGCGAGTAGAATATGTCGATTTGCAATACAATATCAATCCAGATCATAATACCTATAAAAGTGACGGGTACAACTATACCCAACCTTTTCCAAATGTGCGATTGGCATACAAAATTGATGACAGCAATAGAATATCAGTATTTTACAATCGTAGAGTAGACAGGCCAAATGAAGTCGATATTAGAATATTTCCAAAATACGATGATGCAGAAATAATAAAGGTTGGGAATCCTGCACTTCGTCCGCAGTTCACCAATTTGTTAGAACTAGGTTATAAAACGAACTTAAAAAAAGGATATTTCTATTCGGCCGTGTACCACCGTTTTGCAAATGCTACCATTACTCGAATAGCATCGACAGTTCCAGACAGCAATTTAATCTATGCTATTTTCCAAAATGCAAATAAAAGTTTCAATACAGGGATTGAAATGATCTTTTCACAAGAGATTGCAAAATGGTACTCGTTTAACTTCAACTTAATTGCGTATCACAATCAAATTAATGCTTTTGCTGTTGAAAATAAATATCCAATTCCCAATACTTTTTCGGCAGAGAAGCAAGGCATCTTTTCTGGAAATATTAAATGGAACAATATCTTGCACTTATCCAAAAAAGTGGATGCTCAAGTAACCGCTATATATTTGGCGCCAGATATTATTCCGCAAGGAAAAATTGCTTCTCGATTTTCAATTGATTTAGGGATTAAAAAATCAGTCCAAAATGGCAAAGGTGAATTCTTTCTAAATGCAACCGACATTTTAAATACATTAGTAATCAGGAAACAAATTCAAGGTCTGAATTTTAATTATAACAGCACTGACTATAATGAAACACAGGTAGTTCGATTAGGTTATAATTATAAATTTTAACTCAAATAAAAAAATTACCGGAAATCCCGATTGTATTTTAGATAATGAGAATTTGTGCAACTACTTTAGAGAAACAGCTGAAAACTTACTTTTAATGGCATTAAATATTGGTTATGCGTTGGCAACTAATTTTTGCTGTTAAGCCGTTAAAATGGTAAGTCAATAGATTCTGGATTAATAAAATCTTTGGTATACGGATTTTCAAGAAAGCTAAGTGGCGGCATTTGAAATTTAAGAATATCCTCTTTTTCAATACCGTAAACCTGCCAATAATTGGATAGCAATTGGGCATATATATCCTCATCCCAAAATCCGAAATGAGGTTGCTTACCAGCCGTTTCAACTTTTATAGCAATCCCATTGTCTTGGTTTTCAATTTTGTATTCAGGTTTGTACTGTAATATATAATCTGAATAATGAAACCTAGCGTACAACTCTTCAAACTGGATGGGATGTAAAACATGACCTTCCATTTTATCGAGGATCTCTTTTTGCTTCTCCCCAATTACCCCGTTATCTTGTAAACATGCAATAAAACCAAATTCATTGACTCCAAATGAGAACATTAAATTAACTGCATCGTTGCGATAGCTAAAAATATCGGCAGAATATTTAAGTGGAAATACGGCGATGCTCCATGGTTTTTTTCCAACGAAGGAAATCGGTTCTATTAAGGATTGTAGCATTAAATGGAAGTAACCAAAGCGTTTCCTGAGAGTGACGGAAAGCTCAAAATCTTCACCTTGCCTTAGCAGCCTGTCTCTTTCATAAAGCATTTCGTAGTATAGCATACCATAGACCATTCTGCCTGTCCATTGAAAAAGCAACTCTTGATCGAGTGACGCCATGCCTTCAAAACCTTTTTTATACGCAGCCTCAACTTTTACATCCAGCTCCTCAAAAGCTGTTTTCACTTCGGAAGAACACGGTAATTTAAGATCTGAATAATTATAAGATTTGGTTTTATCCATCATCTCAATTCTTTCATTACCTAATTTAAAATGATCCATCAGCCATACTGGAAAAACGGTCATGTTTTCATTTGTCAAAGCTCCTGAAAGGAAGCAAAAATGTTCGTCAAAATTTAAATCCTTAAAAGGATTAAAAAGCGTATGTGTCATCAATATTCAGAAATATTAAGTTTTAATTTTTTTCCAAATGTAGCCATAAATTATTATTTTCTTTGCCTAATTTATTATAGAATGAAAAATCTCAAATTTTGGACAGTACCGTAAAACCTTCGTTTAAATGCAGGTTTTAACAATGTTGATTATTACGACCCAGAGTTTTCAGTCCAGCTTTTCCTAAAATAGGTAAGGCTGCAATATATCCATTTTGAAATCCAAATCACACTCCTTCATATATTTTTTGTTTATACCAAAAAACGGTTGAATGTTCAAATAAAGTAGCTATTCTTATGTTACCTAAAAACCTAATAAACTCATATTTATAGTCATGTAATATATTATTATACTTTTTAGTATAAATTAATTTATACTTTTTAGTACATAATAAATAACTTCGTTTATCTTTGCAGAGAAGATTTAAATTTAATAGCTAAAATCATGAGCAAAGAAGCGTCCACAGAAACTCTTGAAGATTACACCAAGAGTGATTACAAATATGGATTTACCAGTAATATTGATACTGAACTTATTCCAAAAGGTTTAAATGAAGATACTATTCGATTAATATCTTTTAAAAAAGAGGAGCCGCAATGGCTACTTGACTGGCGTTTAGAAGCATTTAGGCATTGGGAGACCCTGACAGAACCCAAATGGCCGAATGTGAAATATCCACCAGTAAATTATCAGGACATCATTTATTATGCTGCTCCAAAACAAAAAAAAATACTCAACAGCTTGGATGAGGCAGATCCTGAATTATTGAAAACGTTTGAGAAATTAGGTATTTCAATAGGAGAACAAAAACGATTAACAGGTGTTGCCGTTGATATCGTAATTGACAGTGTATCTGTGATAACTACCTTCAAAGAAGAATTATCCAAATTAGGAATTATCTTTTGCTCGTTTGGTGATGCCGTAAAAGAACATCCTGAGCTAATAAAAAAATATTTAGGAATGGTTGTTCCTTCTACTGATAATTTTTATGCTGCACTTAATTCAGCGGTGTTTACTGACGGTTCGTTTTGTTACATTCCAAAAGGCGTTAGGTGTCCGATGGAACTTTCAACTTACTTCCGTATCAATGCCGAGGGATCAGGCCAATTTGAAAGAACATTAATTGTGGCCGAAGCAGGCAGTTATGTTAGCTATTTGGAAGGATGCACTGCTCCTACAAGAGATGAAAATCAATTGCATGCTGCAGTGGTTGAACTCATAGCGTTTGACGATGCTCAAATCAAATATTCCACTATCCAAAACTGGTATCCGGGTGATAAAGACGGAAAAGGTGGCATTTATAACTTCGTAACTAAAAGAGGATTGTGCGCAGGTGTAAGATCAAAAATCAGTTGGACACAAGTAGAAGCAGGTTCTTCCATTACTTGGAAATATCCAAGTTGCATTTTAAAAGGTGACTATTCAACGGGTGAGTTTTATTCTGTTGCAGTTACAAATAATTTACAACAAGCGGATACAGGAACTAAGATGTGGCATATTGGTAAAAACACCAGCAGTACTATTATTTCCAAAGGTATCTCAGCAGGTCAAAGCAATAACTCGTACAGAGGTTTGGTTAAAGTAGGAAAAAATGCGGAAAATGCTAAGAATTTTTCACAATGTGATTCCTTATTAATGGGAGATAAATGTGGTGCGCATACTTTCCCTTATCTCGAAATTGACAATGATACAGCTCAAATTGAACACGAAGCCACAACTTCTAAAGTAGGTGAAGATCAACTTTATTACTGTATGCAAAGAGGATTAAAAATGGAGGATGCCATTAATCTTATTGTTAATGGGTATTGCAAGGATGTGTTTAAAGAATTACCAATGGAATTTGCAGTGGAAGCACAAAAATTGCTTGCTGTAAGTTTAGAAGGTAGTGTTGGATAAAATAATTAAATAAAAAAACAGAACTCATGTTAATAATAAAAAATTTACACGCAGAAATTGAAGGAAAAAAAATATTGAATGGTATTAACCTTCAAATAAATGCTGGCGAAGTACACGCTATAATGGGACCAAACGGTGGTGGTAAAAGTACGCTGGCACACGTTTTAGCAGGTCGAGAAGGGTATGAAATCACTGAGGGTAGTATTACCTATATGGGGAAAGACCTCCTCGAATTATCAGTTGATGAACGTGCCAAGGAAGGTATATTTCAGGCATTTCAATACCCGATAGAAATACCGGGTGTAAGCACTGCAAACTTTCTTAAACATACCATTAATGCTGTTAGAAAACATCAAGAAAAGACGGATTTGAGTGCAACCGAAATGCTAAAATATATTAAAGAGAAGGCAAAAATGGTGGAGATGGAAGATGGTTTTTTAAGCCGTTCTCTAAATCAGGGATTTTCGGGCGGAGAAAAAAAGCGCAATGAAATTTTACAAATGGCTGTTTTAGAACCAAGACTTGCCGTGTTGGATGAAACTGATTCAGGGCTTGATATTGATGCGCTTAAAATAGTTGCCAATGGTGTTAATCAACTAAAAACAAAGGACAATGCTTTTATAGTAATTACACACTACCAACGTTTACTCGATTACATTATCCCTGATTTTGTGCATGTGTTATACAATGGACAAATCGTTAAATCGGGCGACAAAAATTTAGCATTACAGCTGGAAGAAAAGGGATACGACTGGATTAAAGAAGAAGTAGCAACATTAACAATATCTTAAAAAGATAAGCATGAAAATTCAAAATACACCAGATAAAAATGATAACAGGGGAAAGTTTATTGAACTATTCCGTCTTTATGAAAATTCATTAAATGGACAGAAAAATAATGTAATGCATAGTCTCCAGAAAGTTGCTATTCAACGATTTGGCAATAACGTAGATTTTCCAACCAGAAGAAATGAGGATTGGAAATATACCAATGTTGCCGAGTTACTTCAGCCAACATACCAGCAGCCAAAACTGGTTGACATTACAACAGAAGATATTAAGCCTTTTCTTTTTGAAGGGTTGGATGCATACCTGCTAGTTTTTGTGAACGGTAAATACAATAAATTACTTTCATCAAAAGATGAATTATCGCAAAAAATCATAGTGCAGGATATTCCTTCTAGTTTGAGAGAAGATAGGCTTACAAAAGAAACGGTTTCTGAATACCTGTCGAAATGGGCAATTAAAGAAATGAATTCCTTCGTTGTATTAAATACTGCCTTCGCTCACAATGGAATTTATATTTATGTGCCTGATGGATTAGTGCTGGATCGCCCTGTTCATATACTAAATATAGCACATACAGAAGAAGAGCCAACAGTTATCAGTCCGCAAAAAATAATCGTAGCCGGAGAAAATAGTAAATTAACGGTTATTGAAACGTATCATCATCTCACTAATTCCCAACAAACGTATTTCACGAATACGGTTACACAGTTGGTTCTAAAAAGAAATGCGATTGTTGATCATTATAGAATTCAAGATGAAGGTGAGAATGCATTTTTTATCAATAATACAGAAGTTGAGCAGCTGCGTGATAGTACCTACAGCTCTTATGTAGTTGATTTGGGCGGAAAATTAGTAAGGAACAACCTAAGCTCCATTTTAAAGGATAGTGGAACAATGACTAATTTTTATGGACTTTATGTTGGTATAAATAAGCAGCATATAGACAACCAAACTTTTATAGACCATGCGTATCCGAATTGTAACAGCAACGAATTGTACAAAGGAATTCTTGCAGATAAAGCTAAAGGAGTATTTAATGGTAAAATAATAGTACGACCCGATGCTCAAAAAACAAATGCTTTTCAGAAAAACCATAGCCTTGTATTATCAAAAACCGCCTCGATGAATAGCAAACCCCAGTTGGAAATTTTTGCGGATGATGTTAAATGCAGTCACGGGGCAACCATTGGACAATTAAATAAAGAGGCATTATATTATATGCGTTCCAGAGGCTTATCTGAAAAAGAAGCTATATCAGTTTTAAAACAAGCTTTTTTAACAGAAATAACGGAGTTAATTAAAATTGAACCTGTAAGGGAAAAAGTAGAACAGCTGCTTGTTGATAAATTTAAGCAATTTACGGAAACAAACAATTAACTATTAAATTGATAAATGACATGCCTGAAATAACTAAAGAGGATATTCTAAATATACTGACTAACGTCGTTGAGCCTGACCTCAAGAGAAGTATTGTTGAATTAGGATTAGTGAATGATATTCATGTTGAAGGGAACATCATCAGCTTTATCGTTAAGATTAGCAGCCCTACTATGAATAGTAAAAAGATAGTAAAAGAGGCTTGTATGGATAGCCTTTTGCAAGCATTAGGTACGGATATTAAGGTGGATATAGATATGCAAGCCCTACCTGGTTTTAAGGATAGAGCTCCTGAACTTAGAACAATATTGCCTGGTGTTAAACATATTATTGCTATTGCCTCCGGGAAAGGTGGTGTAGGTAAATCTACCGTTTCCGCCAATCTTGCAGTGGGATTAAGCCAATTAGGTGCAAAAGTGGGCTTATTAGATGCCGATATTTATGGGCCATCAATGCCACTCATGTTTGACTTAGTGAATAGAAAGCCTGAAGTTTCAAATGATTCTGGTCGAAATCTAATAGAACCAATTGTATCTCATGGAGTAGGAGTTTTATCTATTGGTTTTTTTACGGAAGCATCGCAGGCACTTCCATGGCGTGGACCTATGGTTTCCAAAGCCCTTATTCAATTATTTCAGGATGCCGATTGGGGTAATTTAGATTATCTGCTTGTGGATCTTCCGCCAGGCACAGGTGATATTCATCTTACGCTGGTAGATAAAATTCCGCTTACAGGTACTATTGTAGTTAGTACACCACAAGAAGTAGCTTTGGCTGATGCCAGAAAAGGTATCGATATGTTCAGGATGCCAATGGTTAATGTTCCGGTGCTTGGATTGGTTGAAAATATGGCATACTATATACCGGAAGGTAATCCTGATAAAAAAGAGTACATATTTGGAAAGGATGGTGCAAAAAAATTATCAGAAGAAATGAATGTTCCATTATTGGGTCAAATTCCTTTAATAACAAGAATACGGGAGGCAGGAGATGTTGGAGCGCCAGCAGCATTAAATGAAAATACGATTGAAAGCAAAATATTTAAAGACTTAGCCCTAAAAGTAATGGAATGCGTAAAAGACATTAAAGCTGTAAAGACTAACAACTAACAATTAAAAAATGGAAATAGCAGCTAAAATAGCATTGGAAATAAAAGTCATAGAGGTTCTAACAACCTGTTTTGACCCAGAAATACCTACCAATATTTATGATTTAGGATTGGTATATGGAATCAACATTGATGATGAAGCCAATGTGCATACCATAATGACACTAACCTCCCCTTCATGTCCGGTAGCGGGAACACTTCCTCCAGAAGTGGAAGAAAAGATTAGGAATATTCCTGGAGTTAGCAGCTCTAATGTAGAAGTAACTTGGGATCCCGCTTGGTCAAAAGACATGATGAGCGAGACGGCTAAATTTGAAACTGGAATGATGTAAATTAAACAATAACAAAATTAATCATTAAAAAAATGGAACAATCTAATTTAACCAAAATCACGCAACAACCCAGCTATGATGCCGTTTATGTTCAGCCCATGAGAGAGGAACTAACAACTGTAGGTTGCAAAGAATTATTAACCCCTGAAGATGTAGATAAGGCATTAGACAGAAATGATGACAAAACGATACTTGTTGTAATCAACTCTGTATGCGGTTGTTCGGCAGGTAGTGGACGACCAGGAGTAATGATGGCGTTGCAAAACAGTATTATCCCTGATGAGCTTTACACGCTGTTTGGTGGAATGGAAAAAGATGCAATTGACTGGTACAGGAATAAATATCTTGCAAATCATCACACCTCTTCACCCCACATTGCCCTTTTTAGAAATGGTGAGCCAGTTGCAATTTTTAAACGTTCCGATATTGACGGACATACAGCAGAAAGTATTGCCAGCCAATTGGTAGTTATTTTTAACAACGAATGCAGTAATACAGGGCCGTCAATTTCTGCAAAAGATTTTGAAAATATTACTCAAGGCAAATACGGTTGTTATACTGATTTAGGTAAGGATAAAAACTAAATAGTTTGTGTCTATTTAGTTTGTGTTTATGGTTTATAATAAATTTGCAATAGTAAGCTACTTTTTTATTTGCGAACTTTGTCTGTAATAGTAAATTAAATACACAAACTAATTAAATAATACAATTATGAAAATAACAGCTCAGGTAGAATATGGATTAAGAATAATGGTAAGGATAACCCGTTGCACAGATGAGAAAGGACTAAGCATTCGTCAGCTAAGTGAAGCAGAAGGATTATCTATTAACTATGTTGCTAAATTAACCCGACTACTTCGCATAAAGGGATTAATTAACAGTACAAGAGGCCACATGGGTGGGTATGTACTCGCAAAACCTGCTGCCGCTATAACAGTAAATGACACATTAAAAGCTTTGAGCGGAAAGTTGTTCGATAAAAAATTCTGTGATAGTCATTCAGGAATAATGACCTTATGCACTAATTCTGTAGACTGCTCCATCCGATCATTATGGTCAATGATGCAGGCTACACTGGATAAATTACTAGATAAGGTAACTATGGCAGACATGATGAAAAATGAAAAAGATGTTTCCGGAGTGTTACAAAATATTATAGAAGGAAGCGCTAAATAAATTATTAAATTAAATCTTGATTACTAAAATTCATTACTATGGCAATAATGATAACAGAGGAGTGTATAAATTGTGGAGCATGCGAGCCTGAATGCCCCAATAATGCAATTTATGAAGGTGGTGATGAATGGAGATATGCAGACGGCACCGCACTCAAAGGCTTTTACACAGGACAAAATTCAGGTAATACCGTTGATGTTGATACTCCCAATACGCCTGTTTCTATGGATTTTTATTATATCGTAACTGATAAATGTACCGAGTGTGTCGGTTTTCATGATGAACCACAATGTGCCGCAGTTTGTCCGGTAGATTGCTGCGTAGATGATCCGGATTACAGAGAAACAATAGAAGAATTACTACACAAAAAAGAATTTATGCATCTTATATGATAACTGCACTTACAAAAATACAAATAGAAAAAACAGGTCAATTTAATGGACACGGAGGTGCTATTTACACATTAGAATTTGCTCATGAAGCTCATCTTTTTTACTCTGGCAGCAGTGATAACCTTGTGGTAGAATGGAATATGAAAGACCAGGAACAAAACAAAGTTGTTGCGAAATTACCTGCCAAAGCCATGGCATTGAAATATGTTCCCGATAGAAATATATTACTTATCGGTCAGTCATTAGGAGGTATTCATGTTATTGACTTAAAAGAAAATAAGGAAATAAAACTATTACAGCTTCATAAGGAATACATTTTTGATATCCAATATTTACCAGAAACAGAATGCTTTTGGGTTTTAGCTGGTGACGGTACACTTTCAGTTTGGTCAATCAATGATTTCTCATTGATAACAGCTCTAAAACTTTGTGATAAAAATATCCGTAGCATCGATTTTAATATTATTTTGAAAGAAGCAGCTATTGGATGCGGTGATGGGTCTATTCGAATTTTTGATTTTGAAACCTATGAAGAAAAGAAAATCCTTAAGGGGCATCTTGATGATTTTTCGGTAAATACAGTACGCTATCATCCAAACGGGAAATACCTTTTGTCTGGTTCTAGAGATGCCTATTTGAATGTATGGGATATTGAAAACGATTATGCGTTGATCCATCATATTCCCGCCCATAATTACGCTATTTACAGCATCGTTTTCAGTCCTGATAAAAAGTTTTTTGCTACGGGTAGCAGAGATAAAACAATTAAAATATGGGATGCAGAAAACTTTGAACTACCCTATCGAATAGATAAGTCTCAACACGGAGGCCATACCCATTCGGTAAATAAACTTTTATGGAGTGATTTTAATAATTATTTGATTTCAACCGGTGATGATAAAACTATCATGCTATGGGGAATTATAATACCAATGTAATAAAATAAAAAATTAATATTGGTTAAAATTTAGATTATGTCAGAAATAATTGAAGAAGAAAGTAAATATACTAAAAAGCCAGATTGGCTTCGTGTAAAACTACCCACAGGAAAAGAATATGCCGAAGTAAGACAAATAGTATCCGAACATAAACTACATACGATATGTGAAAGCGGCAGTTGTCCTAACATGGGTGAATGTTGGGGAAATGGAACGGCTACCTTTATGATATTGGGGAATACCTGTACAAGATCCTGCGGATTTTGTAATGTACATACTGGTAAACCTCTGCCTGCTGATCCGGAGGAACCTAAGATGGTGGCCGAATCTATTCGCCTAATGAAGTTGAAACATGCCGTAATAACTTCGGTTGATAGAGATGACTTGAAAGATGGTGGTTCTATGATATGGGAAGAAACCGTAAATGAAGTAAGAAAAGCATGCCCGGGAATTACCATGGAAACGCTTATTGGAGATTTTCAGGGTAAATGGGAAAATCTCCAACGAATTATTAATGCGCATCCCGAAATAGTTTCACATAATCTTGAAACCGTACGCAGATTAACGAAAGAAGTTAGGGTACAGGCAAAGTATGACAGAAGCCTTGAGGTTCTCAAAAGATTAAAGGAAGCTGGGATGAAAACTAAATCAGGTATCATGTTGGGTTTAGGTGAAACAGAAGAAGAAATATATGAAACTATGGACGACTTGAGAAGCGTTGGTGTTGATATATTAACTATTGGCCAGTATATGCAGCCTACTAAAAACCATTTACTCGTTATAGAATTTATTAAGCCAGAAATATTTGCAAAGTATAAAGAAATAGGCATGAACAAGGGTTTTCGTTTTGTTGAAAGCGGACCATTAATAAGATCATCTTATCATGCAGAAAGACATTTGTTTTAATAAATAAAATAGATTTAATATTTACGCTCACAAAAATAATTATGGCTAAAACAAAAATTACAGTAAACAATAATGGTTCCCTGAGAATAGAAAATGACTTTGAGATTGTAGATAAAAATGGGAATGTATATGATTTAGCAGGACGAGAGATGCTTTCACTTTGCCGTTGTGGTCTTTCTAAAAATAAACCTTTTTGTGATGGTGCTCATAACGGGCACTTTGAACATGAGGCTGTTGCATTTGGATTGCCTCCAAAAAAATAATATATTAAACAAACATCATGTTCGACGTTGCTATTAATTTGATAATTCTTTCCAAAAACTTCCTGCATTTTTGTATGAACATGTTGCGCTTACCCCATTAAAAGATCCTACTCTTATTCATGTAACGGTGTTAAAAAAAGAACTTGGTCTTGATTCACTTAGTGATTCCATTTTACAAAAATGGTTAAATCAAGATTAGTAATGAGCAGAGAATTGCTACCCGTTATACCGGTCATCAATTTGGGAGCTTTGCCGGACAGTTAGGCGATGGCAGGGCAATTTCCTAGTGCGAAATTTTAACTTCTGATGGAAAGCGATGGGAAATACAAACTAAAGGATCAGGCAAAACTTCTTTTTCCAGAATGGGAGATGGCAAAGCCGTAATTCGTTCATCAGTCAGAGAATATCTTTGCTCAGAAACCATGTACGGTTTAGAAATTCCTACCTCAAGAGTGATACTATGGCTTTCACTTTATGACCAAAGATTGAAAAGAGAATTATCTGACGAAATGAAACGCCAGATGGAAATGAAACGCGTAAATCCAAAGTATGTATTAAGAAATTATATTGCTCAGGAAATAATTGAGGAGGTAGAAAAAGGAGGGAATGAAAAATTAAAAAAATGGTTAGAAATTTTGTATTCGCCATTTGCCGAACATCCAGAATATGAATCGTATTCAAAACCAACGCCTACAGAAAAGAAAATTATAGTGTTTCCTGTTCATCTTAAGTTCTTGCAAAAAAATAAAATAGTGTAAAATAATTTAAAACATAAAAACATGTCAGAACATAAAGTTTATTTAAACTGGAAAAACAAAGGAGATAATATACCCGATAAAACAATAATTAATGCAATGCACCACCGTGCTCACCGGGAATGTTTTATAGCCAATTCGGTTTTAACAGAGATAATTGTTGAACCGGTTTATTAAAGTAATTGAGCAAAGGTGAATTAATTTTAGATAAAAAATTAAAGTTTAATATGCTCAGCAAAAGGAACAAAACAGTATATATTGACAAACATGAAAAAGGAATTTATACAATAGCTATGGATACTACTACAAAACACAAAAATGATGTACCATCCCTAATCAGTGGTTATAGTCAATTAAATATATATGATTGGCTTGCCGATATACCATTGCCACCCAATCAACAAACATTCAACATTGTTGAAGTAAAATTTAAAGGAGGACGTAAAGATTTTTATTTGAAGCATGAAAATATATCTCTTAAACAAACAGATATAGTAGTTGTTGAAACCATTGGAGGACACGATACAGGTCATGTTTCATTAACAGGAGAACTGGTTAGGTTGCAATTAAAAAAACACAATATCCAGACGGAAGAAGTCATTAAAAAAATCTATAGAAAGGCAACATCAGCGGATATTGAAAAATGGAAAACAGCGAAGGGTTTGGAATCTGAAACGATGTATAAAGCCCGAATTTTAGCTAAAGATTTGGACTTGAAGATGAAAATATGTGATGTTGATTATCAAGGGGATAAGTCAAGTGCCACCTTCTATTATACCGCTGAAGGACGGGTAGATTTCCGGGAACTAATTCTGGTAATGGCTACAGCGTTTCATATCAAAATAGTAATGCGTCAGATTAGCCTGTTCGAGGAAGCCGCCCGTTTAGGTGGTATCGGTACTTGTGGAAGAGAGTTTTGTCATACTGCCTGGTTAACAGATTTTAATACTAGGGCTACATTATACGGCAGGAATAAAGATAAACAATGGACTGAATTCAAATGTTGCTTAATAGAAGATCGAGAAAACAACAAATCTTCTTTGAAGGACAATGATCTCAATAGAATAAAAACGCTTAAAGGTATCGCCAGCCGTCAAAAAACAGATATTGAAAAAAATATAATGTGGTTTAGTTACCCGAATGAAGATGATTTAATACCTATAAAAATCTCAAGGGTTAAAGAAATTCAAACACTAATTAAAGAAGGCATGATTCTGAAAGATTTAAAGGAAGAGATAGAAATCATAATTGAGGAACCGGCTATTGATAACTTCTTGGGTTATGTAAATGTTGTAGGTCAAGATAGTCTAACAAGATTCGAAAAAAAAAGAACAAATAAACATATAAAAAGGAATAAATGAAACTGCCAAAAAACTTAGAAAAAGTAATTCTTTTTGATGTTCATAAAATCCGAAAAGATTTCCCTATCCTTTCAAGGATGGTGAATAATAAGCCATTGATTTATTTTGATAACGGTGCTACTACACAGAAACCGCAACAAGTGATTGATGCCCTCATAAAATATTACACGGTGCAGAACGCTAACATTCACCGTGGAGTTCATCGAATGAGTCAGGATGTAACTGATGAATATGAGAATGCCCGAATTACTGTTCAAAAACATATAGGTGCTAAACAGGAACACGAAATAATTTTTACAAGCGGAACTACTGATAGCATCAACTTTATAGCCACTGCGTTTGGGAAAAAGTATGTGAATGCTGGCGACGAGATTGTTGTTAGTGAGATGGAGCATCACAGTAATATTCTTCCTTGGCAACAGTTATGTGAAGAAAAAAATGCAGTACTTAAAGTTATCCCAATCACTGATAGCGGAGAATTGTGTATGGACGAATATAAAAAACTACTTTCTGCAAAAACAAAACTGATCGCCATTACACACGTATCAAACACACTTGGTACGGTAAATCCCGTAAAAGAGATGATTGCTATCGCTCACTCGAAAAATATTCCTGTGCTTGTGGATGGAGCCCAATCAATCCCTCATATAAAAGTGGATGTGCAAGATTTAGATGCAGATTTTTATTGCTTTAGCGGGCACAAAGTTTATGCTCCCACAGGAGTAGGAATACTTTACGGAAAAGAAGAATGGCTTAATAAACTCCCGAATTATCAAGTAGGTGGCGGAACCATTAAAACAGTTTCATTCGATAAATCAGAATACGCAGAATCCCCTCTTCGATTTGAGGCAGGAACTCCGAATATCGAAGGAGGAATTGGTCTTGCAGTGGCACTGGACTACATCAACGTACTCGGTCTTGAAAATATTGCTACTTATGAACACAAACTGCTTGGGTATGCTACAGAAAAACTTTCAGCGATTGATAATTTGCGAATTATCGGCACGGCAAAAGAAAAAGCAAGTGTAATTTCGTTTGTTGTGGATGGGATCCATCCGCTTGACTTAGGCATGCTCCTGGATGCGCAGGGAATAACAGTACGAACAGGGCACCACTGTACGCAACCACTAATGGCACATTATCAAATTCCGGGGACTGTGCGTGCAAGTTTTTCATTTTATAATACAAAGGAGGAAATAGATGTTTTTGCAAACGCAATTGTGAAATCAATTAAACGAATAAACCAAAAATGATAGAGATGAAAACAATAGAAAATATAGAGCAGGAACTCGTGGAAGAATTCTCGGAGTTTGAGGACCTGTTTGATAAATTCGGATACCTGATTGATTTAGGTAAAAATCTAAAACCATTAGACGTTTCATTGAAAACGGATAACTGTATGATAAAAGGATGCCAGGCACATGTGTGGTTATATAGTGAATTAAAAGATGGTAAAATTATTTTTTATGCAGATGCAAATGCCGATTATGCTAAAGGGCTTGTTGCCATGTTGATTCATGTACTTTCGGGGCATACACCTGATGAAATTATTAAAGCCCCGCTTAATTTTATTGAAAGGATAGGATTTAAAAGCATGCTTTCGATGAAACGTGCCGGAGGATTGGAGAGCATGATAAAGCAAATGAAACTTGATGCGGTGGTTTACAAAGCCAAGGATTGAGCTACTTTCTTAACCTAATAAAGAATTGAATTAAATCCTGAAATTATTGGAAACAAAAAGTTTTGTAGGAAGTATTGGTGTAGTATAATATTTTTCATCTTAGGGAAAAGGATAACCTTTTGTTGGAGTAGCTTTAGATACTTGGAATATGTGGACGGAATGACAAGATGGGGTAGGAGCTTCAAACCCAACATCAGGAACAACATACAATTTAGTGCAACAACCTTGGGTAAATAAAGGTTATTTATACAACATAACAAATAAATGTAATAACTATTGATAAAAAAGTGGAGAGCCAAACCCAGAATTTTGATTTGTTCTCTCCACCATCAGATACTAAATAAGGGCTTTGTTAATACCCTGCTGTCACTTGCTCACTATAGGTTTTATGAGGTACTGAGAGAGTTCTTCAAAACGTTGTTTTTTTATAGCATAGAACGGAAGGAGTTTTTGGTATTCCCTTACTTTATGGATTTCTTTTTGTTCATTTATTCTTATATCTTTCGGCAGTTTATCTAAAATATTATGATAAGCCCCAAGAAAGATTATACCCGTTTCATTTGGGCCGAGTGTTGCCGAAATCCTGCCAGCAATATACTCATCCCGTTGATTCAACAGTTTGGATCGGCTAATTTTAAACCTAATAATCCTGATCAGTTTCATGATTAATGGGCCGGAAGAGGGTATCAATTTTAGCATTTCCAATTCTTTTTTAACCATCGAAATATCCTCGGTTTGCACGATAATAGCTCCCCGTTTGACCAGTCTTGAAATAATTTCATAGTTCTTACTTCCTGCCTTTATGCTATCTTCCATGATTTTTATTGCGATCTCTCCATCCGCAACCATTCCATCCTGGTATATTTTTACAACTTTTCCGCCAAGCCCAATAGTATCACAATATTGGCTTATTATCTCCCAGTATTTGTTAACGGTATCAACATGTGTTTCCCAAAATTCTCTCCCAAATTCATCAATACCCTTCTGGGTTAGCTCGGCTGCCATGGATCCCATGTCGGCACTTGTATGAATGATGGGAACATATATTAGTGTCTTCATTGTGAAAGGTTTTTAGCTTTGATCTATACTCAACTCTTCACTAGCCAATTGGCATACGGTACTCAGAGTTTCCATAGCCTGTTCAATATCGGTAAAACTTCGGTTTTTAATCGCGGATTTCAACTCTTCAAGTGCATTTTCAATAGCAGCCTTTTTGTTACCTGGAATTGTATCCCCAAATTCCTTTAACTGTTTTTCCGTTTGGAAGATCTGAGTGTCGGCTTGATTACTTTGAACCACCTTTTCTTTTGTCTCTCTATCCGAAACAGCGTGTTGCCTGGCTTCCTCCTTCATCCGGTGAATATCCTCATGCGAAAGTCCGGTAGAGGCCTCAATGCGAATCTGCTGCGATTTGTCAGTTAACTGATCTTTGGCAGTCACATGAAGAATGCCATTAGCATCAATATCAAAGGTAACTTCGATTTTAGGAATACCCCTATGGAATGGCGGAATTCCATCAAAATGAAACCTCCCGATGCTCTTGTTATGGTTAGCCATTGGCCGTTCTCCTTGTAATATGTGTATTTCTACAGAGGGTTGGCTATCAGCAGCCGTAGAAAAGACTTCTGATTGCTGAGTAGGAATGGTTGTATTGGCTTCGATCAGCCGTGTCATCACACCACCCCGGGTTTCGATACCTAATGAAAGCGGTGTAACATCAAGTAGCAATACATCTTTTACTTCGCCAGCAAGAACTCCACCCTGGATGGCAGCGCCAATAGCGACAACTTCATCTGGGTTAACACCTTTGGAAGGTTCTTTCTCGAAAAAGTCACGCACAATTTTTTGAACAGCAGGTATTCTGGTTGATCCGCCAACGAGGATGATTTCATCTAAATCGGAGACCTTCAATCGGGCATTCTTAAGTGCCTGCTGACAAGATAGAATAGTTGACTGCAACAGGTTATCAACCAACTGTTCAAATTTGGCACGGGTAAGCTTCTTTACCAAGTGCTTGGGTATGCCTTGAACCAGCATAATATAGGGTAGGTTAATTTCAGTTTCCATCAATCCAGACAATTCGATCTTTGCGTTTTCGGCCGCCTCTTTCAACCGCAGAAGTACCATAGAATCTCTAAGGAGATCTATACCTTCGTCTTTTCTGAATTCATCAACCAACCAGTCAATGATCAGCTGATTAAAATCATCGCCACCAAGGTGAGTGTTCCCGTTGGTAGATTTCACTTCAAAAATACCATTTCCGAGTTCGAGTATCGAAATATCGAAAGTTCCGCCACCAAGGTCATATACTGCAACCTTAATATCTGTATGCCTTTTATCCAATCCATAGGCAAGAGCTGCCGCCGTAGGTTCGTTAATAATACGTCTGACTGTAAACCCTGCAATCTCACCAGCCTCTTTGGTTGCCTGCCGCTGTGAATCGCTGAAATAGGCAGGAACGGTAATCACCGCCTCCTTGATCTCTTGTCCAAGGTAGTCTTCAGCTGTTTTTTTCATTTTCTGAAGAATCATAGCCGAAATCTCCTGAGCCGAATACAGTTCCCCGGAAATGTTTACACGGGGTGTATTATTTTCGCCTTTTGAAACCTGATATGGCAATCTGCTAATCTCTTTCTCAACCAGATCGTATGATTCACCAATAAACCGTTTAATGGAAAAAATCGTGTTTACTGGATTGCTAATGGCCTGACGTTTTGCCGGGTCACCAACTTTACGCTCACCACTGTCAGTAAATCCTACTACAGAAGGCGTTGTTCTGTTACCTTCACTGTTAAGGATTACGACCGGTTCATTACCTTCCATAACAGCTATACAGGAATTTGTGGTTCCTAAATCTATACCTAAAATTTTACTCATTATATTACATTAAATTGCCTAATGGGCCAAGATTGATGTTTAAATCCCTGTCGGTAAGATTAAAGTGCTTTTTCAGCTCTTCCATTTTTAGTTCAAGTTTCATAAGGGTTTCACCAAGCCGTTCAATCTCATCTTCAGTCAATGATCCCCCGTCAACTCTGCGCATAGCTTGCTTTTCAACCAGTTTACGAATGAGTTCAACCAGGGTTAGTACCAGTTTTGCCAAGCCGGAATCAGCATTGTCTGGGCCTAGCTTTAGCCTGGATTCTTCATTGTTTGTTAGTTTCCCGATCTCCTCCGAAAGCTCATCAAGCGATCCGGTATTAAACAGTATTTTATTTTCACTTATCATACCGATTATTTTATGGCGATTTCAACAAAATTATACGGAGGCCAAGGTCCAGTCAGGACAAAGTTAAGCCTTGGATATTGGTTTTGCAAATCCCCAATTACATGAATTAGTCCATCTTTCCGCTCCATATCAAGTAAGAAAACGGCATCAATGATAGCTGTTGTTGTTATTGCCCTTTTTTTGAATTTATTGACGGTGTTTAACCGGAAAAGGTATCCAGTGATCATTTCAATGACCGAATTAACATAAGTTAGCATCAATTCCTCAAGCCTGTGCTCTTTAAGTTTTTTATCCAGATAATCCTTGTAAACTGAATTTTTGATTTCCGTCGCAGAATTCTCGGTTGTTTGGGTATCTGCCTCTGATTTTATCTTCAGTTCTGATTTTAATTTTTCGGAATCACAAAAAATCTTTAGCCCAAATTCATACTTATTTTCAACTTCCTGGAGATTTTGTTGAAATTCATGGTAGTTTCTTTCGAGCATTTTATTAATTAATTCGGCTGATTCCATTATTGAGCCATATCGCATGGGAAGAACTGTAAATTGTTGCGCAAGGTTTTCGATCACACCTGCATATTCAATAGCATTGGATCTATCTGCAATTAATTCAGCTCTTTTTACATCGCTTACTACAGCAGTAATTTCACCAAAAGAAACAGCACATAAGTCAGAACCAGAAATGCCCTTCATCCCAACCAGCAGAGCATTTAACTTCTCTGGATTTCTTTTTACGGATAATATGGAATAAATCATTTTTTTCATTTCTACAAAATTATTGGCTTTCCAGACTTTAACTGCTCCATGGTTTCAACAGAGCTTAGAAGCAATTTCACTCCTACATATACCAGGTCGATATCTGCTACTGAAATTATAATATCCCCACTGAGGATAACCCCTTTGTTCAATACTCTGTCAAGCAATTCAAGCATGGTAATGTCTTTAGACCGGTCGATTACATTATTGTGCATTATTGTTTTTCTTTAATGGAAATAAAACTAAATGGTGGCCAGGGACCGGTTGCTTCAATAATAAAGCCGGAATCCCCTTCTTTTTTTTTCAATGTTTCAACTGTACTTATAAAATCAGCAACTTTGTTTTTACTTACAAGAAAGGTGGTATTGAGGATCATGGTCTCTTCTCTTCCGGTAAACGCTTTCGGGAGTAGATTGTTGAGGCTGGTTGATTCGCTCAGTTTTTTAAATTCATCATAATATTTCTGTCCGTAGTTCTTACAAATCCTGTCCATCTCATTTTCGATTAGGTCAGTTTTTTTTCTTCCCAGCAAAAAGGCTTTCCCAGGCGAACTTTCCATAATCTGCTTTTCAAGCGCAGCAGCTTCCTCGCTTAATTCGTCAATTTGCTCGCACAGTGTTTTACGATCGCAATAAATTTTAATCGACCATTCTTCCTTTCCCTCGATATGATTGAAGCTTTCAATCAATGAGTCAGCATAATCAATAATGAAGGTTTTCAAACTGGCTTTAGTATGATAGATGGTGCCAAATTTAAAAGGAATCACAGTACTCTGTTCCATAATCATGCTGATTACCCTGATATGATTCCGTGCGTTTAATTCCGCCCACTGAATATCTGATAAATTCTTTTTGAAATTTTCTTCAGAGAATTCACTTTTGGAAACATATTTAACGATCACGTGAAAATCATCGAACATAAGTGATTCCACTGTACTATACCCCATGCCCGTTATAAGCCGGGGAGGAGTACGTGATATGCAATAAACATATATCAGATCATTTATCATGACAGAAATTTGTTAATTAATATATTCGTCAGTGCTATCTATTCCTTCCAAGGAACCATGCCGTTCGAAGGATGTAATTTCAAGATTTTCATCCAGTTTGACCGCATAGAAAAGCCGCACTTTTTTTGACGGAAGATCCATTGATTTTAGAAATGAATCGTCTTCATATACCTCTGCCACAGCATTCCAGATTTCTTTCACTTTTTCAATTTTTATGACCGTTACATCATAACTTTTGATGTTCTCTCTCAGGAACTTAATCACTACTTTTTTAACTTCAATAATGTTGCTCATATTTTTTACTCCTTATTTATCTTTCCTTATATTTTCCAGTAATTTCAACAATTCATCTTCTCTTCTGTCATATTCTTCTTCATCAATTTCATCCAATTCAAATTTCAACTGTAGTCGCATCAGTTTTTCTTTGACGGAGCCTTCATCCGACGTTTCCTTCTCAACAATCTCATTGATTTTATTAGCGATAAAAACTACTCCTTTTAGGGGTGCTAACAGTATGCTATCGATTAAAAACATATTATATTCCTTTAGTGTTTATTACAAGGGTGACAAAATTATAGAGTGGTAATGTTCCTACATATTTGAAGGTCATAAAGCGGCCAAATTTCTCCTCTAAATCATTCACAGCTTTATCAAATGCAGATTCAGCTAAGTTTTTAACAAGAAAGGCAACATTGATAATCATCATTTCTCCGTAGCTATCGTTTATTTTTACATCAACAGAAAGTGGATTTAAAATATCGAGAATGCTATTTTTGTAATTTTCCGTCTCCTTTTTGAGTGCTTCTGCTACCATTTCGCCTATTTTCATGCGCTGGTAATGGCTTTTATCGGCCGGAAGACTCATCAATTTTCCCCTGAGTAACCTAATTTCGTCATATTTTTCAATGATACTTTCATATATCACAGCTTCCTTTGTCAGTACTTTGAGACCCAGTTCTTTCTTGCCTTCCATTTTAGTAAGTAAGTCATCAAATTTTTTGTAATCTTTCTCAAGAATTCTCAGGATACCAGAGTCATCGTTATGTTCGGAAATAGTTGAAAACCGAACAGGAAGAACCGTAAATTGTTTCATAACCTCTTCAAGTACTCTTTCGTGAGTGATCATGTTTATTCTTCGGACTTCGTATTCGATGATCGGCGAATTACTGACGATAGCACTAATATCTTTAAAATTTATCCCATAAACCAGGTCCGTCCGTTTACCCATACCAATCGGACCATAGTCTAATGGATCTGAATGCCTGATAATCCCATAAATATATTTTCCTTCTTTCGGTATATCAACTTCTTTTTCCATAAAATCCTTCAGATATGTTGTTACTATTTTATTAATTAATCTGCGTCATCAGCGTTTTGTTTTTCTATTACAATTCCCATTTCTCTGGAAATATTTTCAGGTCAATAAAATTATAAATAGGTAAGGCAGCTGTATATACAAAATCACTTCGGTCCTCGTATCTGGCACCAAGGTCGGCCATTATGTGGTCAAATTCGATCTCCCTGCCACTATTCACCAAGAATGCAGTATTCATAAACATGGCATCACCATTTGTTTTGTTATGTTTATACTCGAATGCTGATCTGCGCAAAGCATCGATAATCGTTTCAGTTTCCTCTACTTTCTTTTCAATCAGTGCATCTGCTACTAGATTTCCGGCATCTGCAATTTCCATGTTCTTCCTTTCCTGATCATGTAGTTTTTCAATTTCGGTCATTATTTTTTGTAGCTCAACGTGTTCCTTGTCGATCTCTTTGTATATCATTCGCATGTTTTTCCATGTTCCTCTCACATTAAGCTCCACTTTATTTTCAAACTGTTTGAGCAATTCCATAAATTCGTTGTATCGCCGGTTAAGTAGATTTCGTATTTCGTTAGGAGTTGCCGCAATGGTGCCAAACCTAATGGGAAGTATGCTCTTAAATTCCTGCATCACCACTTCTATAACCTTTTGGTGTGCAAGCATGTTTTCTGGATTAGCCACTACCGTGTTAAGGGGATGATCACTCACCACCATACACAAGCCATCGAAACTGATAGTGGAGACTAGGTCGCCGCGTCCGCCTATTCCTATCGGACCCAGATTGATGTCGTAATCCGTTGCAATGATGCAATAAATATATTTCCCGTCACGTTGCATATTATTCCTTTATTTTTATCAAAATCAAATTTTCATTCACTTTTTGTTTTCCCTTAAAGGTTAAACTCTCTTTTGAAGATTGCCTTTCCGCTTCTGAATATTCGAGCAATGTATGATAGGCTTTATTAATCCTATTGAAATTTTCCTTATTATGATTATTCTGATTTGCATCGGGATGAAATTCTTTTGCTTTTTCTTGATATGCCCTTTTTATTTCAGAGTCAGAAGTTTCTATTGTTAAGCCAAGTTCTATTTTTGCCTGTGCCACATTCTCCTGATTTAATTCTTTAACTTCAATAGTATAAAAACTATAGCAGGGCAAGGGTCCAACCAATTTGAAGTTCAACAAGCCTTTGTATTCTTCATCAAGTTGGTCAATTATCTGTTCAAATTTTTCTTTTTTATTCCTGTTAATGAGAAAAGCAGAGTTGGTCACCATTTCGTCATTCATCACCTCATGTGATTTTATATCGAGACTGATTGATGACAGCGAATCCAAAATATTCGTTTCAACCTTTGTGTTTTTAGCTTTTACTTTTTCCTGAACTAGCATCCCTATTTTTATCTGGTCGATTTGTGAAAGCGTATCTGTCTTTTTTAGAATATCATCTCTTATTGCGATGATCTCGGGGTGGTTTCCAATCTCTATGAGGGTATTAGAAAAATCAGCCCAAGTAACCACTAAGTCAATTTCTGTCAGGGTTTCAATTTTATTTAGGGTATCAATAACTAAATCATGGCCATTTGCAAGTATTTTAATAACCTCTTCCTTTGAGTTTACAATCGTACCGAGCCGCATAGGGATAAGCATGTTGAATCCTTTCTCCATGAGTTCTTCTATGGTTTTTTGATGATGAACCAGCAAGTATCCCAAACTTTCCCTGTCTAAATAATCAATGTGTGCACTCTCCCTGTCGGAAACAATGGCAGATATATTTTGGAAGGGGATGGCATAAATCCCTGAATTTTCAAATGATTTAAATATATCCGTACTGTAAAAATTCGGCACTATTCCATAGATGTATATTCCTTTTGTTGTCATTTTATTAGTTTATTGGTTGATCGGTTTATTGGTTGATATTAACTAGTTTCCTTGACGTTTGCCAAACTTCCATATTTTCAAATGAATATTTCATAAACGCCTTAACTTATCAACCTTTCTATCAACCTTTTTTCGTTGAATTTTGTTGTAATACCAGCCCGATCGCTTCTTCGAAATGATTCTCCATGATGATGATTTCTCCGGTAACTTCCTTCGATTTTCCTTTGCTTTTATCAATCAATTCGCGAATAGCAAGCATGGCCGCTTTACGACAAATAAATTCGATATCTGATCCGGTGAGGCTTTCTGTTTTCAGGGCCAGTTTATTTAGGCTTACTTTTTTTCCAAGTGGTTTATTCCGGGTATGAATACCGAATATTTTTTCCCTTGTTTTTACATCTGGGAACGGCAATTCAAATATCAGATCGAACCGGCCACTTCTTAGCAAAGCTGGATCAATTAAATCGATTCTGTTGGTAGCGGCCAGCACAATCACTCCTTTCAGGTCTTCAATACCATCCATTTCGGTAAGGAACTGGCCAATCACTCTTTCGATTACCCCGGAACCTGAACCGTCACTACTGCGTCTGGGGGTTAGGCTATCTATTTCATCCAGAAACAAGATACAAGGCGATGCCTGTTTTGCCATCCTGAATAATTCTCTTACCCCTTTTTCCGATTCACCGATGTAGCGGCTTAAAATTTGTGGCCCTTTTACAGAGATAAAATTAACTCCGCTCTCGCTTGCCAGCGCTTTTGCCAGGTAGGTTTTACCTGTGCCAGGTTTCCCGTGAAGGATAATTCCCTTGGGAGGTTTGGTATCGGCTTTTTTAAACAGGTCGTCATATATCAGTGGCCACTCTACGGTTTCCTTTAAAGCCTCTTTTATTTCATCGAGGCCGCCAACATCATCCCATTTCACATTGGGTACCTCCACAAAAACCTCCCTTATGGCCGAAGGCTCTACTTCTTTCATCGCGTCAAAAAAGTTATCCATGGTTACTTCGAGCGACATCAAAAGTTCGTAAGGGATTTCGGCCATCTCGAAATCGATTTGTGGGAGTATTTTCCGCAAAGCAGTCATGGCGGCTTCCCTGGCTAAAGCTTCCAAATCAGCACCCACAAAACCATGGGTAATTTCTGCTAGTTTTTCCATATCTACATCCAGCGACAAAGGAATTCCCCTAGTATGGATGTGAAGAATTTCCAGCCTGCCTATTTTATCGGGAATAGAGATAGAAATTTCGCGATCAAAACGTCCCGGCCTTCTCAATGCCGGATCAATGGAATTAGGAATGTTGGTTGCGCCAATTACAATGACCTTCCCCCTTGATTCCAATCCGTCCATAAGTGATAATAGTTGGGCTACAACACGCTTTTCAACCTGTTTTTCGCCACCCATATCTTCCCGCTTGGGCGCAATAGCATCAATTTCATCAATAAAAATGATGGATGGTGCATGTGCCTGAGCCTCTTCAAAAATTTTCCTTATCCGGCCTTCGCTTTCCCCATAAAATTTCCCCATGATCTCCGGACCGGAGATGTTGATAAAATAAGCATCTGTTTCATGAGCCACCGCTCTAACGATGAGCGTTTTCCCTGTTCCAGGAGGGCCATACAGAAATACACCTTTGGGAGCCTGAACACCAAGACGTTCAAAAATTTCAGGATACTTCAAGGGCAGTTCTATCATCTCCCGAATGCGCTGTACCTGATTTCCAAGTCCGCCGATGTCTTCGTACGAAACCTTACTTTTATTTTCCCCTTCTTGCTTGGTCAATTCAAGCTGAAACGTGGTATTTGGGTGTATCAGTACCACCCCATCAGGGTTGGTGCCGGTTACGGTATAATTAACCGCACGGGAACCAAAAAGGGTGGCTCTCACTTTATCTCCTTTTGTTACCGAAAGACCATTGATGAGCGAACCAATATATTTTGCGTCATCGGCCTTAAATAAAGAACCAGAGTTTGTATCAGGTTTGAGTTTTATCTTTGAAGCCTGGCGGCAGGTAGTTTTAATGATCTTCACTTTTTCATCAATCCCAGCCTGAGCATTTTCTCTGGTAATGCCATCAATCTGAATAATACGTTTGTCCCTGTCTTCTGGAAAACAAGGCATAATCTTAACAGGCGTGGCACGTTTGCCTTCTATAACAATCACATCGCCACTTTCCAAACCCATCAACTTCATGTCTTTTGGGTCAATCCTAGCAATTGCCCTTCCAACATCCTTTACCGGGGCTTCTTTTACACGTAATATTATTTCGTCTTTCATTTTCGTTGATAAAAGGTTGGTGAAAAAGTTAATATGTTGGGTTATTTATTTGTTGATAGGTTTATTGATTTATAAGTTTATTTGCTCGATATTTACCAGTTTCATTGGCGTTTTCCAAACTTCAAAATTTTCAAAGGGACATTTCATAAACTCTTCAACCGCTTTATTAACTTGTCAATACTTGTCTCAATTTATCCAACGCTTCCAGTCCTTTAATTTCTTCAGCAAATTTTGGCACTTGAACTATATTTAAATTGCTAAACGTTTTTTTAATCTCTTGTAAATAAGGTAATTGATTAGCCTTTACTCTTTTGCAAAAATCACCATCATCCGAAACCATTACATTGTTCACGATAATCTGCCTCGCAATTATTCCGGATGCGCTAAGATCAGCAAGCAGTCTGTCTGTTTCCATGGTAGCCATCGCTTCGGGGATACATACAGGAATAAATTCACATTTGGTTTTATCCCGCAACAGGTTTTGGATTCTTTTTACTATTTTTTTCAGGCTGAATAACAATGCGTCCACCTCATCCTGTTGATAGGACCCCGAAAAACTGGTAACCATATAGCGGTATTTCCATCTCATTCTGGCTGCAACTTTTATCCAATCATCCAATAACTTTGGAGATGAAATCAATCGCAATGCATGCCCGGTGGGTGCTGTATCCACCACATATTTATCGTATCCACCTTCTTCAATAAAATCAATGATGGTTTTAAAACTCATCATCTCATCAATGCCGGGTATTGATAAGTCCAGCATTTCATCGATGTCCTCGCTGTCAAGATTTGTAGAGGTATCAAAAAGTTTTTTCAGCTCATTCCGGTGTTCTGTTTTAAAATTGGAAAGTGCTTTGTCGGCATCTACTTCAAGGGCCGACATGTTAGCTGTACCGTCAACATTTACTACTTTAAAACCAATTTCTTGTTCGAGACAATCCGATACGGAATGAGCCGGATCGGTAGATATAAGTAGCGTTTTAAAATTTTTAGATAATGCCAGGGCAGTAGCTATGGCACAAACACTTTTTCCAACACCACCTTTTCCTCCGAAAATAATGAGTTTTAAGTCCTTGTTTTCTAAGCACTCAAGTGCCATGATTTTATTTTTTAATATTGATTTCAAGGATACCGTTGATGAATTTGTGACTTAAATTTTCTTTAATGACTTTTACCGGAAGCAGTAATTCTTTTCGGTATGTTCGGCTTTTGCTGATCGCAGAAATTTCAAGAATGTCTTCCTTCAAGTCGATTATAAGGTCATTTTCCTCTATTCCAGGCATTTCGGCAATGACAACAATTTCATTCTCTTCATCAAAGATGTCTGTTATCGGTTCCCGCTCTTCATCTACTTTAGGCCCTTCGGGTGTTTTTTTTATGTTCCCGAAAGTTTCCACTTTTGGGGTACCACCACCTGCCGTGTTGATGGTAAAGCCATAAACGCCTTTCATGCCTTTTTTGATATGATCAAAATTGATCTCCCCTTCCTTACTTATTCCGGCCTTTTCTTCGAGCTTTCCCGCAAGGTCAACCAATTTTTCGATGCCTTTGAACAAACCGCCAAGCCCGAAAATTTCAAAATCAGCTTCGTCTCTTTTTCCTTTATTTTTATCGTTTTCCATTTTATTGATAATTTATTAGGTTCTGTAAATTATAATGGTTTACTAATAGCTTCAAGCTTTTCCAGACGAGCCTCTAAAGTTTCATGTTGTTGCATCAGCTCTTTTTCTCTAGCTTTAGTGGACAGGTAAGTATCTTCCTGCCACCAGTTGATACCCATCTCCATGGCCTTGTCAACTGAACAAACCAGTAGTCTGATTTTTATAGTAAGTAAATCAATATCAGCTATTTGTATCTTAATATCACCTGCTATTACAATCCCTTTATCGAGTACTCTTTCAAGAATATCAGCAAGGCCAGTCGCATTAATTGAATGGGTGGGTTGTGTTTGTGACATAATAAGCGTATTGTTTTTAATAGTCTATCGACATGGTTTTAAAATTCGGTTTCTCCTCATCTTTGTTTGTTTGATAGCTTTCTGTCCTATCTGGATTTTGGAGCAGTATAGATTGTCCATTATAAAACTCTTGAATTTCGTTTAGCCTAATTTGAATGATATTAAGTCTTCGCGAAATCAATATTTCTTCGCTTCGCAAACGAGTTCTTTCCTTTTCAAGCATATACATTTTTAAAAAATCAGAACCTTCATTATTTGAAATGGCTGATTTTTTTGTATTGTACATTGTTTTGATACTTCCAATCCCTTTTACTGCATTTGAAGTTGGCATAATATATTATATTAGTTGATGGGTAATTAGCAATTTTTTTCGATCAGTTCATTAACAATTAATCTAACCTTTTCCTGATTGGTTTTTGAGCCAACCCTGCTGGTTTCAGAAGTAAGTATATCCTGACATATTAATCTAAACATTTCGTTGTTTTTAGAAGGAGTTGCATTTATGGTTGCCAAAGTTTTTGCAATCATAATAGAGCCACGAACGGTTGGGTCAAATTCTGTTTTCCCAGATTCGCGTAAGCCTCTCACAATCTTTATGATTTTTTCAGCATCGTCCAATGTAAGGTTTGATTTAGCCCTGGTAATCTGTAACTCAGTTTCGTAATCAAAATGATCGAGATCCATGGTTACCATCCTGTCGCGCAATGCGTCCTGAGTCCGGTTAACACCCGCATATTCTTCAGGATTTGAAGTAAAGATGGCACGAAATTCTGGATGTACTTTCATATAATAATCCTCTTCTTTTCCTGCCGATGTGCTCATCATTTTTTCCTGAAGGATGGGCAGTAATATATTATTAGCTTCGGCACGTGAGCGGGTAAATTCATCATAAATAAGTGTGAAACCATTTTTAACTGCTATTGTTAAACGATTATTCACCCATTTTTTTTCCATGTCTTCCTCAACTTTGTGAACACTATGTATAAATCTATCGTCTAATTTTTTAAATCTATATCCAGACTCGCTACCAACCAGATCGGATGTTTTATACTCCGCATCGCCATGAATAATGACTACTGGTCTTCCAATTTTACTTGCTAAATGCATAGCCACAGTTGTTTTTCCAGTTCCAGATGGGCCTCTGAAATGTACTGGAAATCCTGCTTTTATGTAGGTAAGACTACGCTCTGTAATATCTTTAATGTACGCTGTCTCAACAAAATCCGACATGGGCTTAGGTTCAAGGACCGTGTTAGTTTCATTGTTCATTATTTTATTCTCCATAATTTTCACCTTTATTATTTGATTAAAACTCCTGTTTAGGTAATTGTTCCAGAGTCAATTTCCAAATGTTCCTCGCCTCTTCAATGTCTTGTATCATTCTTGCCCTTGTTTTTACAAATTCTTCCTTGCGGGCATAATGCTTAGCCATGGCCTCTAATCTTTTCGTAAGACCTTTCCTTATTGTGTTGCTGGTATTGTTCATTGTTAATTACCTTCATATCCTTTGCCTTTACAACGTGTACAAGGCAAGCCGTCATTTGATTTTCCTGTACCCTTACATTGCGAACATTTTGTATTGCTTTGGCAATAATTACTTCCCTTTCCACCACATACAATACAAGGGACTCTGGCTCCCAGCGGATTTTTACCTGTACCCGAACAAAAAACACAGGCTATTGCAGGATTCTCCACTTCAACCTGCCCAGTTCCTTTACAAACCTGACAACCCGACATTGGTGAGAGTAAATCATAAGGATCCTTTCCAAGACCATTACAAAAGGTGCAACTGATTGTTTTTGACATGGTTTTTATATCAATTATAAATTAAAAATGCTGAGTTGAAGAAAATGCCCCACAACTCTTGCTCAGTACAGGATATTATTTTATCGGGAAGTAAATATTTTCAACTTTTTGAACTTTCCCCTCATCTAATAAATTTTTAGCTACAAACCCAAGCTTCATGCGTGTTTCTCCCAGTGGCTCTTCCATTTCTGAAATTCTTACACCTTGTGGATGGTTGTTGATATAATCCGTTACTTTCTCTTCCAAAGTTATTGGGATTACTGCTTTGGTTTCCACTTTTTGCTGAACTTCAACCTGAATTACCTTTACTTCTTTAACTGGAGTTTCTATTTTAACTTCTTTTTTTTCAATTTTTTTAGCTACTTCCTTAGGCTGAGCAACAACTTTATTTCGTAATTGAGTAAGAATTTCCGACATTTTTTTCCATGATGCTGATGCATCACCTCTGTCTTTCGCATAATCACCAAGTAGCGCTTTAATTGCTTTTTTAAGGTTTTTTACATCATTTTGGATCCCTTTCATTACTACATCAAATTCCTTAAGCCTAGCTATTTCGCCGTTAGAAAGCAAATTATGAGTATATGTGAAAATCCTTAAAATCTCTCCATTTATACCTTTCATAAGGATGGAAAATTCTTCAAGCCTGTCCGTTTCGCTTTTCTCAAGCAAACTATGGGTATATGTAAAAATATCTGAAACTTCTGTATTTATGTTTTTCATAAGACTAGCAAATTCCTTGAGCCTTTCTGTTTCGTTAGTTTCAAGCAAATTATCCGTGTAAGTAAAAATCTCTGAAATCTTATTGTTGATACTTTTCATAAGAGCAACAAATTCTTTCATTCTATTTTTTTCACCCTCATTTAACCCTGCTCTTAGAGCTGTTGCCATATTCTTATTTTCTTTACTAATTTTTTTCAAGGAAATATCTGAATCTTTTAACCGTTTTTGTTCGTCCTTTTCAAGTTTTACTCTTAAAGCTACAGCATTGGCATTTAAAGCCACTGACATCTCTTGATGATCCTTTTGAAATCCATCAAGGGTTTTTTGTACTTCAATTACAAGCTCTTCATTTTCCTTGTTTCTTTTTTTGAATGAAGCAAGTATGTCTTCGCTTAAATTTTTCATTTCTGATGATAGTCTCATTTTTTATTTTTTAATTATTAATGAATATTTAATTCCCTATGGTTATTTACCCTATTGGATACTTGACATAAGGCCTTGATTCTCTTTAATTATTTGATCTTTAACTTTTTTTATATCCTTTACCAGAATATTATCGCCTTTTTTAAGTAAGTTTTCAAGGCATTCTATCATACTGTTATGTATTTTCTGAAAATTCAAGAATGTTTTCATTACCTTTTCCTTTCTCATTTCCTGTAGTTTGGGGATTTGAGAAAGCTGCTCTTTGATGATGCTTATTCTTTCCAGCGCATCTGGTGAGGTAATGTCTTTAAGACCTAACAGACCATTCTTAAGCGATTGGGCAGTTTCTTTCTGGGTTTCAACAAAATTCAAAAACTGGCTTTCGGCTTCGCTTCTCTTTTCATCGATTATATCAAAAATACACGACATTATTGTATTGTAATCTTTTTTTCGCAGGGAGCCATTTTTTGCCAGAGTTTCGCTAAGTCTGGAATTTAATATCTCTATTTCCTTTGTAAGTTCGTTTAGAGAATTATTGACATTCCCGAACAAGGAATAAGATGATTCTGTAATATTTTCGGATGATTGAAAGACAGTTTGAATTTTTTGAATCCGGCTTTCATAAGATGTTATAATATTGTCGAAAAAACCATCTATATTTAATTCAGGTTGAGTATTCATTGTGGTTGAATAGGTTGATGAAAAATAGGGATTGATGAGTTTGAAATAGAAATTCTTGGTAAATCATGCTTCCGAGCATTAATCCGTAAGGATGATTTAGCAAGAACACCTATTTTTTAACTACAAATGCCTAAGCGGCTTTAGCAGTTAATCCAATTGCTTCTGCATACTTTAAGTATGTTTCAACTGAGGCAACAACGATTCTTGCTTCAATAGCAAGTAACTCAATACCTACCAACGAAACTCTTACCCAGGCATCAACTACAACACCCTTGTCCAAGATACGATCAATAACCTCTACGAGGCTAGATGATCCAATTGTTTTTTCTACTGCCATTTTTTATTAAATTAAGTTATTAATAAAACCGTGCTTTACAAATTAGAGAGACGGCTTACCTCTTGTTCTGAGCGTATTACAAGTAGTGTGCCGAAAAGTAAGTAAACAGGAATATTGCATTGTATTATACAGTACAGTATGCTGTAATTAAGGTATATAGGTGTTTATATAAGTAATAGGAACGATATATTGTTGCATATTATAATGTCAAACCTTCAGTAAAGACTGGGGTTGAGTTAAAAACAAACAAGACATTATTTCAATATCATTAATTAATTGTGATTTTTTATAAAAAAAATAAATTATATTAATATATTTTTTACGAAAAGATTAGTAAAAATGGATAATAATTGAAATTATCGCACACATGTGCGGAAATGGGAGAACTTCATCTGGTAGGCAGGCTCTCAACAAATGGTTAAGTGCAATTAACTTCGTCAGTTACATTATCCACAAAAAGGTTAACGAATTCAACTTACAAAACGGATAGGTAAATTTGTAAGTCCGAGACTTCCTGAGTCAAGGAGCATTCCTAACCTGACCGTCCTTCCCGAATCTGATAATGACATTGACCCTTCCCAGACCTGATCTGAGATCTCCTGAATTGAACGATACTTTTTATATCAGAAGAATTGTTGGTTATCGTTTTTTACTCTTCGTTTTTATTAACAGATATATTGTACTTTTTCATTTTTCGCAAGAGAGCATCGCGGGTAATTCCCAGCATATCAGCTGCAGCCGTCTGATTGCATTTACAATTTTGTAGAGCTTTACGTACCATTTTAATTTCGTGGGTTCTCAGATTGACTGAATCAGAATGAGCTTCCGATGAGGATGTTTTTTGCGATTTTACAGGGAAGTCATTTATCCCGAGCAGGTTGCCTTTGCAAAGAATGAGGGCCCTTTCGGTCATATTTCTCAATTCTCTGACATTTCCAGGAAAATCATATTTTAGGAGCGCATCAAAAACCTCTTTGGAGATATGAATGTTTGGTTTTTTAAATTTCGTTGCATAGTCATCAACATAATGGATCAACAGAGGTTTGATATCTTCTGGCCTTTCCCTAAGGGGCGGAATATGTATATGCAGTGTATTGAGCCGGTGAAGCAGATCGAGCCTGAATTTTTTTTGCTCCACTTTTTTATAAATATCATGATTGGTGGCAGAAATAATCCGGAAGTCAGTATGTATCGGGTTTGTATCCCCCACCCGGGTGATTACCTTTTCTTCCGTGGCACGCAGAATTTTCGCCTGTAGGTTTAATGGCATATCTGCGATTTCGTCAAGAAATAGGGTACCGCCGTTACACACTTCAAAGTAACCCATTTTATCGGAGATGGCACCGGTAAACGATCCCTTTTTATGGCCAAAAAATTCGCTTTCCAAAAGTGATTCTGTAATGGCACTACTATTAACGGCACAAAAAACAGGATCCTTCTTTTCGCTCGAATAATGTATGATTCTGGCAATATTTTCTTTTCCGGTTCCACTTTCGCCGGTTATCAGCACATTAGCATCGGGATAATTTGCGGCGATGATGGCTTGTTCAAATACATTCAAAATCTGTGGGCTGACTCCGATAAACTGTCGGTTGATTTTATCTTCGAGGGTTTTGGATATTAATGAGTTCTTTTCTTCCATCTGCTTCAGCCTTCGTTGCATCTGAAGATATTTTCGGGTACGCTCAATCGCAATCTGAATGTCAATAAACCGGAAAGGTTTGCGCAAATAATCGAATGCCCCAAATCGCATGGCTTTGATCACCGTATCCATATCGCCATGAGCCGAAATGACGATGACTTCCATCTCAGCGTATTGGATTTTTACCTCTTTCAGAATATCAAGGCCATTCACACCAGGCAACCGCACGTCAAGGATTAAAAGATCAATTTTATTATTTTTTAATACTTTTTTCCCTTCTGCGGCTGTGTTGGCCTCATAAAATTCAAAGTCTGAATCCAGAAAAAAACCAATCAATTCTTCTGTGAATTGCTTCTCATCATCAATGATCAAGATTTTTATTTTCTCTTTTTTTTCCATTTTTACTTTTTCTTTTGAGTATCCAAAACTAGTTTTATTTTCGTTCCATAAAAATGATCGCTCGTTATGTCTATGGTTCCGTTCATTTCCTTGATTATCTGATAACAGATTGATAATCCAACTCCGGTTCCCTTTCCTTCATCTTTTGTAGTATAAAAAGGAAGTAAAATATTATTGATATCGTCATTTCCAATGCCAATACCATTATCTGTAACTTCTACGATTAGAAATTGATTCTGCTGATACGTTCTGATCCCAATGAGTGTTTCAAAATAATCTTCCTGTATGCTTTGCTTTTCTTCTATTGCATCTTTGGCATTGGCCAGCAGATTAATAATAACCTGCTCAAATTTGTAGGTATTGCCAACTATATGAGGAATTTGTTTATCAAGTTGGAGGTTCAGGTTGATTCCAAGGTGTTTCAACTGTTCTATTGATATAGTAACGGCATTTTCGATGCTTGAATTAATATCGAAAGCTGTCAATATGTAATCGCTGTCGTTTCTTGAAAATGCCCTGATATGATCTATAATGTTCCTGATCCGGATTATATTTTCAAAAATTTTGCTTGATTTATTTTCAAGGAATTCAATGTTGATAGTTTCGGTTTTGGCAGACTCAAATAAAATCTTATCCATTACCATAGAAATGATATTTAATGGCTGGTTGATCTCATGTGCAATACCTGTGGCCATTTCTCCAAGGTTGGCCATCCGGTCGGCATGAAGTTGTTTTGCCTCTATCTTCTTACGTTGTGAAATATCACGGATGATGATCATGAATGATAAGGACACCCCATCCGGGTCCTGTATTAAAGTGACACTCGTTTCACCGGCAAATAACGATTGATTTAGCTTTCTAATTTTTAATTCAATATTTTGTGATAGTCCTTCATTCATTGTCTTTTCAATGATTTTTCTTATCGTATTTTTTTCATCAAATGGAATGAATCGGAAAATTTTTTTGCCTACCAAATCATCTTTGGTATCGGTGCCAAATAATTCAAGCCCGATTTCAGAAACCTCAGTAATGACTCCTTTCATATTGATTAATAAAATACCATCGGGAGATGCATTTAGCAAGGTTTTGTATTTTCCTTCGCTTACTTCCAGCGCCTGCTTGGCCTGTATGTGATTGGTAATGTCATGGACAACAGTAAAACGGCATTTTTTATTCCGGATATATACATTATCTGCCGATAACAGCACATGCTTCACATCTCCATTCTTCGCTATCAGATTTGCTTCCAGGTTAGATACTTTTTCATTGGCATCTATCTTCAAGTATAGGGTATTTAGACTTTCAAGTGTTAAAACACCAAATTCCACAGATGCTTTACCTATGACTTCATTTTTATCAAATCCGAGCAAATTGCAAAATGCGTCATTCACTTCAATATATTCTCCTGTAACCAAATCACTTAAACTACAAGCAGATGGATTGTGATGAAATATTTTTAAAAATTTTTTTTCTGATAGTTTCATTTGAGATATATCTTTAGCTGACTCTGAAAATGATCCGTTTACCATGCCAAACACTCTGTGATACCTTAGTTTCCACAAAAATTTGTATGCCGGACTTTACAATAAATGGTACAGAACAAAAATCTGGCGTTCCGTTTAATATTTCACAAGCAATTCCGTCTATTTCATCACAGCGTTTGGGCGGATGAATCATGAGAACTAATTGTATTAAAAGTTCTTTTCTTACATAGCCGTGTCTCGTCCTGAAAAAAAAATACACTTATTGATTAAAAATCCTACTGCAAATCTATACATTTAAATTAATCCTGAATATCGTTTATACTATTTATTTCGACTTTACTCAATAACAAATTGGATAAAGATAAAAATTTTGGCATCTGTAAAAGCTTCTGAAATGAAGAATTAAACCAGCTGAATATTTATCAAGTTATAGTGCTTGATAAAAAATATTGATTTGCTCGGATGTTTTTCCTTTTAAACTGCGTTTAAAGCGAATCATACTATTTTCAATCATTTACTTAAATTAATGTTTGTCAAGTGGATTTTTTTTTAATAGGTATTTGATTATTAATATTTTGCACTATAATATAACATATAAAATACATCAAAAAAAAATATTTTTGATGTATTGCATTAAAATGCTTCAAAACACATAATCTTAAAAAAGCAGAATCGTTTTTAACAAAAAGCAGTTTTTCAGCATTTGTTTTATTGGTTTTTAGAAACAGTGAGTTCGATTTTTTATACATGATGAATCCTTCTTTTGAAGCAAAAAAAGATTTGGAAAATTAAATTAGAAATGGGAATCGGTTATTTGAATTTTAATTCCCATGAAAGTACTAGAGAATAAATCCAAAAGAAATTTCCTTGGTCAAATATTATTTCTTGGTGTGTAACCGCTAATTGTGCTCCCCAGGCATTTTGCTTATTAGATGAGGTAAAATAATACCCAAGATTAATTCTTTGGGCTTCTAAGGCGACAAATTTAGCTGCATTTTCATCAATAGCGAACTGATTAATTTCCGGAGAGAAACCCATACTAACGGCTACTCCTAAATAATTATCAGCGTCACTTCGGTATTTTCTATAGGTAAAAGTCCCGGATATACTGGTTCCTGTTACTCCGGGAGTAAAGTAAGGACGGAAAGATAAATAACTGTTTCCGGTATACCAGCCCAGAGATCCAGTATAAATATTGGTGGTAGTATTGTATTTCAAGGTGCGGAATCCTAGGGAAATTTCAAAGCTTTTAGGTAGTGATTTAAATAATTCAGCACCATATTTTATATCTGGAAACAAAAAAGTACTGGCGATGCCAAAATTCACATAGGCATATAGTCCTTTTGTAATTTTTGGGTATAAATCTACTTCATATTGCACTCCATTTTCGTTGAATCTCCTGTTGAAATTTACTCTTCCTATGATGCTTCCGTATTTCGTTTGCCGCCTGTACATTAGCGCATGGTATTGCATTGGATCAAAAACATCGGAATAAAGGTCTACGGAGGAAGTTATTCCTATGGCATTTTGGCTCAAGCCATTGTTTAAATTCGCCTTGTAGTCTTTGGCTTTCTGATCCTCCGGATTTGTATCTAATAGGAGCTGAATCGTGCTTAATGCTTCTAATGTATTATTGCTGTTTTCTTGTGCGCTCGCCTTCAAATACAATAGTTCAGTGTCTTTTGGAAATATTTTTAAAGCATTATTTGTCATTTCTAATGCGGCAAATGGCAAATCTCCCCACAATTCATTTTTTATGGCAGCTATCCAGGTAGTTTTATTCTCAATGTCTTTTTCGAGGACATAATTAAATTCTTTTCTTGCTTTTTTATAGTCGCCGTCCCAAGAATAGGTTGTCGCTAAAAAAGAGCGGATATCATGGTAATTAGGATATGTTGTCAAAATGAATAACAAGGTGTCTTGTGCCTGCTTGCGTTGTTGATTAAAAGCTAAATTGCGAGCAATTTCAAAAGAAGCATCAGGATCTCCCTCAAATTTAGTTTCTTGTGCGGACATTTGAAAGCCGCCAAAAAACAGGGCTAGAAAAAGTAGTTTTAGCATTATTTTTGAAATCATTTTTTCAGATTTTTTTTAAAATTAGAGTATTCTTTATTTTTAGGATATAGTATCAATAGGCTATCAATCAGTGTGTTTGAATTTTTTAGATTGTGAATTCTATAGTATGCTTGTGCCAGTTTATAACCCAATTCTGCATCATTTATTTGATTACCCAATGCTAGCTTGCCAATTGCGACCCCTTTATTGTTTTGCCCTAACCACCAATACACATCCATCAGTGCTAAATAGGCATCGCTATAAAAAGGGGTTCTGTTGATAACTTCCAATAATTCTTTTTCGGCGTTTTTATAATCGCCATCCCAAGCTAACGTTCGGCCTTTGAGTGTTCTTACTTCGCCATAATTAGGAAGTTCATTCAAGATGTAATCACATAATAATCGGGATTTTTCACGCTCTTTTGTAAATGCTAATTCTCTGGCTAAAAAGAAAACCTGATCACGATTCAATCCTTTTGTTAATTTTTTAATGGTCAAAAATTCTTCAGCAGTAAACGTATAAGCAGGTTTCTTAAAGCTTGTAGCAGCCTTTGTGATTTTATTCTTTGTAGTTAAATAAGCATTTAATTTTTTGAAATCAGTAAAAAAATTGCTTATCGTTTCAGTCATGTCGTTATTTGCTTCACTAAGATTTAAATTTTTATCAATCTTAAATACAGTCCCATCAGAATAGAAATAGTCCTTATAAATATAATCATTGATGCTTCCTTTGTATCGCATCAGCGGAATGCTATGGATATTTCTGAATTCTCGCACGGTGTCGAGTCCCTGACCAAGCCAGGTCGTTTTTTCTAATGGATTAAATTCATAATTATTTGTCAAAAAAGAAATTAAACTTGGAGTAACATCGCTATGGGAAGAAATAGATTTGAATGTTGCCGTTTTCTTCAACATGGGGCTGTAAATGTAAAAAGGAACATGAAAACGGGATAAATTATCTTTTTGAGGAACTGGAATTAACCTGTGATCCCCCGTAATAATAAAAATGGTGTTTGCATACTCGGGTCTTTTAGCATAGGCTTGCATGAAATTCTGTATCGCATTGTCTGTGTACAACAAACACGCAAAAATATCTTTGTAATCGTTCCATTTGTCTTTTTCAAAATATGATTTGGTTTCTAAAATGCGTTCTACTTTTTCTAAATACGCTTTTTTAGAAGGAAAATTAAAGGGTTCGTGATTGGTAAGCGTCATGATGATATCCAGGCGAGGTTGTTTAGTATCTTTTAATTCAGATAATGTTTTACGAAAAATCTCCGCATCAGGATAGCCCCAGGAAAAACCGCCTGCATTTTTCTTTGTTTTTGTATATCCTGGGCCAAATTTATCGATATCTACAATTTTATCGATACCATTGTATTCCAGGAAATTACTTTTTTTGTCAAAACTGGAGTCATCACCACAAAAATAATTGGTAGTGTATCCATTTGATTTCAAAATACTGATTAGTGAATTGTGCTTGGGTAAGGGATTCAATTCCATAAAGCCATTTTTTCCAAACGGCAACGAACCTATTAATGAAGGGAGTGCGCCAAATGTTCGACCTGCATTGCTCACGAAATTCTCCCAGTAAAGCGATTTTGATACCAAGGCGTCAAGGTAAGGCGTGAAACCTTTATAATCGCCATTGTTAGTAAAATCGCTACCAAGTCCTTCAACAATTATAAAAACCACATTTGGTTTCTCTTTTTGAATGTTAAAAAACGAAGCCAGGACATCTTTAGTTTCTTCAGAGGCTCGTTCTAATGGGTATTCTTTCTTAAAAGAGAAGTCGCCTTGAGACGCTAAAGCGATGTCATTTTTAGCTCTTAGAATATCACTCAACAAAAAATTTAATTTGTTTTGAGAAGCAGTTTTATTGCTATTGGCAATTAATAAATTCAAACTTCCAAAAAAGAATACGACTAAAAGTAAAATTTTTGTGTTGATTTTATGTGCAAATAAATGGAACAACCAGTTCAGTCCCCAATACATTGCAGGTATAACTACAAAAGGTAAAAATGTCAGCAAGGATAAGGATAAAGATGCAGAAACAGTGGTGTACATATCACTCAATGAATAACCTAGAAGGTCTGCTCCAAGATTGATATGAGTGGTAAGGCTGTATCCCGTTAATCCAACTTGGATGAGTACGATACTGGAGAATAGTATTCTGATAACCAGTATTCCAATAGTATTTTTTATATATTCTAATCCTAAATACAGTGGAAAAAATAATATTCCGAGGAGTATTCCCGTAAAAAAATCATTAAATACTTTATAAATAAATGACAGTAATTCAAAATTTTTGAATACATCAATGAAACTCAACAGACAAAATATAAGGATCAACGAAACCGTAGCGTAAATATATTCTAAACTTTTTTTATAAGTAAATTTCGTTTTCATTTGCGTTTAATTAGATGCTTTAGTCATTCCTTTTCGGGTCATTTCTCCCCATTTTTTCTTTTTATTAAAATAGTAATCGCTATTCCCTTGAATCGCTGCATATAAAATAAAGGGATGATTGACAAATGGTTCTAAAAAAGCAATTAGCAATAAGTGAACGCCTGTTCCTTTCTTTTTATACTGATGATAGGTGAGTTCTTCTGTAATTAAGGATATTAAAGAAAAAAAAACGGTAAATAAATAGGCTAAAAGTAAAAAGGCAAGTGAATAATCCCAGCGTACTTGATTAAACACAATAAGAATTCCAAAATAGAGCAGACCTGCCACTTCTATGATAGGAGCCATTCTTTCGAAAAAAAACCAATAGGGATAACTCAGCATTCCCAGCGCCTTGTATTTTGGATTAAATCCAACTTTTCGATGTCTTCTCAAAGTTTCAATAGTTCCGCGAGTCCATCTGTTTCTTTGTGAAATAAATGTTTTATAATTATCAGGTGCTTCCGTCCAACACAGCGGATCAGGAATATAGGCAACTTTGTATTTTTTTTTCTGTTCTTCCATGTAGCCTCTCATTCGTACTACAAGTTCCATGTCTTCTCCTACCGTACGGATGTCATAACCGCCTACCCTGATCGCAATTTTTTTGTCAAACAAGCCAAAAGCGCCGGAAATCACTAACAACCCATTAAGTCTGCTCCAGGCCATTCTTCCTAATAAAAAAGCACGAATGTATTCTAGGATCTGGCCTTGCTCTAGTAATTTTTTAGGAAAATTGATATCTTGCAACTTGCCTTCTTTGACAATGCAGGAATTCGAAATTCTAATGACTCCTCCAGCAGCAATAACTCTTCTGTCAGTAGTTTCAAGAAAGGGTTTAATCATTTTTTGGAGTGAATCTTCAAGCAATAAACAATCGACGTCTATGCAGGCAACATACTTACTGTTGCTTATATTAAGGCCCATATTCAAAGCATCTGCTTTTCCTCCGTTTTCTTTGTCAACAACAATTAATTTTTCAAATGCAGGATTTGTTGATTTGTAAATTCCTTTTCTGAGCGGTCTGGTTGGGATTTGTTCGTTAATAAGCAAGGATACGGGCACTAGTTCATACACCAGAATGAGTTTTTCTAAACTGTCATCTTTGCTACCGTCATTTACTATAATTACATCATAATTTACGTAGTGGTTTGACAATAAAGAGCGTACGTTTTCAACGATATTTAAACTTTCATTATAGGCTGGAGCTATAATTGAAATGGAAGGGGAGCTATTTGAAGATAATATTTCTATGTAATTCACAAAACTGTTTTTTCGTTTGTATTCTATTGTTTCTACAGCAGAAATGGCGGCAAGTATGAGATAAGACACTATAGCCGTCATGCTATAAATAAAAAACAAATAATGGATTGTTTCAAATATAATTTGTTCGGTACTGTTTCCCATACTTAATTGTTTTCAATAAAATTAACAATTTTCAAAAATTGTGGATCAGAAGATTCTAATTTAAGCAGATTGAATTTTTCGGTATTAAGGATTTTTAAAATTTTTAATGAGGAAACCTTAATTTCAAAAATTGTATAATGTATGTATTGCATCAGAAACAATTCGTCACTGGTTTCATATAAATTTTCCATCATTTTAAAAAAAGCAATTTGTTCCTCCGGACTGCGTTGCTCTATATTGATTTTCAAAATTTCTTTGGCTTCTGAGGCATTTAAATAACTCAATACTTGAATGGACTCTAGTCTTATTTTTTTATTAATGTGGTACAATAAATGGATTAGTTCCTCTTTTGCTTCAAACTGATTGTACGTTTTTGCTAGTTTCAAAGAAAATATGACTACTGAATCATTAGGGGAACCCAACCAGGATTTAATATTAGAGATATTCTGATTTTCCAGTCTTTGTAGGACTTCTAATAATTGAATCTGATCCCATTCAGACAGTTGTGTTTCTAAAATGTCTAAAAAATTCAGTCCTTCAAAATAAAATAAATTGACCATATACAATTGCATTTCTTTTCGAACCTCTCTTCGGGGATGGTTTATGTGAACAATCACTTCATCATGTGCTTCCTTTACCTTAAATTGCTTTAATTCCCGGATTACTTTGGCAATAATATACCATTTTTTATGCTTTAATCGCGATAAAGTGTAGTTGATAAGACCAGTTTGAAAATAGAGTTTTTGAATAGATTCATCAATTTCTCCTGAAACCTCATTTTTTAACTTTAGCAAAACAGCAATTAAAATTTTTCGTTTGAATAGATCCGTTAGAGAGTCTTTTAATTCATCTATTATCACTTGCTGTTCCGGACTGATCTCTTGTTCTTCATCTCCAGAATATAGATATCGGATTAGAAGCGTTTCATATTTGCTTTCATATTCAGCCGTAATCCGTTCTTTTTTTCTCAGATGGCTTCTCAAATATTTCAAGTATAGTATTAGAGGAAGAAGAATAAGAATAAAAAGACCACTTATCATCCATGCCACTTGAATGATAAGTGGTGACCCATTGAAATAGTCAAGTAAGTAATAATTTGTATTCATATAGCAACCCCAGGGTTCTTTATAGGGACTTGTTAGCGCAATAATCTTTTTACTCTAATCACTAGTTCGTTAGGACTTAAAGGCTTACTCATAAAATCAGTAGCGCCTAAATCAAATGCTTTAAGAACAATTTCCTCTTGTCCCGCCGATGAAAAAACGATGATTGGGATTTGTAGGTTCAATTTATTTCTTACATAGCTGATAACTTCTAAACCACTAATAAAAGGCATCATGATATCAGTCAAAATTAAGTCAGGATTGTGTTCTTCTATTATTTCAAGTGCTTCTTTTCCATTTACAGCTGTCAGGATTTTATAGCCCTCTTTTTCCAATCGAAACTTTAATAATAATAAAAAAATAGAATTATCTTCAGCCAAGACGATTTTTTTCAAATCACTCATTGTCTACTGCTTTTAATTTTGGGAATAAAGTACGGTTTTTGTCTTTTATTTTTAAGGGGAAAAACAGTATAAGTTCGTCCATTTTATTTAGTTTTTGTACTGTTATAAATTTTTGTTTCATGGATTATATTTGGAAAATCTAAATTAAAATTATTATTAATATTTAATTAAGTAATGAGATTAAAATAATATTGTATTTGTTTTTAACTCAACCTCAGTCTTTATTATAGGTTTGACATTATAATAAGCAACAATATATCGTTCCTATTACTTATATACGCAATCGCATATTGAATAGTTTTTATTTTTAATGAATTAGTTTCTTGAGGTCGGTATCTAACCGCATATTATTTCTTTATGACAAATATTATCTACCTTTCCCCAAACCACCAACAACGGATTCATCTACATTTATAATCCCTTTCATGGAAAATCTTCACTTGATTTCATTGCTTCTCGAACTTTTTACATAAACATTCTTGCTATTTTTTTTTGAACTCCAAATTGAATAGCCATTTGAGATGCAGAAAGACTTTTTGTGGTTGTAGCCATTTCAAAGCAAATGAAAAATGCTTTTCTTAATCCAAATTTCACTTTATGGAATAGCGTATTAGCCATAGTTTATTCAGTATCATTACAAATATTTTAGGTTCTTGCATAGTCTTTGCGAATTTGACTTTTAGTATGACTACAGTTTCTACAAACATACTTCTCTGAGCATTTTATTTTTAAAAGGTATTATTACAAATTTAATCACTATTAAAGCGTTCAGTAAACTCTATAAGGTTTTGACCTTTGGGAATTACCATTTTATCGGTCTTTTATAGACTTTAAATATATGAAATTTAATACTGACCTCAATACTTTTTTATCCAAACAAATTTTTTGTTTTTTTTAAAGTCAAATTTTTTGGTTTGGAGCCATCATTTTAATCGAAAAGAAGACAAAAGAATAGGTGGCTTTCAAGATCCAATAAATAGAATTTTAAAAACACAATTGTAAAGGATAAATATTTTAAGCGAAGATACGCAAGTAGGTTTTCATCAAGTTTAAGTTCGATTTTTCTCAGGCTATTTATGACAGATGAAATTTTCGGGTTATTTTAATGTAAACTATTTTACATTATAGAAAAAAAATCCCCTAAAATTAAATTAACTTTTACCCCTGCTAAAATCCCTCGAAAACCCCCAGTCCAAACAAAGCAAAATCATATTTAACAGGATCTATACCATCTAATTTACGAAGGTTTGTATCTAATTCAGACAAGGCTTTTCCATCATTTTGTTTGCGTGTCAAGAGACCTAATTTTCGGGCTACATTACCGGAATGTACATCCAAGGGACAAGATAATGAAGCGGGAGAAATGCTTTTCCAGATTCCTAAATCGACTCCCTTATTATCTTGACGAATCATCCACCTGAGGTACATATTGAAAAAGGCAATTAAGGTAGTCATTTTTAAACGCTTTGTATTTTTTAATTAATTGAATGACATAAGATTAGCATTATCTAGCACAATTAAATCGTGCATACCAGTGACTGATTCATTTCCTTCGAAACCTTCAAAATCAGCATCAGTATAATCAATACCTCGAAAATCTAATAAAGCTTTTGATTGTTCCAGATCTTCAATGAGTTGTTGTTCATTGTTGGCTTTACTTCTATAATAAGATAACCAGTTCCATTCAAGCGCAAACCAATTAGTCATAAATAAAGAATATTCTTCAAAGCCTTTGTATTTTATTTCAACATAAAAATTCCCACCACGCTCTTTTTTAACATGATTAATGGTTATTTTATCAATGATGGAATGAATAAGTCTTTTTGTATCATCAAAACCTTTCGTTAATTGAAATTCATTTACTGCATTTTCAATTCTAATTTTTGCAAATTGATTATCTGATTCTAATATTTGAAGTTTTAAGATTTCAATATTATTCTGTAGCACTTCAACTTCACGTTTAGTCTTTTTATATTTATCTATTACTGCAACATCACCTTCAAGTTCTTCATCATCTAACCAATTTAGATATTTATCCCTCAAACTAGTTTTGTTTTTAAGTTCATTTTCAACTTTTATTAACTTGTTTTTTAAACTAATAATTTGCGTGTTATTTTCTGGTAAATCTAAAAGGAGTTCTTTTAGATTTTTATCTATAAACAAATGGTTAATAATAAAGTTTTCAAGTCTTATAATTGATATGCCACGACTATCTGGACACTTACCTATTGAGCTACATTTATAAGCTGAATCTTTGGTTACCAGTCTCTTTTTACCTCGGTATGGATATGCAAATAAAACCCGCAGTATTAGTTAAGCAACATTTTTAAAATTATTTTTCTGTTTCCAGAATTCTTCTA